>SVFE01000060.1 GCA_015057055.1 Lachnospiraceae bacterium | reverse complement strand
AATTATTCTTAGTTTATTTCCCAATGCCAAAGGCGTACTGGCAGTGGAGGATAATAAACCGGATTGCATTAAACTGTTAAAAGAAATGACGGCATCTTACGATAATATTTCGGTACGTGCGTTGAAAACCAAATATCCCCAAGGCTCGGAACGGCAATTAATTTATGCGGTGACGAAAAGAGCAATTAATTCCAAAATGCTGCCTGCGGATGCGGGCTGCGTAGTAAACAATGTAGACACCGTGATTTCCGTATGCAATGCGATTGATGAAGGGCTTCCGCTTATGTACCGTATCGTTACCGTTACCGGGGATGCAATAAAAGATCCCTGCAATTTTAAGGTGCGTTGCGGAACCATTTATGAGGAACTCATTGAAGAGGCCGGAGGTTTTACGAAGGAACCTGAAAAAATAATTTCCGGCGGCCCCATGATGGGGATGGCGATTTTTGATACCAATGTACCGGTTACGAAGATTTCCTCCGCTTTATTATGTCTGTCGGAGGATGACATTGCGAAATGGGAACCCACTGCCTGTATTAACTGCGGAAGATGTATGGAGGCGTGTCCTTCCCGTTTGCTTCCGGGGCAGATTGCTGATTTTGCGGACCATTTTGATGAAGAATTGTTTGAAAAATATAATGGTATGGAATGTGTGGAATGCGGATGTTGCAGTTATGTATGTCCTGCGAAAAAACATTTGGCCCAGTCCATTAAATCCATGCGTAAAATTCTTTTGGCAAAAAAGAGGAAATAGATTAGAGAAAAGGTGAGATAAAATGAGTGATGTAAAAAGAAATGTATCATCAAATCCTCATATACGCGGAAATGACTCCACGGCGAAAATTATGCTTACGGTGGTAATTGCTTTGCTTCCTGCAGCAGGATACGGTGTGTGGCATTTTGGTTTGAGAGCTTTGATGCATATTTTGGTTACGGTTGCGACTTGTGTTATTGCGGAAGGATTATTCTGCGTTGCAACCAAGAAAAAGAATACGGTAAAAGATTTTTCGGCTGTTGTTACCGGCCTTCTTCTTGCGATGAATTTGCCGGTGAGTGCGCCCTGGTGGATTGGCGTTCTCGGTGGCCTTTTTGCCATAATTATTGTGAAAATGCTTTTTGGTGGTCTCGGTCAGAACTTTATGAACCCTGCCCTTGGCGCACGATGCTTTTTACTGATTTCTTTCCCGAAGCTTATGACGGATTTTTCCTATGACGGATTTTCGGGTGCAACGCCTTTGGCCGAATTGAAAAATGGTAATGCGGTAGACCTTCGTGCGATGGTAACGGGAAATATTGCAGGTACCATTGGTGAAACATCCATGATTGCCATTGTCATCGGCGGTTGTATTTTGATTATGGCGGGTGTGATTGATTTGTATGTTACCGGCACTTATTTGATTGCGTTTACGGCATTTATTCTTTGTTTCGGCGGTCACGGAATGGATTTACAATTTTTATCTGCCCATTTAGCCGGCGGTGGTCTTATGCTGGGCGCATTCTTTATGGCAACCGATTATGTGACCCGTCCGGTAACAAAAAAGGGGCAGATTATTTACGGAATATTTGTCGGTGTGTTAACCGGTATTTTCCGTTTGTTTTCGCCGGCGGCGGAGGGTGTTTCCTATGCCATTATTTTCGGTAATCTTTTGGTGCCGATCATTGAGAAATTTACCATCCCCAAATGCTTTGGAAAGGGGGGCGAAGCAAGATGAAACAAATAATCAAGGATGCTCTTATTTTATTTGCCATTACAGCAATTGCCGGCGTTTTGCTGGCAGTGGTTAATGAGATGACAAAGGAACCGATTGCCAGACAGGAAGAGGAGAAAAAACAGGAAGCATGCCGTGCGGTATTTGAAGATGCGGCGGAGTTTGTTTTGCTTGAGGTAAATTATGACGCAACCTATGAGACCTGGTCGGCAACTTATCCGAGTAATGAAATAACGGAAGTATATGAAGCCTGTGATGCTTCCGGTAATTTGCTTGGATATGTGATAACTGTAGTGAACAAGGAAGGATACAACGGTGATATATCCTTTGCAATGGGAATGCGACTGGACAGAACACTAAACGGTATCGCCATTCTTGCAACTTCGGAAACCGTAGGACTTGGCTTGGAGGCGGAGACTGTGCTGGTTCCTCAATTTGCAAATCGTAATGTAGAGTCATTTGTATATACAAAAAACGGTGCAGTGGCGGAAAATGAAATTGATGCTATCAGTTCGGCCACAATTACCACCAATGCATTTGTAAATGGTGTTAATGCCGGAATGGCATATTTTGATTTAGTTCTTCAAAAGTGAGGTGAGAGAAGTGAGTGATGTTAAAGCTAATGTAAACAAAAAATCGGATGCAGAAAAAACTTCTCTTGGAAAAGGAATTTGCGACACCTTTTTTAATGGCTTGATTAAGGAAAATCCTACATTTGTTTTAATGCTGGGAATGTGTCCGACGCTGGCGGTTACAACATCCGCCATTAATGGTCTTGGTATGGGACTGACCACAACCGTGGTTTTGGCACTTAGTAATGTTATTATTTCCATGCTGCGCAATGTGATCCCGGATAAGGTAAGAATTCCGGCATTTATTGTAATCATTGCGTCTTTCGTAACAATTGTAGGGCAATTTTTGCAGGCTTATTTACCTTCTCTGAATGATTCCCTGGGAATGTTTATTCCCCTTATTGTTGTTAACTGTATCATTTTGGGTAGAGCAGAAAGCTTTGCCTCCAAAAACGGTGTTATTTTATCTGCCTTTGACGGGCTGGGCATGGGGCTTGGATTCTCGGTGGCGCTTACCTTGATTGGTATGGTAAGAGAAATGATAGGCGCCCACAAAATTTTCGGCGTTTCGTTCGTAAGACTTGCAGAAATGCTTTCCATGCCGGAGACGGTTACCGGTTGGCTTGAAGCGCAAAGTCCCATTGCAATTTTTGTTATGGCTCCCGGAGCGTTCTTTGTTTTGGCAGTGCTTACTGCGTTACAGAATGTTATGAAAAACAAGAAGACGGCAAAAGGTGAAAAAACGAAAATTCAAAGCGGCTGCAGTCACGATTGTATGAATTGCGGTGAAAGCGGATGCAGTCATCGTTTTTATGACCCGAACGGAAAAAACGGTGCAGTGGGAAAGGAGGACAAATAAATGGGTGAAGCAATAAAGGAATTGTTGGTCATTGCCATCGGTTCGGCGTTGGTCAGCAATGTTGTATTAAGTCAGTTTTATGGTTTGTGTCCTTTCCTTGGCGTTTCAAAACAACTGAAAACTGCCGGCGGAATGGGAATTGCGGTTATTTTCGTTATTACCCTGGCGTCCTTTGTAACCGGTTTGATTTATGACGGTATTTTGGTGCGATTTGGCTTAGAGTACTTACAGACCATTGTTTTTATTCTGGTAATTGCGGCGCTTGTTCAGTTTGTAGAAATGTTTTTAAAGAAAAAAATCCCCTCGCTATACAATTCATTGGGCGTATTCTTGCCTTTGATTACGACCAACTGTGCGGTTCTTGGTACGGCTTTAACCAATGTTCAGAAGGAATACAGCCTTCTTTATGGTGTGGTTAACGGTTTTGCCACTGCAGGAGGGTTTGCGATTGCAATCTGCATTCTTGCAGGAATCCGTGAAAAAATGCGTTATAACGATATCCCTAAAGCTTTTCAGGGTATGCCGATTGTACTTGTTACGGCTGGTCTGATGGCCATTGCGTTTTGCGGATTTGCCGGTTTGCTCTAAAGGCGGTTGGCTTTAAATTTTAGAAGAAAGGTTGGATTGTTATGAATATGTCAGCCATTATTACGGCGGTAATTGTAATTGGTGTCATCGGTCTTTTTATCGGTTTGTTTCTTGGAATTTCTGCCCTTAAATTAAAAGTGGAAACGGACCCGAGAGAGGAAGAAGTGGTTTCTGCATTGCCCGGAAATAACTGCGGAGGTTGTGGATTTGCCGGGTGCAGCGCTTTGGCATCGGCAATAGTAAAAGGAGAAGCACCTGCAAATGCCTGCCCGGTAGGAGGCGAGGCGGTTGCAAAAAAGATTGCTGAAATTATGGGAGTGGATGCCGGATCTTCCAAACGAATGGTGGCTTTTGTTAAATGCGCCGGCGATTGTGAAAAAGCATCGTCAGATTATAACTATCAGGGATTGGAAGATTGCAGAATGTTATCCTTCGTACCAAACGGCGGACCGAAGTCTTGTAATTACGGCTGTCTCGGTTACGGAAGCTGTGTTAAGGAATGTCCGTTTGATGCGATTTCGGTAGTGAACGGTGTGGCTGTTGTTGATAAAGAAAAGTGTAAAGCGTGCGGTAAATGTATCGCTGTTTGCCCGAAAAATTTGATTGAAATGGTACCCTATGAAGCAGAAGTTCTGGTTGCTTGCTCCTCCAATGAAAAGGGACCCGTTGTGATGAAAGAATGCGCAGTCGGCTGTATCGGTTGTGGACTATGTAAGAAGAATTGTCCGCAGGAGGCAATTGATGTGACGGATTTCCTTGCTAAGATTGATTATGAAAAATGTACCAACTGCGGTACCTGCATGGAAAAATGTCCGAAAAAATCTATTGTAAACCGGAAGACATTATAATGGTGTAATCTGACAAAATAAACAGTGCCTCGGCGTCCTCGGTTTCTTCAATCAGTGCCAGACCTTCTTCGGTGCCAAGAAGAAAACAGGTTGTGCTTAAAGCGTCTGCTATGGCGGAATCCGGATGGAAAATTGTAACGCCAAGAAGTCCGTTTTCACAGGGATATCCCGTAGAAGTATCAATAAGATGATGGTAGAGGATTCCTTCGGTTTCAAAACAGCGCTCGTAAACGCCGCTGGTTACAATGCTGCAATCGGTAAGGGTAAAATCTCCTGCGCTTTCTCCCGGGCGAAAAGGCATTTCAATTCCGATGCGGTAGAGGCTTCCGTCCGGTTTGGAACCCATGGTAAGGAGGTTTCCCCCAAGATTAATCAGGGCGTTTTCTACCCCGACAGATAAAAGATATTCTTTTATTTGTTCGCCGATATAACCTTTGGCAATAAAACCAAGGTCGATGGCGGCGCGGTTATCGGTTAAAGTAACCGTATTTTGGTCAATTTGAATGCATCGGTAGTCAACACAGGATAAGGCTTCTGCTATTGCAGACGCTTGCGGAACGATTGCCTCGCCGGAAGAAAAATTCCAAAGAGAAGAAACCGGATAAATTGTAGGGTCCACGATTCCGTCAGTTAACTCAGCATATTCCAGTGAAAGCAACAAGAGTTCTATGGTTTCATCCGATACTACGCAAGGCGCTCCGCCGGCATGGTTAATACGGTAAACATCACTGCCTTCTATGGTAGCGGAAAACATATTTTCGTATTTTTCGCATAAAGCAAAGCATTCCGTCAGAATGTCTTCATTGCAGTCATCATAGACGGTGATGGATATCAGGGTATTCAAATAAAACCCGTTTGCACTTAACGGAGTCTGCTGGTTCGTTCCGCATCCTGAAAGCACAAACAGGATAAACGGCATAAGACAGAGTGTAAGTATAAAATATTGTTTCATGAATAATCTCCCTGCTTTTGATATGTAAAATATCATAACACAGAAAACTTTAGGTGGAAAGAATCTATGAAATTGGATGACGATTTTGATTTGGAAAATGAATATGAATATGACGATATAAATGATGAAGATGATTATGTCTATGAACCGGATGACGTGGAGGATTACGAGGATGATATTTATGACAGAACCCCTTACGGGAGAAAAATTCCGCAGAATTCCTCTGTGATGGCTACGGCTTTCATTTCTGTCAGTGTTGTTATCTTACTGATTCTTTCCTTGGTCCTTATGACAAACCAAAGCGGAAAACCGGCAGTTTCGGGAAACAGTGTGTCCTCGTCTTATGCACAAAGCGTATCGGATGCGGAGGCTTTGCATGCAGAGAATGCACAGATGTCTCACAGTGTGGATGATTTGATTTCCGGCAGTAGTCTTACTGCGGATGATTTGACGATTTGGGAGGACGATTATACGGAATCGGAAGAGGAGAGCGTTTCTGTTAATGAAAGTGAAATTGCGGAAGAAGAGACGGATCATTCTCTCCAAACGGAAATTATCCATGAAGACGGTAGTTCGGAATGGGTAGACATTAATCCTTATTTGGACTTGAATACCTATAATTTCGCCAACCTGGTATATCGTAGTCCCCTCATGATGTACTATGAGAACAATACCCGGATATCTTATGTGGGAGTTGATTTGTCAAAACTTCAGGATTACGTGGATTTTAATGAGTTAAAAAGTGCCGGTGTTGATTATGTAATGCTTCGACTTGGTCAGCGCGGATATCAGACCGGTGAACTTTCCATGGATGAGTACTTTTATGAGAATTTACGACGTGCTTCGGAAGCGGATTTGGATGTGGGCGTTTATTTCTTCTCTCAAGCCATTACGGAAGAAGAAGCCCTGGAAGAAGCGGAGTATGTAATTTCTGCTCTTTCCGAAAATGAAATTCAGTACCCCGTGGTATTTTATATGGATAACGTTTCCGGTATGGAGTGCAGAATTGATGATTTGGATAAGATGGAGCGGACCAATATTGCGTTAACGTTTATGGAACGTATAGAAGAAGCCGGTTATATACCTATGTTCTACGGGGACAAGGAATGGCTGATTCAAAATCTTAGTCTGGGCTCCATGATCGGATATGATATTTGGTATGCCGAAGAAAGTGATTTACCGGATTTTCCCTATGAATTTGCGATGTGGCAATATACGACATCCGGCAGAATTGAAGGGATTTCCGGCAATGCTAACCTCAGTATATGTTTTATTGATTATTCTGTGCGTTAATACAATAGTTCTTTAATTTGTCTGATATTTTGATTTTTTGATATCGTTCCGCGTATTCGCGTGGAGTTATGCCGTCGATAAAATTGACGGCATATTTTTTTGTGATGCCGTGACTTTTTACAAAATCCACCGCTTTATTATAGGCGATGGCGGCATCAATTTCGTCTTTGTAGTGACCGACGATAAAGTATCCGTTGATATGAATTTTGCAACAAAAACAGTTTCGTCCCCGATATTTTTTTTCGGATACGCCGTGATAGACATTAATTATTTCAATGTTGGAATAGCGAAAATCCATAGAATCCCCATTGATAAATCGATAATCTCGGTCGCTCACACCGTAATTTTTAATGCCATATCGGTTAATAATGTTTACCTGCATACCATAATCGGCAACAAAAAAATGTCCTCCGCGTCGCATGATTTTATGGGATGAGTAGTAAAATAAGTCATCTGCATCGAATTTTAATATTTCTTCCGGCGATAAATAATAATAAAACATTTTTGGCCGGATATATATGGGATTTGCAATATAGATTCCATTGTCTCTGAAGTTTGCCAGGCAAACCCATTTTTCAAAGGAAAGTGCTTTCTTTTCGGAATACTTTTCGATGGTTAAGGCGGAGTTTTCCAAAAGTTTTTTCGCTTCACGGTAGGCTCGGGCTGCCTTGTTTTTATCCTGGTAGCTTCCAAGACTAATGTGCTTTCCCTTGTGAGTGATTGAGACACGGTAATAGATGGAATTGTCTTTCTTACGCGTTTCGTAAACGCCGGGTAAATTTGTTTTCATAAAAAAATTATAGCAAACTGAAAAATGATATACAATGTGCATATTTTACATTTTTGCCGCATACATTATTCTGTAATGAATTTTGGGACAAGAACAGGAAAGGCGGTTTTATGTATAAAAGATGTGCAGGAATTCTTCTGTTGTTACATATGATAATTTTAGTAAATATTGCAAATCTGGATTTGCAAAACCGTTTATTTGAAGATGCAGAAAACTTGAATTCTCTGCAGTTTGCAAGGGCGCTGGATGAAGTATGCGGAAATGAGCGGTATGTGCAGTGCAATGTTCTTTCCAAAGAGATGCGGATTGAAATAACGGATGAAGAATTGGATGTACTTGCAAGGATTGTAGAAGCGGAAGCCGGCGGAGAGGATTTGGAAGGAAAGATATTGGTCGCCAATGTGGTAATTAATCGTGTTTTGGATGATGCTTTTCCGGATACGGTGACGGAAGTTGTGTTCCAGGAAGAGAACGGACGTTATCAGTTTTCGCCGGTGGGAGACGGAAGATATTATAATGTCCGGGTCAGTGAAGACAGTTATCTCGCGGCGTATTATGCCCTTCTTGGACAAGACAATTCGGAAGGTGCATTGTATTTTGTGGCCAGAGCCCATGCACAAGAGGATCGGTTGCGGTGGTTTGATGAAAACCTGACACCTTTATTTGCCCACGGAGGCCATGAATTCTTTCGATAATAAAAAGCAGTAACAGATAAATTAACGTCTTCCTTTCTTGCGTGTATATTTCATATGTGCTATAATTTCTTGAAGTATTATTTCGAAAGAATAAAGGGTACATAGCCCGAACGGAGGATGTTTATGGAGATTTTATACAGCAGTACAAGATGCGGAGAAAAAAAGGTTACTGCATCACAGGCGATTTTACAGGGTTTGGCAGAAGACGGCGGTTTGTTTGTGCCTTCTCAGATACCCGTTTTTGATTTTGATATAAATGAAAAGAAGGATATGACTTATCGCGAAACTGCTTATGAAGTCATGAAACTTCTTTTGACGGATTTTACGGAAGAAGAGTTGAAATATTGTATTGATAGCGCTTATGACGAGAAATTTGATACGGAAGAAATTGCGCCCCTTGTGTATGCAGACGGAGCATATTATCTTGAATTGTTCCACGGAGCAACCATTGCGTTCAAAGACATGGCGTTGTCTATTTTACCTTATCTTATGACCACTGCTGCCAAAAAGAATAATTTAAAAGAAAAAATTGTGATTTTGACGGCCACCAGCGGAGATACCGGAAAGGCAGCCCTTGCCGGATTTGCAGATGTAGAAGGTACCGGTATTGTTGTGTTCTATCCTAAGAACGGTGTCAGTGCCATCCAGGAAAAACAGATGGTTACGCAAAAGGGTAAAAATGTAAAAGTAATCGGAATTCGCGGAAATTTTGATGATGCCCAGACCGGCGTGAAAAAGATGTTTGCGGACGAGGAATTAAAGAAGGAATTGGCAGAGAACGGTTATGTTTTTTCTTCTGCCAACTCTATCAATATCGGTCGTTTGGTGCCGCAAATCGTATATTATGTATATGCTTATTTGAATCTTTTGAAAAATGGTAAACTTGCAGAAGGCGAAAAGATGAATGTTGTTGTTCCTACCGGTAATTTCGGAAATATTCTTGCGGCATATTATGCAAAGAATATGGGACTTCCCATCGGTAAGCTCCTTTGTGCTTCCAACGAAAACAAGGTTCTTTTCGATTTCTTTGAAGACGGTGTTTATGACCGGAACCGTGATTTTATTTTAACTTCTTCTCCTTCTATGGATATTCTGATTTCCAGCAACTTAGAGCGTTTGATTTATAAGATTGCAGGATGTGACGCGAAGGCTACGGCAGAGTTTATGGCATTGCTTTCTAAGGACGGAAAATATGAAATTACGCAGGATATGCGTAGTGAAATGGCCGATTTTGCCGGCGGTTATTCCTCTGAGAAGGACACCTTTGCTAAAATCAAGGATTTGTATGAAAAAACCGGTTATGTGATTGATACTCACACGGCGGTTGCGGCCTCTGTTTATGATTCTTATGTAAAAGAAACCGGCGATAAAACGCCGTCTGTCATTGCTTCTACGGCAAGTCCGTATAAATTTGCCCGCAGCGTTATGACTGCGATTGACGTAAAATACGATTCCATGGATGATTTTGCTTTAATTGACGAACTTTGTAAGATTTCCAAGGTGGAAGTTCCCAAGGCAATTGAAGAAATTCGGAATGCGCCCGTCCTTCATGATACGGTTTGTGATAAGGATGAAATGAAAGCAATGGTAAAGGAATTTTTGAATATATGAAACACATTTTGATGGTGGATGATGTTACAACGAATCTGAAATGTGCGGCAGAAGTTTTGCAACCTTATTATCAGTTGTCTATGGCAAAGTCCGGTAAACAGGCGCTGAATTTTTTGAAAAAAAACCGTCCTGATTTGATTTTGCTTGATATTAAAATGCCGGATATGGATGGTTATGAAACCATGGAAGAGATTAAACTAAATCCGGAAACGGCAGATATTCCGATTATTTTCCTCACCGCAGATACGGATTTTTCCAGTGAAGTAAAAGGAATTAAAATGGGGGCTATGGATTTTATTACCAAGCCTTTCGAAGCGGATGTCATGCTTGGAAGAATTGAAAAAGTCTTGCAGATGGAAGATATGCGGAAAAATATCTTGCATTCCGCCAGAAAAGATGAACTGTCGGGGTTACCTAATTTTGAGGCGTTTTGTGAGTCCGTGGAAGCAGTTCTTCGTAGCGGGATAACGTCTGCGCATTTGCTGGTTGCCGATTTGGACGATTTTGCCAGATATAATGAAAGCAATGGCGTTTTGGCCGGGGATGATGCGCTTCGTCGTTTTGCCGCGGGATTTAAAGAACTGTGTGCGGAGCAGCAACTTTTAAAAGAAGAATCGCTGGTTGCCAGGGTTGGGGCAAATTCTTTTGCTGTATTCCTATTGGAACCGTTGACGCAGGAAGATGTTGCAACGTATTTTTCGAAGATTTCTGACTGCGCCGCCTTAACTACAGGGCTTACCGTGTCCTAGCTGTTTGCGGCAT
>SVFE01000059.1 GCA_015057055.1 Lachnospiraceae bacterium | reverse complement strand
TGCATGGAGGAAACATTGTCCAACATCGGGTCATTATCGGAATTTACCCAAATCTCTGTGCTGGAACGGTTTTCACCACGCGCCGGCAGACACATTGCAATTTCATAACTGCCATCCGATAAGGTTTCATAAATAATATAATTATCATACAAATAAGTCGGATTACCGTTGGTTCCTACACTGGTCAAATCCATACAATTCTGGAATGCTGCGTCGCCGATATGAGAACAATCCTGAGAAATAATAACCGACTGCAAACGTTCACAGGAATCAAATGCCCCATCCGGAATATAGGTAACACCGGGCATGGCTACCGATAAAATCCAGTCATTTCCCTTAGTTTCATAACTCGAAGGAGCCGCGTCGCCATATGCCGTAAGCGGCGTTGTATCATTGGTATAACCGGAGAACAAGCCGGGAGTATAACCGGACTCATAGAAATCACTTAATAATTCCGAAGAATTCGGCACTGTAAGGTTTGCATCTCCATAAATATCACGTTTGCTGTTGTTGGACCCATCCCCATAATTTACAGAATCTTCAATGTAAATCCAGTTGGTACGATTTTGGTTATTGGCATCCGAATCCAGGAAGGATGCCACATCGATGGATTCGATTTCCGCGGGAAGATTAATATATAAGGTTGCATCCAAAAGGGCCCGTTCTTCATCATTCAAAGCCGTGCCGCTTTCGTACTTCGTACGAAGTTCCAAAGGCAAATCAAAATAATGAGGATAGTCAATCAAAGTAACATAGCCGCTCTCTTCATCCATAATTACCGAAAGTTCACCGGGCTCATGGGATACATAGCAAATACGGACACTGTTGTCATTGATTTTATTATCGCCCATAGCGTACTCAAAAGGCTGATATCCTTCTGCAATATCCCCATGGAAATAAAGGCTGGGACTGGTCGTAGTAAAGACATCGGTGCCAAGCGTACCAAGCATGCTGTAATCCGACGGCGAATCCCAATACACATTTTCCAAAACAGGACAATCTGCAAAAGCTTCATTACCGATGGAAGAAATATTCTCTCCGATGGTTACATCCGTCAGCAACAGGTTATCCGAGAATGCATTGTCACCGATAACCGATACGGAATTGCCAAGAACCACCTCTTCCAATCGCTCGCAATCCGAGAATACATTATTGCCGATTTCACTAATGGAATCATCTGCCACTACGAGTTTAACTATATAATCCTTGATTCCGTCCAATGAACCGTCGGCCATATCCACGATATCATAGCCTGCAACATTGCCGGGAACAACCAATTCCGAAATAGGGGCAGGAGTGACAATAAACTCACAAGACAAAAGGGTCGCTGTATCATCTTCATTAATTTCCAATTCATACCGGTAATCTTCGATACCAACCTCATAATGGTTTCTGCCGTCGCTGTAATAAACGTACGGAACATAAGCCAACGTGTTTGTATTTGCTTTCCAAGTAGAACGTCTCGGATATGCATAATACTGGCCATCCGGTCCCTGGGTATTGGAAGTTTCCGGACCGAATACATAAAAATCTTCGTTTACAACATCTTCAAACAAATTACTGTCAAAAACCGCTTCCCTGTTATTGTTGGCAGCAAAAGACAAGCATCCCAAATCGGGACACATATCAAATGTGTTCATAGGCACACGTTCTGTCACGCTGCTACCGAAATTCAGCGGCATGGTGACATTGGTCAAATTATTCCGATTTGCCAATATATAATCACCCATGGCAGAGGTATAAGAATTTTCTTCCTCATCATAAAGCGTATACCCCACAGAGGAATCCGCCGCACTCACATAGGTCTTTAATTTTTCCGGGAACGCAAAATCAACCAGTCTGGCATTGGTACCGCTACCGGGAGCCAATGCAAAGGCTGCTTTTCCGATTGCAATTTCATAATCGGGTGTAAAAATAACATTCGTCAAATAAGGACAATTATAAAAAGCATATTCACCGATATTTACCCCATGGTTACCCGAAAAATCAACCGTATTTAAAACCGAACAATCTGCAAATGCGCCAAATCCGATATCCGTAACACCGGCCGGAATGGTAACAGATTCCAAAATTTTACAGCCCTGGAATGCCTCTCGTCCGATTACACTGGTGGTAACCGCCAGATGAATTTCTTCCAAATACTGGCATCCCTGGAAAACCTGATTTCCGATATGAGTAACACTGGCGAACTGTACTTCTTTAATAAAGGAATTGCGGAAGGCTTCATCACCGATAAAAGCAATACCTTCTCCTACATTCATAACATCAACTTTCTGGGTGTCCGCAAAAGCACCGTCACCAATGGCAATAATACCCTGACTTGCAAGATATTTAAAACCATTCTCATCCAAATTAGCAGTGCTGGCCGTATCGCTGTTTCGAACTGCAACATATACCGTATCTTCATCCGGAATCACATTAACAGCGCCATTGGCATTAACATAAGAAAGTCCTCTGGCATAATTAACCACCGGAACCAATGTATATCCGGTAAGGAGGGCAGTATTTTCGTTGTTATAGCTATGGTCACAATAATAGATGCGCTTCATCTCGTCCGTCATCTGATCGCCGGACAAAACAAGGGGCGTCATTCCAAGCACAGAAAGTTCCGGAGCATCGGTTTCCCCGGGATTTTGCGAAAAATAATTAGAAAGCTTGGTATCGTATTCCGATTTCCAAGTATTATATGCATCTTCAAAATAAATCGGCACTTCCGTAACCTTGGTGCCATCGGTACCGTTCACATAGGGAGATACATCCAAGGTGAAGGTAATCGGATTAATATTTGTCGTTACATAGGTATCGTATGCAGACTTACCAATCAGTTCATAACCGGTAATAATACGTCCGGTCATATTCAAAGTGCTGACATTATAAGTATCATTATAGTCCGAAATAACGCCAACACCGGTATTACCGCCTACGTTTGTGGGAACGAAATACTTATATTTCCAAAGAAGTGTCCACTCTCCGTCTACCTGTCTGATTTCATAAGACGTATATTGGGTTTGAGTGCTGGGGTCTAAGGACCCGCTGATTTCAGAGGAAGAAACTAATAACTCGCCGTTTCGGGCTAAAGCTCTGTCCGCTTCATAATCCATTACTTCATTTATATTACTTGCGAAAGCAACTCCGGAATTGTCCGCCGGAATGGAAGCTACAATTAAAGAACTTACAAGCAAAACACCGGCCAGAGTTTTTCTCGCCGCTCTTTTTGCTTTGGTGCCAAGCTTCCTTTGTTCTGTTTTCTTTGTGTTTTTCTTCTTGGATGAATCAGCCATTGCGTCCCCTCCATCTTTTTCCAATGTATTTTCCTTTATCGAATACGCCTTGCCACAACCACAAAACGTCCGTTGGTTTCATTATAATCACAGGTTGAAAGAGTAAGTAGTGTATCCCCGTACACCGCAGTCACACCGGTATCGTAAAATGACATTTCCGCCATCTCATTCATATAGGAATAGAACTCTTCCTCCGAATTTGCATCAATAAACTGATAATATTTAAATACCACATCTTCTTCGTTATAAACCCTGGACCGGAAGACGTACATTACTTCAAATAACTGCTCCTCATAAATCGTATCAAAGGTTATGTAGCGATGTGATTCAAAAAAGCTTTCCGATTCATAACTTTCCAGTGCCGCAAACATTCTCCCGCTGGACAAATGATGACCATACAAAATATAGTTGTCATTTCCGCGCACCACATCACAGTTACAATCCAAAAAAATGGCTCCGGCAGAATCTTCTTCCTGATCGAAATTATGATTCAAATAGTAGGTATTGTCATCGCACTGCATGACAGGGTAATCAATAATAGTATCGTCAATTTTTACCCATCCGATTAGGTTTCTGTTGGAATTATATAAAGTTTTGTATTTTTCCAGCACTTCAGGGACAATAAGTTCGTCTTCGGTAAGCGTTGCAGAAGCATATTCCTGCTCCGGGCTGTCATTGGAAAGCTGTTCGCTTCCGATAAGTCCGGACAAAGATTCCCAACGCTGTTCGCTTCTTCTGCCCTGATAATAATCCAAAAATACATAACCAACACAAAGAACCCCTACAAGAGCACAAACCAGAACGATTGTTTTTCGTTTTCGCTCATTTTTCTTCATTTCCTGAAGGATTATTTTCTGCATGGATTCATCATAGGATCTCAAATCCACCCGTTCTTTCGGGGCAGAATGCGGTTTGCGTTTTTTCTCTTTCAAAATGGTTTTGCCGTTTTTTTCTTCCTCAGACAAGGCATTGTATGCATCAAAAACAGCATCATCAAAACTCTGGCCCAAAGCAGTTTCAAACGAAACCCCACCGGTTTGCAGTTTTTTATACACCGAAACCAAGTCGGCACCTTCCAAAAGATTATATTCCGCCTGAATCTTATGTATTTTTTCCTCATCCCGTAAATAAGCCTCTTGTTCGGAAGCAGCATGATTTTTTCCGGGAACATATCGGTATTTCTTTGTCGGCATGACTCTATCTTCCCATACTAAACCTATTTTACATATAACAATATTTTACTATATATAGAAATAATTGCAAGTTTTTTTACACGATATGGTATTATTTGGTTTATTTAATATTTTTGTTTTTTTATGAACCTTTTTTTCCGAGGCACATATGATAAAGCATAAGATTTTTTAAGGAGTATAAGTCATGAGTGATTTATCAGCAACACAGTGTGGATGTCAGACATCCGATTACGAATGCGGAGGAAATAATTGGATTTGTATTATTATCATCCTTTTCCTCCTTTGCAACAACAGTGGAAATTCAGGTTGCGGCGGCGGATGCGGCATTAACCTTGGAAATTTGTTCGGCAACGGAAGCTGCTGCGAATGGATTCTTATTATCCTCGTATTGTTGAACTGCTGCGGCGGCAGAAACAATAACAGTTGCTTCTAATGACCGGGGCGGGCAATATGCCCGCCTTAATTCTTACATCATCGTTCTAATCTACAGCAAAAAGCATAAAATAAAATAATATTACACCTTTGCCTGGCATTTCATGAAAGATTTTGATTATCGTTACACAAACGATACGATTCAGATAATTAAAGCAGCCGGTTTATTTGTACCCGAAAAAGAACAAAATTATCTTGCTCTTATCGTCAAAATTATGGAAATTAAATTAGTCCTTGAAAAAATAAAAGCATTTCAACTTCGCCCTTACTGCAATTCAAACTGCGAAAAACAAAAGCCTGACATTGATGCTCTATTCCATGATTTAAAGGATAATTTACATAAAGAAAATGCAGATAAACTGGACTCTTTTTATCAAATCTATAAGGCTTATGAAATGTATCAGCAAGCCAAGGATTTGATGGATGTGCTTGGTCCGGATGCCCTTTCCTCTTTTATGAACTTCAACGGCAGCAGTTCCATCGATTTTACATCATTTTTCGAAAAAAGCGAAAACACAGATTCCGGATAATTTTTCTTAGAAAGGAGCGTTATGAGAGACGACATTTTGGAACATATTTCTTATCCCGAAACGATGGACGAGAAAAAGAAAGATTTTTTAACAACCGCGTTTCATGGAAGTCGCAATTTGCAGCAAAAGGATTTATTGCCGTATTTAACACAGCTAATCAAAGAAACCAAAGTGAAAAATATTAAATTCACCAACAGCGAAATACAGTTTATAATCAATGCAATTAAAAACAATGCTACTCCGGATGAACGAAGTGCTATTGATAAAATCACTAATTTAAAACCGGAAGACGTGGCAAAAAGTAAATAAAAGAAAGGCGCTAACGAATTGTTAGCGCCTTTTTCTTAATCCTCTTTATTTGATTCGGCAACTACCTCAGCTCTGGCAGCAACTTCTTTTTCCTGAACATCGGACGGAGCCTGTTCATAACGAACAAATTCGTAAGAATAGGAACCACGACCACCGGTCATGGAACGCAAATCCGTGCAATATCCATATAGCGAAGCCTGCGGTATTTCAGCTTCAATCATCTGTTTGCCGTTTGCCGTAGGATTCATTCCGAGAATTCGTCCTCTTCTCTTGTTAAGATCGCCCATAACGTCGCCGGTATAGCTATCCGGAACAACCACTTTCAGCAAAACAATCGGTTCAAGGAGCACCGGAGTCGCTTCCATTACACCTTTCTTAAAGGCCTGGATTGTCGCCATCTTAAATGCCATTTCCGAAGAGTCTACCGCATGATAAGAACCGTCATACAAAACAGCTTTTACGCCCACAACGGGATATGCAGCCAAAGGTCCTTTCAATACGGATTCTTGAAGGCCTTTTTCAACCGCCGGGAAGAAGTTTTTCGGAACTGCGCCACCCACAACTTCCTGGGTAAATTCATAAGCTTTTTCCAAATCACCAAGGGGCTCGAAACGCATCTTAACATGACCATACTGACCATGTCCGCCGCTTTGTTTTTTGTATTTATATTCCACATCCGATTTCTTCTTAACCGTTTCTTTATACGCAATCTTAGGCTTAGAAAGTTCGATTTCCACTTTATATTCATTCAAAAGTCTGGATACAATAACTTCCAAGTGTTGCTCTCCCATACCATAAAGAAGCGTCTGGCGATTCTCGCTGTCGTTTACAATGCGAAGCGTCTGGTCTTCATGACTCATTTTCTGAAGAGATTGAGCAATTTTATCAACATCCGCTTTATTCTTAGGTTTATAACGCATGTAAGTATAAGGCACAGAAATATCATATTTTCCGTACTGAATCGGCGTAGTCTTAGTAGACAAAGTATTACCGGTTCTGGCAGCCGTCAATTTAGCAATAGCACCAATATCACCTGCGTGCAATTCCTTTACTTCAATCGGCTTATTTCCCTGAAGGAGATATAGTTTACTGATTTTTTCTTCAATATCCTTTTCCTTGTTATAAATAACATCATCCGCTTTCAAAACACCACTCATAACTTTAATCAGAGAGTATTTACCGATAAACGGATCCACAATTGTTTTCCAAATATAAGCAGATTTTGCTTTGGAGAAGTCATAGTTCGCTGCAAAAATTTCGTTTGTTTTCAAATTAATACCGGCCACTTCTTTATTTAACGGACTGGGCAGAAGTTTCACGATATCATCCATCAATGTATAAATACCTTGACACAAAACATTGGAACCCATAGAAATCGGGAAAATAGCACAATTATTCACGCTGATACGAAGGGCTGCACGCATTTCATCTTCCGAGAAGGTTTCTCCATTAAAATAGCGGTCCATCATGTCTTCGCTGGTTTCGGCAATCGCCTCCATCAAGATTTCACGATAGGTCTCGAGATACTCTTTGCTATAGTCGGGTATTTCGCAATCCACAACTTCTTTTCCTACCCATTTCTGTGCTTTTTCACTGATAACATTAACATAGCCCACAAACTTCTCATTTTCACGAATCGGCAAATGAAGAGGAGCAATTTTCTTTCCGTACATTTCCGTTAATTGCTCTACAACATTTTTATAAGAAGCATTATCCACATCCATATCGGTTACGAAAAACATTCTGGGCATATTGTTCTTTTCGCAAATATCCCAGGCTTTTTCCGTTCCTACTTCCACTCCGGCTTTACCGGATACTACAATAATTGCGGCGTCTGCTGCACTGACAGCTTCTTCCATTTCACCAACAAAATCAAAACACCCCGGAGAATCAATCACATTAATTTTACATCCCGCCCATTCCATAGGAATAACACTGGCTGATACCGATGTATGTCTCTTTTGTTCTTCCTTACCAAAATCCGAAATTGTATTACCGTCTTCCACTTTTCCCATACGCGAAGTCAGCCCCGCAAGATACCCCATTGCTTCGGCCAGACTTGTTTTTCCTGCACCCCCATGTCCTAACAAAACGACATTTCGAATTTTTTCCGTTGTGTAAACATTCATGTTTTTGACCTCCAATTTCATTCTAGTTTTTGCATCGGGCATACATGCCCCTTCTTTACCCTTCTCGTAACCCATGGGTATATTTTACTAAACTTTAGGGTTTTGCGCAATATTTTTCTTGCAACTTATACAATTTCTTTGTTTTATTTATACAATTAACACACTTTTATTTGAAATGAGTTTTCAATTTTTTAAGTTAAATTTTATAAACTCTCCGTTTCCACTTTAACACTTTAAAGCAAAAAAGGTTTTTCTTGACGTACACTCTCATCAATGATAAACTTTCTTTTGAAATTATGCGTTAACAAGGAGTTTTAATGATGATATCAGCACAAAATTTTTCTGATTTAAAAGTTTGTTTTTTAAGTCTTGGGCTAATTGGCGGTTCAATCGCTAAAGCCTTACGCTTATATCATCCCGAAATCAAAATCTACGTATATAATCGTTCCGAAAATGCCTCAAAAGAAGCGTTGCACGAAGGCATTGCGGATTATATAATGCAAAATCCAACGGACCGAATCGACGAATGCGACATTATTTTCCTTTGTGCCCCAGTGGAAATAAATAATAAATTTTTAGTTGAAATCAAAGACAAAATTTCACCCGAATGTATTTTAACTGATGTGGGCAGCGTAAAAACCGGCATTCACGAAACAGCAGAAAAGCTAAATCTTACCAAGCAATTTATCGGTGGACATCCTATGACCGGAAGCGAAAAATCCGGTTATAAGAATGCTTCCGCCTTGCTTTTGGAGAACTCTTATTATATTCTCACGCCCTCCTGCGAGGGGCAGGAACATCAACTGGATTTTTTACAAAATCTGATTTCTTCCTTAAAACCGATTACCATTATCAGTGATTATAAAACACATGATTTTGCCACGGCCGCAATTAGTCATGTACCCCATCTCATCGCCGCTACATTGGTAAAACTTGTCGAAGAAAATGATACGCCGGAGCAATTTATGAAACTGATTGCTGCAGGTGGTTTCAAGGATATTACCCGGATTGCAGCCTCTTCTCCGGATATGTGGGAGCAGATTTGCAGCGGAAACGCTGAAAATATCATAACCATCTTAGATTACTATCAGAAACTGTTGGACCAAATTAAAGCATCTTTGGTAACCAAAAAAGAAGGGGTCATCTATCAATTATTCGAGAAATCCGGAGCCTATCGAAACAGTTTGAGCGATCACGCAAGAGGTTCCATCCGAAAATCTTATCAGCTTTACACCGACATCCGCGACGAAGCCGGTGCAATTGCGAAAATTGCAACAATATTGGCAAAAGAAACTATCAGCATAAAAAACATAGGAATTACCCACAACAGGGAACATGAAGAAGGAATCTTATATATTGTTTTTTATGATGAAAAATCAATGAATGACGCAGTCCCTGTCCTAAACAAAAACGGATACCCCGTCATTGAACGCTAACTGCGCCTCAGAAAGGATATATGTTTATGAAACTTTTTAACAAACAGACGCCTATCAAAGGGGAAATCAATATACCGGGCGATAAATCCATCTCTCATCGTTCCATCATGTTTGGTTCCCTGGCGAAAGGAAGCACAAAAATAAGCAATTTTCTTCACGCTGAGGATTGTTTATCAACCATTTCCTGCTTTCGAAAAATGGGAATTGAGGTTGCTATAGACAAAAATGAAGTGATTGTGCACGGCAAAGGTTTACACGGCCTTTCTGCCCCCAAAGACCTTTTATATACCGGAAACAGCGGAACAACTACCCGATTGATTTCCGGAATTTTAGCCGCGCAAAAATTTGATTGCAGGCTTACCGGAGACGAATCCATCGAACGACGACCAATGAAACGAATTTTGACTCCCTTAAGGGAAATGGGTGCCAATATAACAAGTATAAGAAATAATGATTGCGCGCCTTTAGAAATAAAAGGTTCTGCATTGCATGGAATACACTATCACTCTCCCATTGCCAGTGCACAGGTAAAATCCGCAATATTACTTGCCGGTTTATACGCGGATGGTGAAACCAGCGTGACCGAACCTGCTTTAAGTCGCAATCACACAGAACTTATGCTTAAAAATTTTGGATGTGACATAGATTCTTTGGGCAAGACAGCCACACTAAAACCGGGAAATGAGTTATATGCTTGTGATATCATCGTTCCTTCTGATATCTCGTCGGCCGCCTTTTTTATAGTGGCAGGATTAGTCACTCCCAACTCCGAATTACTGATTCGTAATGTCGGAATTAATCCTACCCGTAGCGGAATCATCAAAGTGGTACAGGATATGAATGGTAATATAGAATTGTTGAATCAACGATTATCCGGTGGTGAACCGGTTGCGGACATTCTCGTAAAAAGCAGTAATTTAATTGCCACAACCATCGAGGGCGATATCATCCCAACCTTAATTGATGAAATTCCTGCGCTTTGCATTCTTGCTTCACTTGCAAAAGGAACTACTATTATTAAAGATGCCGCAGAACTCAAAGTCAAGGAATCCGACCGAATTACCGCAATGTGTGAAAATTTGAACAATCTTGGTATAAAAGCAACTCCTACCGAAGATGGAATGATTATAGAAGGTAGCGACCATATCTGTGGCGGAAAAATCAAAAGCTACGGCGACCACCGAATTGCCATGAGTTTTGCAATTGCATCACTTATTTCCGATTCCGGGATTACTATTGATGATTTCGACTGCATAAACATATCCTATCCGAAATTTTTTGAAACATTAAAATCCGTTGCAACAAATCTAAGAACGGAAGAATAAAACGCTCAAACCATTACCGTCTTTTATGTTCATATTTTTTATAACCCCCAAAAAAG
>SVFE01000058.1 GCA_015057055.1 Lachnospiraceae bacterium | reverse complement strand
GAGGAATGATTTGGTTCTTTTTGTTATAAAAATAATTCCATAAATCCCTTCCTGCATTTCGTATCTATTAAAATGGATAAATCTGTGAGGTTCAGCAATGCATGGGATTATGTTGCCACCTTGGAACTGGATGAGTTTTATCGTTTTACCATAAGTATGCTGAATATTGATTTGCCTTATGGTGGTGCTAGTATAAAAATAGTACAAAGAAAAATGAGTTATCCTCAAAAGAATGTATAATACAATTAGGAGGTACTCATTATGTCCCCAAAGAACAATCAACACACGAAAGAATTTAAACTGGATGCAACCGGATGCCTGCCCAAGGGGCATTATTATGCCATTGTAACAAATATCGTGGTGACGGATGAATTTATAACTTATTTATTCTACCTGTATGGGAGGTAACGAATGAAAAATATTTTTAAAAACAAAAAAATACAGGTGGCCGCGTTAGCGGTCATCTGTATAGCCATTGTTATTGCTGTGCTGTCTTTGAATGAAAAACGGAAAGAAGAATTAGTGACGGATTTGACAAGACAGCAGTTGGAAAATAGTGAAGAGGTATTACTTTTCTATACAATTTACAAAGAATATGGATGGTTTGTTGAGGATGAAGAAGCGGAAGCGATGAAAGAACTCTTTCTCGAATTATATCCGGAGGGAGAGTATACCTGGGTAGATGGTGAAAAGTCGTATTTTGGAGAAAATTTTAATATAAATCTCTATATTATGAGGGATGGAAATGTGTTTTATGTAGAAGAATGCACGGTGGAATATGGCGCAAGTTCATCTCGGGATTGTGAAACAGAAACAAGTGAGCAAGTATATACGCTGGGTAGATTATCTACAATGGATTTGTGGTTATTACAATATTATGTGTCGCAGATAGATGCTTCCTGTGAGTACCGGTTAAGAGAAGAAATTCAATTGGAGTCACCTATGGAAGGCGGGGGGAGCATTGCAGGAATTGGTACAACTGAGGAGGATATTTCCGCAAAAATGAGAGATGGCGGTGTTTGTTATTTGAATTTACCGGAAGAAGATGAACTTTTTTTGGTACTGGATACTAGATATAGCAGGAGTATAATAGCGACGGATAGTTATGCGCAGACTGCGTGCCTGCTTTTTCTTAAATCCTATTTTTATGAAAGGGCGGATGAGATGCGTCGGGAACGACATACGGCATTTGCAGAATTTTGTCCATATAGTTATGGGTATTAGATTACTAAAAAGCAAAAGAGCATAAATTGATTTGAAAAAATTTCTAAAAACAAGAAAATACAGGTGGCCGCGTTAGCGGTCATCTGCATAGGCATTGCTATTGCAGTACTGTCTTTGAATGAAAAACGGAAAGAAGAATTAGTGACGGATTTGACAAGACAGCAGTTGGAGAATAGTGAAGAGGTTACTGATTTAACAATTCCGGAGATACAATGTATTTTGGCGTGTATGTGAGACACTGGTTCAAAAAGAGATTTATGATTCGGCCATTAGTGCAGATCTAGCAGTAGGTTCTGTGGGTGAATTTAGAGAGGAACATATAGATAATAATGAGTATAGTTCGCGCATGAGCTATCTTACAAACATAATGGAAATAGAATAAAAGGAGCACCTATGAAAGGAAAGAAAAAAATAATTCTTGTTGTATTTATTACAATATTATTTGTATATTGCGGATTTCGTATTTTTTTATTTAGCAAAGGATTAGGAATTCAAAATGCATACAACTTATTTTCGTTTTCTGAACTAATACGTATGTACGAAGGGATAGAATTTGACTATGATGATAGTTTAGCATGCAATGAATATCCCTATCACATTTATGTGCAAAGAGATCAGGCTGATAATATTGAAAAAATATCTATAACGATTAGAAATTTGGATTCAATACAATATTCGCAAATCTGTGAAGTTGTAAATGCTACGAGGGAATATGTAAAAACAGACGAAGATTTTCCATATGTGATTCATTTTCAATTTAATCCTGTAGGGTCAGGTGAACCATATGGCATCATGTGGAATTATAATTCTTCTGAGGATGAATTTTATTCCGGCGGAATGGATTGGATTATTCGGGGCTGTAACATATCAGTAGAAAACTGCACGGAATTATACGAAGAATATTCCTTGTTTGTGGGATATGAAAATGTGTACATCGAAGATGTATCCGATTATGAAGTTTTAACGAATTGGGAAGGTCTGGAATGCCTTAAAATAAATTGCGGAAACACACCGGAGGAAATTGAACTTTACAACGAAGCACTTCGGGAAATGTTTCCGGATGGTTCGGTGTATATTCAAACAAGATAATGGTTGACCGGAGGCGCAGCTGCGCCTCGGAATGTGTAAATTGAATCTACAAAGGAAAAGTTTGTTTCCGTGTTTAGCAGAGGGGAAATGATTATGGAACAAAAACGAAAAAAGGAGATACCAATATACCGTGATTGAGTAAAGATAAGGGGATTAATGATGAGTATAAATAAAAAATTACGAACACTGCTAATCGTATGCCTTGCAGTAATTCTGGGAGTCGTATTGTTTAACATAGTCCATCTTTTTAGTCATAGTGTGGAAGAATACATTATGAATGCACGCGTCGAGGGTATGAGTTTGGAAGAGTTGGAAAATGAATTAGGACAAAGTGGAATTTATGGTAGGACTTACGAAGAGGGTTTTGTTATTTATGCAAAGAGTGGGGAATGTCCTTTTTATCAGGGAAACTATCCGCGCTTTATTCCGGTTTTTCCGTGTTATAGTGGGAATTTTTGGAAGATATGCTTTGATGAAAACATGCAGGTTGCAGATGTTTATAGTGAGCCCATGGAAAATCAGGTTGCGACGGAATTGAACTTCGTAGAGTCGGACGAGACACTGCTGGCCGGATATAAGGATGTTGTGGACGGCATGAATGCTCTGCCACTACAAGTATATGAATGCATTGGAGTGGGAGAGAGCGAGGAACCGAGTGTAAACTATGTAAGGTTTATCTTAGAACAAAGAGAAGACAGTGAATGGAGCAGAGAATCGTTTTACGAAGACCTGTTGTTGGTTAAGGAGTACATGGAGAACATCTTGGGAGAAGACGGACTTGCAGGTAAGAATATAAACGTTTATTTTGCCGGTATTTATATTGATGAAAACCATTATACTTGGGGATATAGTTTGAGCAATTTCCGCGTCGATACTATAGGTCAGGCGGATGCACAAGACACTGGTTCTGCTTTGGCTTATACAGGACCGCAAGAGAGTTTTATTTCAATGAGTCTGGCAGTGGACAATCTATCGGAAGTGAGGCAGATGGCAGAGGATAATGTTTATATGAATTTGACGGTTGCTTATTTGGATGATGTGTCTGTGCTTGAAAATTGGACGAATTTGCAAAGCTTAACCATTTTATATGATGATGTAAGTGAGGACGAATTGCAGGAACTGCAGCAAATGCTTCCGGAATGCGGAATTTTTGTTTGGTAAAGATTGGTGGCAAGGATACAATTTTGCTAATACATAGGTATTGGTTTTTCACGAGAGGAAATAGAATGGAAAAGAAAAAAGTATTAAAAATATTTATTACTATAATTCTGGTTTCTGTATTATTGTTGGGAATATTATGGATAAAATTACTTACTTCATTTATTTCTTGGGATTCATTTATCTTAATGTTGGAGCATAGAGAATTGATGTGTGCTTATAATAATTTAAATATTCCGATAGAAGATGAACGAGATAATATGATCCGTTATGATATGGAATTTCATAACGTGGGAGGTCAGGAAGTGCTGAACATATTCATAAGGAATACCGATATTTCAGATATCACGTATGTTGAAAAGGTAATTAGTGTGACAAATGATTACATCTTGCAATATTCGAATGATGATTTTAATCAAGGGGTAAGAATTTTCTTTGAAAGTGTGGGATCTTGTCCGGCGCATGGAAGTGTCATGAATTATAATGTTTTTTCAAATGAGTTGCTATTTGAAGGTCAAGGATGGATGGTGCAAGATTGTAATATATCGACAGAGAATTGTACGGAATTATATGATAGATACTCCGTGTTTGCAGGTTTTTGGGATGTGTACATCGAAGATGTGTCCGATTATGAAGTTTTAACGAATTGGGAAGGACTGGAATGCCTCACAATAAATTGCGGAAACACGCCGGAGGAAATTGAACTTTACAACGAAGCACTTCGGGAAATGTTTCCGGATGGTTCCGTATATATTCAAACAAGATAATGGTTGACCGGAGGCGCAGCTGCGCCTCTATTTTTTTTGCAAGTGCAAACATACACGTTTTTTCTAATTTCTCTGTCAGTAAAGGCAAATCTGTGATATAATAGGGCATATTTCTTGTCACGGTGGCGGCGGCAGGAAAATGAAAACGCAAGGAGAGAGAAACTTGGCTGAGTGGTGGAATGAACTGGTTGATAAATTTGAACTGAACTTTATCGATGATAATCGGTGGAAATATATTGTAGATGGTTTGGGGATTACGATGCAGGTAACCATATATGCGTTGCTAATGGGTATCGTAATCGGTATTTTTGTGGCAGTCGTAAGAACCGCCCATGATCAAATCGGAAAGAAGAACCTGCATGGTTTTTTGGGAGACTTGTTTAATTTTGTGGATTGGCTTTGCCGCATCTATCTTACGGTAATCCGGGGAACGCCTTCCACCATACAGTTGCTCCTTATGTATTTTGTATTTATGGTGTCCAGCACCAATCAGGTGTTGGTGGCATCGGTGTCTTTTGGTATCAACTCCGGAGCGTACATAGCAGAGATTATGCGTTCCGGTATTATGTCCATCGATAAGGGACAGATGGAGGCCGGCAGATCCTTAGGGCTCAGTTATCCGGTTACCATGACAAAAATCATTTTGCCGCAGGCTGTGAAAAACGTGTTACCTGCGCTGGTTAATGAAATGATTACTTTGTTTAAGGAAACTTCCATCTGTGGTTACATCGGATTAAATGACCTTACCCGAGGCGGATATTTAATTCAGGGTGTGACTTATGATGCATTTATGCCGTTAATGGCGGTTGCGCTGATTTATCTTATTGTTGTAATGTTCTTTACCTGGCTTATGGGACTACTGGAAAGGAGGCTGAGAGAAAGTGATATCCGTTAAGAATTTATCCAAGGATTTTGGCGAGCACAAAGTGCTTAAAAATATCAATTACGATATCGCCCGCGGCGAAAAAGTCGTTATTATCGGCCCCTCAGGCTCCGGTAAATCCACGTTTCTAAGGTGCTTAAACCTGCTGGAGACGCCGACGGAAGGGCAGATTTTCTTTGACGGTACGGAAATTACCGCGCCGAAGACAGACATCAATAAAATCCGTCAGCAGATGGGGATGGTATTTCAGCATTTTAATCTTTTCCCCCACCTAAGCATTTTGGACAATATCACCCTCGCGCCGGTACAGTTAAAAATGATGGACAAAAAGACGGCAGAGGAGGAAGCGATGAAGCTGCTGGCGCTGGTGAATCTGCAGGAAAAAGCAAACAGTTTTCCGGGACAGTTGTCCGGCGGTCAGAAGCAGCGAATTGCCATTGTGCGTTCCCTTGCTTTGAAGCCCAAGATGATGCTGTTTGATGAGCCCACCAGTGCCCTTGACCCGGAGATGGTAGGCGAGGTATTGGAAGTTATGAAGAACCTTGCCAAGGAAGGAATGACCATGGCTGTGGTAACCCATGAGATGGGATTTGCCAAAGAAGTGGGCACGAGAGTGGTTTTCATGGACGAAGGAATCATTCTGGAGGAAGGCACGCCGGATGAGATATTTAATAATCCCCGGCAGGACAGAACCAGAGACTTTTTGTCAAAGGTTTTGATGTAAAATTTTAAATTCTACTTTACATATTCCGAAAAACATTGTAACATAGTATTGAAAACTACATGCAATGTTTTTTGTGACCCTGTGCTTTTCGCTGAACGCACAGGCGTTAGGAGGAGAGAATATGACAAAAGTAGAAGCTTTTAACGGACAGAGTATAATAGAAGAAATATACAATGCAGTATCCCATGGAATCGGTGCGCTTCTTTCGGTGGCAGGCACCGTGGTGATGATTGTGTACGCAACCATGTATTCGGATGTTATGGGAATTGTAAGTGCGGCGCTGTACGGAGCGAGCCTTATCATTCTTTACAGCGTATCGTCGTTGTATCACGGCATGGTAAACAGGAAGGCCAAGAAGGTGTTCCAGATTTGCGACCACTGTTCCATCTTCATTTTAATCTGGGGTACGTACATCCCGGTGGCCCTGTCGCTGGTAGGCGGTGCGATGGGCTGGGTCATTTTCGGATTTCAGGGCGTATGTGCCATCGTGGGCATTGTTCTTAATGCGATAAACCTGAAGAAATTCCACAAGGTATCCCTGGTGCTCTATCTTCTGATGGGTTGGGCTGTGGTGATTACCGCGGATACGGTATTTTCCCTGATTGATGCGACGGGCTTTTGGCTGCTTCTTGGCGGCGGTCTGGCTTATACCGGCGGCGTTTACTTCTATGTGAAGAACAATAAGTATATGCATCTGGTGTGGCATCTGTTCGTAATTACCGGCAGCGTACTTCATTATTTCTTTGTGCTGCGTTGCTGCTTATAAGGAGCCGGTGAAGGCTCACGTTAATGACAGAGTGTGAATTTGTCAGTTGTATTTGTCGGTAAAGAGAGAATTGCCGAAGAATGCAGCTGACAATTTTTTTAATTTTTTTTGTTCGAAATATTTGCAAGAAAAATAAGTTGTGCTATTATGTAGGATGTATTTTTGTTTCTAATCACAAGATTTATTTAAGGATGGTAAGAGAAGATGTTTAAAATCGTAAAAGCAAAGGAACTGACAGAGAATATCTACCTGATGGACGTAGAAGCTCCGCGAGTTGCAAAATCCTGTATGCCGGGACAGTTTGTCATCGTGCGTACCAACGAAGAGGGAGAGCGAATTCCCCTGACCATTTGCGACTATGACAGAGAGAAGGGTACGGTAACGATTGTTTTCCAGGTGATTGGTGCCGGGACAACGATTATGGCAGGGTTAAAGGAAGGAGATGCTTTTGCGGATTTTGTGGGACCTCTTGGTTGTCCTTCTGAATTTGTAAATGAACCCATAGAGGAATTAAAGAATAAGAAGATTCTTTTTGTTGCCGGCGGTGTTGGTACCGCTCCGGTATATCCCCAGGTAAAATGGCTTCACGAAAATGGTATCGATGCAGACGTTATCGTGGGAGCAAAGACCAAGAGTATTCTTATCCTGGAAGAGGAGATGAAGGCGGTAGCAGGCAATCTTTACGTAACCACGGATGATGGTTCTTACGGAAGAAGCGGTATGGTTACCCAGACCATCAAGGATTTGGTGGAGGAAGGCAAGAAGTACGATGTCTGCGTAGCAATCGGTCCTATGATTATGATGAAATTTGTCTGCATGCTGACCAAGGAATTGGAGATTCCTACGGTTGTCAGCTTGAACCCGATCATGGTGGACGGAACCGGTATGTGCGGTGCCTGCCGTGTAACTGTTGGTGATGAAGTGAAATTTGCCTGCGTTGACGGACCGGAATTTGACGGTCACAAGGTAAACTTCGATGAAGCAATGAGACGTCAGCAGATGTATAAGACCGCAGAGGGTCGCGAGATTCTGAAAATTCAGGAAGGCGATACGCACCACGGCGGTTGCGGAAACTGTGATTAAGGAAAGGTAAGGATATAAAAATGGACGTAATGAAGAAAGTGCCTGTTCGTGAACAGGATGCAAAAGAAAGAGCAACAAACTTCAAAGAGGTTTGTCTTGGATATTCCAAAGAGGAAGCAATGGAAGAAGCTTCCAGATGTATCAACTGTAAGAATGCCCAGTGTGTAAAGGGCTGCCCCGTTTCCATCAACATTCCCGGCTTCATTGAGCAGGTAAAAGACGGAAACATGGAAGAGGCATTCAAAATCATCGGCGAGTCCTCCGCACTTCCTGCAGTATGCGGTCGTGTGTGCCCGCAGGAAAGCCAGTGTGAAGGAAAATGTATCCGCGGTATCAAAGGCGAAGCAATCTCCATTGGTAAGCTGGAGAGATTCGTAGCGGACTATGCCAGAGAAAACGGTATTAAGCCCGAAGCAGCAAAGGAAAAGAACGGCAAGAAAGTTGCCGTAATCGGTTCCGGCCCGGCAGGTCTTACCTGTGCAGGCGACCTTGCAAAGCTTGGTTATGATGTAACGATTTTTGAAGCGTTACATAAAGCCGGCGGTGTTTTGGTTTATGGTATTCCGGAGTTTCGTCTTCCCAAAGAGGACGTTGTTCAGAAGGAAATTGACAATGTAAAAGCCCTTGGCGTTAAGATTGAAACCGACGTTGTTATCGGTAAATCCATCACGGTGGATGAACTTTTGGAAGAGGAAGGATTTGACGCCGTATTTATCGGTTCCGGTGCCGGTCTTCCGAAATTTATGGGAATCCCCGGGGAAAATGCCAACGGTGTATTCTCTGCAAATGAATACCTTACCAGAAGCAACCTGATGAAGGCTTTTGATGAAAATTCCACAACCCCAATTATGCACGGTAAGAAAGTTGCTGTTGTAGGTGGTGGTAACGTAGCTATGGACGCTGCAAGAACCGCACTTCGTCTCGGCGCAGAGGTTCACGTGGTATATCGTCGTAGTGAAGCTGAGCTTCCTGCCCGTGTGGAAGAAGTACATCATGCAAAAGAAGAAGGAATCATCTTTGACCTTCTCACCAACCCCATTGAGATTCTGGAAGATGAAAAGGGCTGGGTAAGCGGAATTAAGTGTATCCGCATGGAACTTGGCGAGCCGGATGCTTCCGGAAGAAGAAGTCCCGTAGAAGTTCCCGGTTCGGAATTCGTTATCGATGTGGATACCGTAATTATGTCCCTCGGTACTTCCCCGAATCCGCTGATTTCTTCTACTACCAAAGGTTTGGAAATCAACAAGCGCAAATGTATTATCGCAGAAGAAGAAACCGGAAAGACTTCCAAAGAGGGTGTGTATGCCGGTGGTGATGCGGTAACCGGAGCAGCTACCGTAATCCTTGCCATGGGTGCAGGAAAAGCCGGAGCAAAGGGAATCCACGAATTCCTTTCCGCGCAGGAGTAAAAAGGTAATACGCGATGTGAATGAGAATGTCTCCCACCAGCATCGGCTATTATATATTATGAAAAATTAAGGAGGAAATAAAAATGTCTTACGTTGACGAGGTATTGGAGCTGGTAAGAAAGAAAAATGCCAGTGAACCGGAATTTTTGCAGGCAGTAGATGAAGTATTGAACTCTCTTCGTCCTGTAATTGAAGCAAATGAGGAACTTTACAAAAGAGAAGCAATCCTTGAAAGAATTATTGAGCCGGAAAGACAGATTAAGTTCCGTGTTCCCTGGGTAGATGACAAGGGACAGGTACAGGTTAATACCGGTTACCGTGTGCAGTTCAATTCAGCGATTGGACCTTACAAAGGAGGTTTAAGACTTCATCCTTCTGTAAATACAGGTATCATCAAATTCCTTGGATTTGAGCAGATTTTCAAAAACTCTCTTACCGGCCTTCCTATCGGTGGTGGTAAAGGTGGTGCTGACTTCGATCCTAAGGGTAAATCCGACAGAGAAGTTATGGCATTCTGCCAGAGCTTTATCACAGAACTTTATAAATACATTGGCGCAGACACCGACGTTCCCGCAGGTGACATCGGAACCGGCGCAAGAGAAATCGGTTATATGTACGGTCAGTACAAGAGACTTACCGGTTTATACGAAGGTGTTCTTACCGGTAAAGGTCTTACTTACGGTGGTTCCCTTGCAAGAACCGAAGCTACCGGTTACGGACTTCTCTACTTTACCGATGAGATGTTAAAATCCAACGGCAAGAGCTTAGAAGGCAAGACCGTTGTTGTATCCGGCGCAGGTAACGTTGCAACCTACGCAATTCAGAAAGCATGGCAGCTTGGTGCTAAGCCGGTAACCTGTTCTGATTCTACCGGATGGATTTATGATCCCGACGGAATCGATGTAGCTACTCTTATCGAAGTAAAACAGGTAAAACGTGCACGTCTTACCGAATATAAAGCAATGAGACCCAACGCTGAGTACCATGAAGGTAAGGGCGTATGGACCGTAAAATGTGATGTTGCTCTTCCTTGCGCAACACAGAACGAACTTGATTTGGATGATGCTAAAGCACTGGTAGCGAATGGATGCTTCGCAGTTGCGGAAGGTGCTAACATGCCTACCACCATGGAAGCAACCAAATACTTCCAGGAGAATGGTGTATTATTTGCACCCGGCAAAGCTTCCAACGCAGGTGGCGTAGCTACTTCCGCATTGGAAATGAGCCAGAACAGCGAAAGACTTTCCTGGACCTTTGAAGAAGTGGACAGCAAGTTGAAGAATATCATGATCAACATTTTCCACAATGCAGACGAAGCTGCTAAGAAGTATGGTTGCCCCGGCGACTACGTAGCAGGTGCTAACATTGCAGGCTTTGAGAAGGTTGTAACCGCTATGCTTGCTCAGGGTGTGGTATAAGAATTAAAATAATAATTGACATTGAAAAGTCCCGGAAATGTTGAATTTTCGGGACTTTTCTTTATGCATTGAAGTGACAAAAGAATTGTCAGAATATTCATAAATAGATGATAATTTACGTTATTTTGAGGTCGTTATATACACGTGGTATACAAGTGATATACAGGTGGTATACACTCTGTAAACTTTAAATTTTATTCACTTCTGCAAGAAGTTCTTGCAAATAGTATGCCACCTGTTCCGCCTACAGAAGGTTTATATTATGCAAAAAACACGAAAAAATACAGAG
>SVFE01000007.1 GCA_015057055.1 Lachnospiraceae bacterium | reverse complement strand
TTTATAGTGCTTTACTTTATAAGGTTCCAGCCGCTGTTTCAGACATTCTTCATTTGGGAGAATGTTTTTATTCTATTACTTTTATTGGAAATGCATTCCGAACAATATGTAGAAATCAAAGCTGAATCGAATAATTGATAAGATTCAATTTATCAGAGGTATAAAAATATCCGGAGAAGAAATGAACGCTTCTCCGGATTTGCTTCTTTATGACCACTACGCTTTACGCTTAGGATTTTTCTTTGTTTGAATTGCAATTCCGGGAGCAGGCCTATGATAATTCCATAGCCAGAGGCTGACTTTGTATTTCTATTGCCCGCAAAGCTGGGACGGGTAGCTCCTCTCTATCGCCGCAAAAGCACTTAAGCTTTTCATTGTTTTGTATTATAATGTACAAATATTAATATGTCAAACATAATAAAAAAGGCTCGCTTCCTAAGAAACAAGCCTTTTTTTATTCGGATAACTGACAACATGTAAATCTGACCTGTTGCCTGGCAGTGATGGTATATTTAACGTCCCCCACTCGGGAAAGAGGTGTTATCCTATTGTGCCCCTCGAAAGGTTCTATGACCTTTACCTAACCTAAGGATATAACAATAAAGAGAAATCGTCAATGAACTTGTAATTCAATTTTTATTATATAAATCTAAAACTAAAATTTTTTTACATTAAGAATTACATGATTCGAAGATGACAATTACATTTATAATTATATAAATCGATAATCGAAATATTCTTATATTAGCAAATACATAAACCGATATATTCATCTATCAGTTCAAAAATCCATTCTTCAATATTTGAAAATTGAAATCCCAGTTCTGCTGCTTTATCAATATTTACACTGTGGGAAACCGTTCCGTTGTAAGGTGCTGCCTCTCCGGTAGTTTCGATAATTGCTTTTTTGCCGGTTTTCTTTTCTACATAATCCAGGATTTCTTTTATGGAAATCGTTCCGTAGGAGCAACCGTTTACTGCCCCGGTGAAATTTTTATCTGCAAGATAGGCAATGAATTTGCCAGCTTCGTCAGAGCGGATGAAACTCATCTGTTCCTCTAAATTGTCAATAAACATGGGATTTCCTTCTATTGTATTTTTCACGTAGAACAATAGTCGTTTCGTATAATCATCCGGTCCAACCACATATGGATACCGTACTGCAATCCAATTCTTATCTTTATATGTTTGCCATAATGCATACTCGGCTTGTTGCTTTACTTCACTATAGGAACCATCTGCCCGGTCACACCATTTTAATTTTCCGATTGCTCCGTCAAATTCCTTTTCCCGAACATCTTTGTGGTTCAAATCATAGATAGCGGTGGTGGACATGTAAATGTACTTTTCACAAGAAAGGGATTCCATAGCATATTTGATATCGTTGGAACAGTAGGCCACTTTGTCTATTACTACGTCATAGTGTAATCCTGCAAGTGCTTTTTTCATGGAGGAAAAATCCGTGTGATCAAGACGGATTCGTTTTACTTTTTCTCCGAAGGGATCCGGAGTCATCCCCCTGGTTGCAATTGTTACTTCGTGTCCATTCCTTAAAAGCTCTTCCACCATGGGAACACCAAAGAATCTTGTTCCGCCAATAACAAGTATATTCATCATTTTCCTCCTCACAACTATAATTTGTTTTGTTTGTTGCCGAGTTATTTTCATGTTCATATTAGCATGGTGTTATTATTAATGCAACGCCATATCGTTGGTAAAACACTTAATACTTAATAAAATTTTGTTTTTGTTTCACGTGAAACATTAAATTTACATAATATTAGACAATACAAGATGTAGATTAATGATGTTTCACGTGAAACATTATCTTGTAAAAATTCCGTGAAACATTTTGAAAAACCAGGAAGTACAGAAGAAAATGTTTCACGGGACATGAAAAATTCTACATTTTAACATAAGGATATTTCAGTTTTCTTATAGATAAAAAAATAATGTAGTGATATAATTTTGTTTTGTAAAGATGTGAAGAGAAGTGTGTAGGAAAGGACAAGTATATGACAAAAATCATTGCAGTTGCGAACCAAAAAGGTGGCGTGGGAAAAACCACGACTACAGTTAACCTTTCTGCTTGTCTGGCAGAGCAGGGTCAAAGAGTACTTTTGATTGATACGGATCCACAGGGAAATGCTACCAGCGGATTTAGTATAAACAAAGTAGAACAAGAGAAAACCATATATGAATTGCTCTTGGGAGAATGCTCGATAAATGAATGCATTATAAAAGATGTTCTTCCGGGAATTTCTGTTGTTCCGGCTAATGTAAATCTGGCAGCGGCAGAAATTGAGTTAATTGGTATTGAAGATAAGGAATTCATTCTCAAGAAAGAGATTGAGTGGGTAAAGGATATGTATGATTACATCCTTATTGATTGTCCGCCCGCACTAAATACATTGACACTAAATGCAATGACTACTGCAAATTCAATTATCGTACCGATTCAATGTGAATATTTAGCATTGGAAGGTTTGAGCGATTTGATTACCACTATCAATCTGGTAAAAGAACGATTGAATCCGGAATTGGATTTGGAAGGAATTGTGTTCACAATGTATGATGGAAGAACCGTGTTGTCACAGCAGGTTGTTGAAAATGTCGGACAACATTTTCCGGATAAAATATACGATACAAAGATACCGAGAAATGTACGATTATCAGAGGCCCCCAGTTTTGGACAGCCGATTATCGTATATGATCCGAAATCTACAGGAGCAGAAAGTTATAGGAAACTTGCAGAGGAAGTTATCAGCAGAAAGGATGTATAAAATATGGCGGGGTTAGGAAAAGGATTGGATGGTTTAATCAAAGATAAAAAACCGATTGGCGGGTCTGCGATTGCACCGAAAGAGTCTGCGGTAAAAGGCGCAGCAGTTATGGTTGATATCAATAAGGTTGAAAGGAACAAAGAACAACCGCGAAAGAAGTTTGATGAAGAAGCGTTGGAAGAATTGGCCGAGTCCATCAAACAACACGGCGTGTTGCAACCGCTCCTTGTACAGGACCGAAAAGACCATTATGAAATTATTGCCGGTGAGCGTAGATGGCGCGCGTCCAAGAAAGCGGGACTCAAACAAGTTCCGGTAATTATCAAGAATATGACAGAGCAGGAAATTGTGGAAATTTCCCTGATTGAAAATATTCAGCGTGAAGATTTGGATCCGATCGAAGAAGCCCAGGCATACAAAAGATTAAAACAAGAATTTAATCTTACCGATGATGAGGTTGCGGAAAAGGTATCCAAGAGTAGAGCGGCAGTAACCAACTCCATGCGACTTTTAAAACTTTCACCGAAGGTTCAGCAGATGGTTATTGATGAAATGATTTCAACCGGACATGCAAGAGCACTTCTTTCTATTGAAGATGAAGAGTTGCAGTTCGAAATTGCGCAGAATGTATTTGACCAAAAGCTTTCCGTTCGTGAAGTGGAAAAATTGGTTAAGAGTCTTGGCAATTCCAAGGATAAGAAAGCCGCTGAGAAAAAAGAAAAAGATTTGGAACAATACCGGATACACTTCAATAGATATGCTACAAAAATCAGTGAAAAATTAGGTGTGAAAGTTGATGTAGTATTGAAAGATAAAAATAAAGGAAAGTTGGAAATCGCTTTTTACAACAATGATGATTTCGAAAAACTTTATGATTTATTAACCGACGGTGAATAAAAATATTCAAAACAATTTTAATGAAATCACTAATAAACATCAAAAAATAAAGTAAAAGAAATATAGTAAAAGAAAAGAGGAAATAATATGTCCAGTGCGATACTAACGAAGATGGGCTTGGGTGCTCTAGACATAGGCTATCTTTTTATCGGATTGTTTGTCCTTGTATTGGTACTACTGGTTCTGACGATTATACTTCTGGTACAAAACAACAAATTGAAGAAAAAATATAATCGGTTTATGCAGGGTGCAAAGGCAAAGAGCTTGGAAAAAGAAATTCAGGATTTGATTGAAGAAGTGGATAATCTTTCCAAGGCGTCAAAATCCCAAAAGAAAGAAATCAATGATTTGTACAGAAAACACCGGAGCACATTCCAAAAAATGGGTCTCATAAAATATGATGCATTTAAAGAGATGGGCGGAAAGTTAAGCTATGGCCTTGCTTTATTGGACGAAGATAATAATGGATTTATCATCAACTCCGTACATAGCAGTGCCGGTTGTTATTCCTATTCAAAACATATTAAAGATGGCAAGTCAGAGATTGACCTGAGCGAAGAAGAAAAAATTGTTATTGAAGAAGCAATTCGACAGGGCAATTAAGCAGAAAAGGAAAAGCAAAAAATAAAAATCAAAAAAGAATAGAATAAAAAACATCGTAAAAAACAGAGAAAACAAGAGCAAATAGCAGAAAACAAGAGAAAAACAAAGATAATAATAGTAAAAAAGAGAAAAGCGAGGATAAGTCATGATTGACATCAAATTTTTAAGAGAGAATCCGGAAGTTGTAAAAGAAAACATTAAGAAAAAATTTCAGGACAGCAAGCTTCCCCTGGTAGATGAAGTAATCGAATTGGACCAGCAAAGAAGAGCCATCCAGCAGGAAGCAGATGCTCTTAAGGCAGAAAAAAATGTAATTTCCAAACAGATTGGCGCATTGATGGGCCAGGGAAAGAAAGAAGAAGCGGAAGAAGTTAAAAAACAGGTTGCACAGAATGCACAGAAACTTGCGGAACTCGATGCAAAACAGGCAGAGTTGGAAGAAAAAGTCACCAACATTATGATGATTATTCCCAACATCATTGACCCCAGCGTTCCCATCGGAAAGGACGATTCCGAAAACGTGGAAGTGCAGAAATACGGAGAGCCGGTAGTTCCTGATTTTGAAATTCCCTATCACACTGAAATTATGGAAAAATTTAACGGCATTGATTTGGAAGCTGCAAGACGTGTGGCCGGAAACGGTTTCTACTACCTGATGGGTGACATTGCAAGACTTCACTCCGCAGTAATCTCCTACGCAAGAGATTTCATGATTAATCGCGGATTTACCTACTGCGTACCTCCGTTCATGATTCGCAGCAACGTTGTTACCGGCGTTATGAGCTTCGCGGAAATGGATGCCATGATGTACAAAATCGAAGGGGAAGATTTGTACCTGATCGGAACCAGTGAACATTCCATGATTGGTAAATTCATCGACCAGATTGTAAAGGAAGAAGAGCTTCCCTACACCTTAACCAGTTATTCTCCCTGTTTCAGAAAAGAAAAGGGTGCTCATGGTTTGGAAGAACGAGGCGTTTACCGTATTCACCAGTTTGAAAAACAGGAAATGATTGTGGTTTGTAAACCGGAAGAAAGCCCCATGTGGTTTGATAAATTGTGGCAAAATACCGTGGATTTGTTCCGCAGCTTAGATATTCCCGTAAGAACATTGGAGTGCTGCTCCGGTGATTTGGCTGACCTGAAGGTGAAATCCGTTGACGTGGAAGCATGGTCTCCCAGACAGAAAAAATACTTTGAGGTAGGCAGCTGCTCCAACTTAGGAGATGCCCAGGCAAGACGACTCAAAATCCGTGTGGACGGTGAGAACGGAAAATATCTTGCCCACACTTTGAACAATACCGTAGTGGCTCCCCCCAGAATGCTGATTGCATTTTTGGAAAATAATTTGCAGGCAGACGGCTCCGTTCGTATTCCGGAGGCCCTCAGACCTTACATGGGCGGCATGACGGAAATACGCTAAAGCTAATTTGCACAATTTGTAAAAGTCATTTTTGTCGGAAAGGATTTGGACAAGAACTTGCATAAATATTTACGGGCAGTGGGATTTAGCAAATATAAAACCAGAAAACAAATTCAGGATCTGATTGTGAAGGCCGTGAAAGGCGCACATGAAAAAGCCTATACCACCGTAGAAGAAGATACGTTGTACGCAGAGTATAAAGCGGATTTTGGCGGAGGCCTTAGCCTCTGCGTCCGCGGTGAATACGATGAAAACAACAAATTTCTCTATGATTATTACTTTCCGTTTTTTGATGCCACCGGATATACGTCTTCGGATGATATTTCCGTGGAACGGCACAAAGATAAATTGTCTTTTGCCGGTATTTTAGACGATTTGAAAAGCGGAATATCCCTGATTTTTTATTTGCAAAACATCATCACATATATCAAACTTTTGAATATGGACCGGCTTCCTGTGCGAGGTACAAACGTTACCCTCAGCGCACTCTCTGACGGAGGAAAAATTCTGATGCCCATCCGGAAAAACGAAACGGAAATCCGCAAGGCGCAGAATTACAGCATCCGGAAAAGCAGAATGATTGCGGCTGCAAGAAACGGTGATGAAGATGCGCTGGAGAATCTGACGATGTCGGATATGGACACCTATTCCGCGCTTCAGAAAAAAATTCCGGAGGAAGATATTCTTTCCCTGGTGGACAGTTACTTTATGCCCTACGGCGTGGAATGCGATATTTATTCCATCATGGGCGAAATTCTGGATTATGAAATGCTTCACAATTCGCTCACCGGCGAAGAAGTGTGCCGTATGACGGTGTATGCCAATGAAATTGCGGTGGATGTATGCATCAACAGGGAAGATTTGTTGGGCGAGCCGGAGATTGGCCGCCGGTTTAAAGGAATTATCTGGCTGCAGGGCCGGATTAATTTCCCGGAAAATGTGTAGAATGTAGCGCTCGCGAGAAGATTTTCGGTTGCGAAAGCAAACAAAATTTGATATGATTCTTTTATTCCTTTCTTTAGCCCCGCAAGGGGTTTGCTTCCATAGTTAAATGGATATAATAAGCCCCTCCTAAGGGCTAGTTGCAGGTTCGATTCCTGCTGGGAGCATTTCCAAAAAATACAAGGGGGATAAAACATGGGAAAAAGTTACCTTTCCGCTGTAATTTTTTTAATTATCAGCGCTATTTTCATCGGTCTTGGTGTAAAACAGTATGCTACCTACACCGCAGAGCCGATAGAAATGGAAGATGTGGAATGGGATACACTGGAGGCAGGCGACCGCGTCAGCATGACAGTGGATTTGATTTGGGATTGCATCTACAGTGAAACAACGACAAATACCGTTTATTTCGTGGAAGTAAGCAGCCACGAATCCGGCCGGGGATATGCAATTCCCCACTTGTTCGTAGACCGAGACGGTTATTACGATATTGACTTTTTTATCGGTCTTCGTTTGAACGGTAAGGATGATTTTGAAACCGCACAGCAGATTATGGATGAGACCAACGATTGGTATTTCGATACCACCGGACGAGTGGATTACGGAATGACAACCATGGAAATCGATGGTGTGCTTAAGAAAATGACAAGTGAAGAATATGATTTGATGAAAGAATACCTGACCTATTATTGCGGATATTCTTCATCTGAGGCAGATGATATCATTGTTCCTTTAATGATTCAAAAGGTTTCACCCGCAGCACATATGACCCTTTTCATTGTGGGCGGAGTCCTTCTGCTTTTTGGAATTTTTGCTTTTGTCTCCATAAAGGCGAAAAAGAAACAGGCAGAGGAAATGTTGTTCCGTCCCGCATCCACAGCGTCTGCGCCTACGAATGCGTATGGAGAAAATCCTTACTACAGCCCGGACAACAGTATCCCGGCACCCGGTGCTTATCAGTACGGCGGTACCAATGCGTATGGCAATTCGGACATTTATGCGGGAAATTCTTACACACCGCCCCAGCAGGTAAATGACAGTGAAACGGGACTGAGCATGGACTTTTTGAAGCGTTCGGAGGAAGAGCGCCTTCAGAGAGAAAGGGAGGCGCAGTACAAAGCGCCGGAACCTTCCCAGAATCCGCTTTACGGTTCTCAGGCGCCCCAGGCACCGGTGACACCGTCCCAGAGCTTTTCCAATTATGAAAGCACCTTGCAAAATAACGGAACGCTGGGCGGCGGCATTTATGGAACGAGAAATGACAATCAGTAAATGCAGACCGGAAAAATCAGAAATAGTAATTTGTAAATGATATTTATATGACAAGAGGAGATAGGTAAACGTATCTCCTCTTTGTTATTTTATCAGGGCTTTTTTTGAAACTGCATTTGTATTATAATGTAGGCATGATGGATAAAAAGAATTACATTATTTTTGATTTGGAATGGAATCAGCCCTACGACGGAAAATCCAAAGAGGAGCGGCCGCTTCTTTTTGAGATTATCGAGATTGGCGCTGTCCGGATGAATGAGAACAGGGAAATCGTAGATCAATTTCATGAGCTTGTGAAACCGCAGGTTTATCATGAGATTAGTTGGCGTACGCAAAAAATGCTACATCTGAAAAAGGGCGAATTGCAACACGGCGATATATTTCCCAATGTATATAGACGTTTTATGGAATGGTGCGGGGAGAACCCCATCTTCTGTACCTGGGGCTCCCAGGATTTGACAGAGTTGCAGAGAAATATTAAATATTACGGTTTGGCGCCTCTGGCGGAAAAACCCTTACCGTACTACAATGTTCAGAAACTATTTGCCATTCAGCAGAAGGAAGAAAATATTTCCAGGAGTCTGGAGACAGCGGTGGATATGGTAGGAATTGAAAAGGATGTTCCCTTTCACCGTGCAGACAGTGATGCTTATTATACTGCACGGTTGTTTGGCATGTACAATGAAACATTTTTGAAAAATAATTATACCTATGATCTGTATCACATTCCCCGAAGTGAAAAAGAAGAAATACACCTTTTCCAGGGAAAAGACAATTGGTACATTTCCAGAGGATACGAAGAAAAGGCAGAAATTTCGGAAAACCGCCGTGTGTTGGCAATCAACTGCGCGTTATGCAATCAGAAACCGGTGCGGGCAAAAGTGCGCTGGTTTTCCACCGGCACGAAGATATACTATTGCGGCGGAATTTGCAAAGAGCATGGTGCCATCAAAGGCAAGTTGAAAATCCGGAAAAACGAAGAGGGGCTTTTTTATGCAGATAAGCTTCTTACTTATACCACAGAGGAGGAAATCCTGCAGTTAAAGGAGCGCAAGAAATCATCCAAAAAATCGGGCAAAGGAGAAAAGAAGTGAATATTTGTATTTATGGAGCCTCCAGTCAGAAGATTTCCCCGGCGTATCTGGAGGAGGCAATGCGTCTGGGAGAGGCACTGGGAAATGCCCGTCACCGCCTGGTTTTTGGCGGAGGTCTGACCGGAATGATGGGAGCCGTGGCCGAAGGATTTCAAAAGGCGGGAGCAGAGATTGTCGGTGTTGCACCTACCTTTTTTTGCATTCCCGGCGTCTTGCTGGAAAATTGCAATGACTTTATCTATACGGAAACCATGCGGGAGAGAAAGCAAGTGATGGAGGATCTTTCGGATGCATTTGTGGCATTGCCCGGCGGAATCGGTACACTGGATGAACTGTTTGAAATTATGACGCTGCGCCAATTGGGAAGACATGAAAAACCGGTTTTCCTCTATAATTGCGACGGCTTTTTTGACGGACTGTTAGACTATTTAAATACATTGGCGCAGGAGCAATTCATGGCGCCGCTTTCTGAGCAGGAGCTATTCCGGGTGGTTCGCACCCCGGAGGAGCTTTTGGAACATTTGAAAAATTAGGGGAAGATTTGAAAAGTCGGAAAACTAAGAGAATCCGGCGCAGATTTTATACATCAGAATTTTGTAATCAGGAAAGGATTGCAGGAAGAAAATGGCAAATATTTTTTTTGAAAACCGTTTCATTTTGACCAGAAAATTACATAAACAGTATTGTAAAAAAACGTTTCGAAAGATGCGGAAGAATTTGCAAATCTACGCAGTTGTATTGGCGGTGATTGCCTTGGCGGCGTCCCTTCTTTTCCTGTTTTATTTTAAAATGCAGACGCCGGCCATTGTGTTTGGGGTTCTTTCTCTTTATCTTTTGTTTATGGCCCTGTTCGGCTATACCTTCAGCGAATGGATTAACTACCGGAAATTGCAAAAGGAGCATGGAAAAGCCATTGCCATGATTTTGGAATTTTACCAGGACAAAATTGCGGTGCGGGTCAACAAGGCCTCTTTTTCTTTTAAATATTCTTCTCTGAGCGGTGCATACGAAACAGAGGATTTAATTATCCTGATTATCGGCAAGCGAGGCATGATTGAGCACGGACAGGTGGTATTTAAAGACGGATTTAAAGACGGAAAAACCATAGAAGAATTCAAGGCCTATATCAATAAAAAAACCAAAAAAGAGTTGTTTGGGGAAAGCCAAAATGGGGAGGTGTGATATGCCGATAGAAAAAATTACGGATGCATTGAAAAATAAGCGGGTGCTTGTGGCAGAAGATGAAGAAATCTGCAGACGTATCGTAGAAACTGTTTTACAAAAATGCGACGCGGAAATTTATCTGACAAAAAACGGGCAGGAAGCGCTGGAGCTTTATCTGGAAAAGGAAGACGGATTTTTTGATCTGGCCTTGTTCGATTTGTACATGCCGATTTTAAGTGGTGACAAGACTTGCCAAAAGATTCGGGAATCCGGAAAATCCGACGCCGGGTCGCTGCAGATTGTGGGTCTGACGGCGGATCTTAGGACGTCGGAAGAAGAACTGCTGGAGAAGGGATTTGATGCCCTCTTGGAAAAACCCCTTCAGTATGAAGAGTTGCTTCGTATTATTTCCAATGACTAAACAACAAGGATGAACAGTAAAAGGTGGAGCGGAATATGCAGATAAAAGCTGAAGTATACGAAAAACAATTGAGTTCTCATTTTGTGCTAAACACATTGTCTACGATTCATTTTTTGATCGACCATGACCAGCCGGCTGCGTCCGAGATGATGCAGGAATTTTTACACTATACAAAACATGTGATTAAGATGGCGAAGTCTGCGCCCTGGAACAGCGCAGAAATAGAGATTGCGTTTGCAGAGCACTACGCCAATCTTATGAAAATGCGTTTTGAAGAATGTTACAATGTTTCTTACGATATCGATGTCCGGGAATTTAAGTTGCCGCTTTTTTCCTGTAAGTTATTGCTGGAAAATGCCTTTTATCATGGCGTCCGCAATATCGGGGAGCAGGGAAGAATGAGCATTCGTACCTTCCGAAGAGAAGACGGACGCTTTGTTTTGGAAGTCAGTGATAACGGGGAAGGCTTTGATGTGGAGGAAATGTGGCGCGAAGCAGAAAAGAAAGGTTCTACTTTGTGGCAAATAAAAACCGCTGTCTCAGAGGATGAAACAGCGGAATTAACCGTAGAAAGTCATAAAACTTCCCGGGATGAAATTTTAGAAAAATGGGGGGACCAAATCCCGCCCATGAATACGGTAATCCGTATTACAAGTCAAAATCTTTAAAGTTAATATCATTTCGTTTTTCCCAACCGGTGTTTCGCGGAGAACTGCGTTTGACCGGAGGTCGTCTCTTATTTTTTGGCCGTGTTTTCGAAGGGGTAGATGGATGACGCCGCATCGGACGACGCCGCGCCGGAGCATTTCTGCGCAGGGCTTCCCGTCTCCTTGCGGTGGAAGAATTCCGTTTTCGGATTTCCCGAAGCCGCTTCTTCCGGCCGTAACTTGCCCGCAGGCGGTAAAAAAGAATAATTCCCAAAATTACAACAGCCAAAAGTCCTACAAGAAAAATCAATATGTGACGCACGTTAATGATAACGTGACCGGTATCGGCGGCACCCGCCTCCGCATCGGCAATGTCTTCTTCTGAAAACTGGAACCGATCTGCGGCGCTGATGGAAAGTACTACTTCCGCACTGCCAAGATACAGGGAATGATAGGTATAATCAATCCGCGCCAGGGAATCCCCTTCGTAAGTGAGGGTGGACGTCACATCCGAAAATTCAAAACCGTTGGGAAGGACAATATTGGCATTCCGGTCAATGGAGATGAGCGGTGCCGTGCTTCCGAAAATGTCGGTTTCCGAATCAAAAAAATCGGTGTGGTTTACCTGGTAGCCGGTTTCATTGGCAGCAATATTTACCGGTGAAAAATTGGCAAAGCCGTAATCGAACAGGGCGATGGTATCCTCAAACTGATAAGGACTCTCTTCCTTCAAAATAACGCAGATAAGCTTCAGCCCGTTGTATTCCGCACAAGAGACCAGCGTTTGTCTGGAATCGCTGGTAAATCCGGTTTTACTTCCCAGAAGATATTCATAAGCATAAGTCTGTCCTTCCAGAAGTTTATTGTGGCTCTGCAGATAATGCTCTCCGTGATAGGCATTTTCCTCCAAAATAAGGAGCGACGTGTTGGACATTTTACAGAGAATATCATAGCTGAAAAATTCCCGGGCAATCAGGGCCAAGTCGTAAGCGGTGGTATAATGATTTTCATCATGCAGGCCGTTGGTAGTAACGAAATGAGTGTTTTGGCAACCAAGCTCGATGGCCCGTTCATTCATTCTGGCAACATAGGTATCGGTGTCCCCGCAGATGTGCTCCGCCACCGCATTGCAGCCTTCGTTGGCTGATTTAATCAAAATACCGTAGAGAAGCTCCTCCATGGTCAGTTGCTCTCCGGCCACAAGTCCCATGTTGGAACCATCGGGCGCATTGGCATCAATGGCGGATTGGCTGACGGTAACGATTTCATTCAACTCACTGTTCTCGATGGCTACCAGACTGGTCATAATTTTTGTGGTGCTGGCAGGATAGAGAATGGCATGGATGTTTTTGGCGTATAAAATGGCGCCGGTGTTGGCATCCATAAGAATCGCCGCTTCTGCACCGATGGCAGGACCGGTGGGCCAATTGGGCACTTCGTTACTCTCTACCGGATCGTTTTTCCGCTCTTCTGCTTCTTCCAGGTACTCGTCCATCGTGGCAAATGCCTGCAGGGGCATGCCCCCAAAAACCAGGGAAGCCATCAGAAGAAAAAGAAGAATTCTGATTTTTGATTTTGTTTTATAGATAAATTTCATAAAGAACCAACTTTCAAAATAACTATGAATATCATACACTATTTCCGTAAAAAAACCAATGATTCATTAAAATAAGATGCGATTTTCAAAAAAATGTAGTAGAATGGAAGAAATTTAAAATGCTTAGGAAGGTGCAATATGCGATTGAGAAATATTACGGGTTCCAGAGAAGTCATTGCGGAAAATGAATATGTGGTGCAGGAGCCTAAGGAACAAAAGGGAAAGTGGAAATCATTTTTTGGAAATGACAACCCGGTTCATTTGGAAATCGGAATGGGGAAAGGCCGTTTCTTAATGACGCTGGCAGAGCAAAACCCCGGCGTAAACTACATCGGAATTGAAAAATATTCTTCCGTGCTGCTGCGGGCGCTTCAGAAAATGGAGCAAAATCCCCTGCCGAATATCCGTTTTATCCGCATGGATGCGGAAGAGATTACGGAGGTTTTTGCCAAAGGAGAAGTAGACAAGATTTACCTTAATTTTTCCGATCCCTGGCCGAAGGACCGTCACGCAAAGCGTCGGCTCCCCAGTCGCCAGTTTCTGGCCCGTTATGATGAGATTTTAAATCCGGCGGGAGATTTGGAGTTCAAAACGGACAACAAGGATTTGTTTACCTTTGCAGAGGAAGAGGTAGCGGAGACGAAGTGGGAAATCCGGGCCATTACCTATGATTTGCACAATGACAGCAAAATGTGCGAAGGAAATGTGATGACGGAATACGAGGAAAAATTTTCGTCCAAAGGGAATCCGATTTACAAATATATCATTGGACGATAACCGCTAAAAAAAACGGAAATATTCCTGTCGAATTATGGCAGATTATGTTGACAAAAATGCGAAAAATGATAAGTTATAAATAGGGAGAGATTGTGTAACAAGGGGGCAGCACAAGAAAGGGATAGAAAAGGGTAAAATGAAAACAAATAATAAAGGGTTTTCTTTGGTGGAGTTGATTATTGTCATAGCGATTATGGCAATTCTTGTGGGTATTATGGCTCCGCAGCTTTTGCGTTACGTGGAAAAATCCAGGGTAACGGCAGATGAAGAATTATTGAATGCCATCTATTCGGCGGTTGTTTATGCGTCTTATGATCCGATTGTATTGGACGACCCGAATGCAAAGGCGATTATCGATAGTCTGGTGACACCGAGAACATTGGAAAGTATTATGACACCGGCAGGTAATGCATATGCGGCGGAGGTTATGGATACGCTGGGTTGGAGCGATTTAAATCAGGCTACCTATGAGGCAATGTTGGAATCGGCTCACGAATCAAATTGTGAAATTTGGATTGCTTATCAGGGTGGTGTACAAAATCCCATTGCGATGTGGATTACCACGACAGACAGCAGAGGCAAAAGAGATACCAGCCACTCAGGAACTTCGGTAGATGATATCGGAATAAACATTTGTATCAAGTAAAAGTTCCGATAGAGTGCGCTATCTGTAACAATGGTGTCTGTAATAAAATAGAATAGAAAACGGATGTCAGAGGTAAGAAAATGATTGGAATTATAGGAGCGATGGACCGGGAAGTGGATGGTCTGATTGCAAAACTTGCGCAGCGGGAGGAAAAGACAAAGGCTTCTTTGGTATTCCACTGTGGCAAAATAAAAGAAGAATCCGTTGTGATTGTAAAATGCGGCGTTGGAAAGGTGAACGCCGCATTTTGTGCGCAAATTCTCATTGATGAATTTGCAGTGAGCTGCATTATCAATACCGGCGCGGCGGGAAGCATTTCCCGGGAGGTGGGAATCGGAGATGTGGTGGTTGCTACGGAGGCAGTCCAGCACGACATGAATGCGGTAGATTTCGGATTTCCCCGTGGACAGGTTCCCTTTGCGGATGTATTTGCATTTCCCACAGATGAGGCTTTGCGAAAGAAGGCAAAGGAGTGTTATGAAGAGATAAATCCCGATGGCCGGGTTTTTTTCGGACGGGTTGTTACGGGAGATGAATTTGTCTCTTCCTCGGCGCGAAAGGACGCCATTGTCAGTGAATTTGGCGGTTTATGTACCGAGATGGAGGGGGCGGCGATTGCCCAGGTGGCGTATTATAACCGGGTGCCGTTTTTGCTCCTTCGGGCGATTTCCGATAGGGCCGATGATGGCGCAGGAATGGATTTTGAAGAATTTTCCCGGATGGCTTCGGAGCGCAATATCCGGCTCATTATGAAAATGTTGGAGGAAAGGTATTTAAATAATGAAGTATAAAGCAATTATGTTTGATTTGGACGGGACATTACTTCCCATGAATCAGGAAGAATTTACCGGCGGTTATTTTAAGGAATTGGCAAAGGTGCTGATTCCCCTTGGCGTAGACGGACAAAAACTGGTGCCGGTTATTTGGGCAGGAACCAAAGACATGGCAAAAAATGACGGTACCTGTATTAACAAAGACCGTTTTTGGAACCGTTTCCGGGAGGAGATGGAAAATGGCGCAGGGACCGACGTGGACGTAGATAAATGCATGGAAGCAACGGATGCCTTTTATGGCAATGAGTTCCATCAGGCAAAAAAATTTACGGGTGAGAATCCCCTGGCAAAAGAAGCGGTATCGGCTGCCCGGGAAAAATGTGAAAAAGTCGTATTGGCCACCAATCCCATCTTCCCCATGGTGGGGCAGGAGAGCCGCCTTAGCTGGGTGGACTTAAGCAAAAATGATTTTGATTATATCACCTCTTATGAATCGGAATCCTTCGGAAAGCCCAATCCGCGCTATTTTTCCGAGGTGTGCAAAAAGATGGGATTTTTGCCGGAGGAATGTCTGATGATTGGCAATGACGTAAAGGAAGATATGTTGGCAGCAAAGGCCGCCGGCATGGACAGCTATTTGGTAACGGATTATCAGATTTTGGATAGCGAAACCATTTGGGAGGGCAAACAGGGAACTTTCCGGGAAATGATAGAGATGCTGCGAAGCCTTTCTTAAGAGTGCAGGGATTTTCCTAATAGTTAGGAGCCTTTACCGGGTGAAGATAGTGTAAATGGAAAACAAATTCATAAAAGCAAGGAGGCGAATTTATGAAGATTGAACATGACGTAAATCCGATAAAATTAAGTGGGACGGAGCCCCAAGAAAAAAGCGTGAGAGCGGAACAAAGCGCAGAGAATAATTCAGGAAATAAGAAGATTTCCTTTTTTGCGGGAAATCTGAATTTTGGTCAAAGCAGAGTGGATAAGGAGCGTCAAAAAGCAAAAGAAGCGGCAAAAGAACTGGTGGACCGGGTCTGGAAGAATGACGCCTCCATGGATGCGGATGCCAAAGCACGAACAGAAAACGTAAAAAAATTAAAAGAAGAAAATCTGGATCATGCCAAAATGATGAAGGATATTCGGGAAGAAATAGAAGCTTTGGAAAAGGTGCCGTCAGAGCAGCGGACCTTAGAAGAGCAGAAAAAACTGGAAGAGCTGAAGGTTGGTTTAGAGGGATATAAGGAATCAGAATATTTAAATAAAAAAGAAATTCATGCGGAAAATGCAGCTGTTCGGGGTATGAGAATCGAGCGGCTGAAACATCATGACATGATTGATGCGAACCTGCAAGGAGAAGAGATTACCGAAGCGGCAGAAAAAAACGTGATCGGCATTTGCATGGAAGAGGCAAAAGAGAAACAGGAAAATGATTTGCAGGAGATAAAAGAAGCGGCCAAAGAAGAGAAAGCCAAGGAAGAATATTTGGAGGAAAAAATCGCTGCTGCCAGAGAAAGAAGAGAAGAGGCAAGGGAGAAATCCGGCTCGAAAGAAGAGGAGGCGGATGCGATTTATGAACTGGATCAGAAGCTGGAGGCAATCAAAAAGGAGCAGCAAAATCAGAATCTTCCGGATATGAAAAAGTCCATGGAACAAGTGGTTAGCGAAATGAAAATTGCGGCAGAAGATTTAAAAGGATTGATTGTGGATTCGGATGTGTAAGAAAGGAGAAAACCATGGCATTGGAACAGGCGAAAAAATACTTGGAAGAAAAGGGATTCGGGGACAGAGTTAAGGAATTTGAAGTATCCAGCGCTACGGTGGAGCTTGCGGCGGCGGCCGTGGGAGTAGCACCGGAGCGGATTGCCAAGTCCCTTACCTTTATGACGGAGGACGGTCCTGTGATGATTCTTTGTGCCGGGGATGCGAAAATTGACAATCCCAAATACAAGGCATTTTTCCACACCAAGGCGAAAATGCTGTCGCCGGAGGAAGTAAAGGAATGCATCGGCCATGAAATCGGAGGCGTGTGCCCCTTTGGAATCAAGGAGGGCGTGAAGGTGTATTTGGACGAATCTCTCAAGCGTTTTGATATTGTTTACCCGGCCTGCGGCAGCAGTAACAGCGCCGTGGAACTAAGTCTTGCAGAACTGGAAGGGCTGTCCGGGTGCCTGGAATTTATTGATGTTTGTAAGGGCTGGGAAGAAGGAAAATGAAAAAACCGATTTTGATGATAATCGGAATACTTAGCATGGTAAGTTTATGTGCTTGTGAAAGCACGTTGCCGGAAGAACGGGATGAAGTGGTAATTCCTTTTTAGACGCATACGGGTTTGCAGACGCAGAACCATTTTTTGAATATTTTAATCCGGACGGAACTTTGCAAATGGTCTTGTATTATGATGAAGAAAACGACCTTGGATGCGGTATTTTCATGGACTTAATGATTGGATTTTCTTTTTCGGGGACGGCGCAGGAGTCTTGGACCGGTTATCGAATGGATTACGAAATACCGCCAAATAACGAAGAATACACGGGGGCTTTGGCAAAGACGGAAGATGACTTGTATGGAGTAACGGAGTATTCAGAGAGTACGGAATGGGATGAGGAAGGCAGAGTCATCAATTATGTCGGGCGAGGCGTATTGGATGAAGGATATACCGGGGAAGAAAGTTCGGAACCGCGAGATATTATTACGATTCATTGGGAATATGATGAGGAGACCGGCCTTCTGACACAACGTTCCTATTGGCGCAGTGCAGCTGTTTTTGCAACTGCAGGCCATGTGGTGGAAAGTTATTTTGATGAAAAAGAACGTCTTGAATATGAAGGTTCTTATATTACTCACGGTTGGTATCATGTATATTACATTTACGAAGGGGAAAATACAATTCCGACCTATTCACTGGTTTTGGACGAATGCACCGGCATTGTGATGCCGAGGTTTACGAGATGGGTGGAATAAAATTGTAAGGGGGAAACAATGTACGTAATTGAAATTATAGTGTGGATAATAAAATGGGTTTTTACGAACCTTTTAATATTTTCTTTGTATGAGTATTTGTTTATTGTTCCCATTACCGTTTTAATAATAGACATAAGAAAGCAGCTTCACAATAAAAAACATATGAAATACGAACTGCTTTCTTTTGTGTTAACAGCAGTGATAACCTATCTTTTATATATTCAAATGTATGTGAATGCATATACTACGATGACAAATATGACCGGTATTATAAGCTTGGATACTCAGAGTTATTTGTTTGATTATTCCTATGCGTTTCCTTTCTTTTCTTTTGTGACAATTGGTTTTTTTTCTTATATCATTTTAAAATATTATAGAAAAGATATCGGTCAAGGTGGATTTTATGATAAGAAAATGAGTAAACTTACCCAAGGAATTTTATTGGGGGGAATTTACCCGGCAATTGTGGTTACCTTTATTTATATGGGGTACTTATGCAGTACAACGGATGTGGAGTACTTGCGGGACAACATGTCTTTTGAAGATTATTTATCTTTGCCGTTACTTTTTTTAATTACAGTACAAAACACAATGCAGATTATTTCCGTATGGTTCTTGGTTTCCGTAGGACGATTATTTTGGAAGATGAAAAAAGAAGGAACTTCCGGAAAGATATTTTTGTTGGGAGTAGGGATTGCACTTATTTTGATTGCAGTTATCCTTGGTATCGGTATGTTGTTTGGTCAGGGGCCGGACAGTATCTTTTTGTTTTTCTCCCAATCAGAGAATTCGTAAGATTTAAGGAGAGGATTTCTTTTTTATAGAAAGCGACAACGCAATATTGAAAGCAAAAAAAACGGCCACTGCCGGGATGCCCACGCGCTTAATTGTTAATCGAAATGCAACCCTCTCGATTTCAAATTAGTATAAATTATTAGTAATAAAATATATATGCCAGATGGTTGCAATCCGGCTTACAAAAAGATTGTTATCCTTGCGGTAGCAGTCTTTTTTGTTGTCACATTAAGTTCTTTTGCTTATCCTATTGCTGTTGGCGACGGATAAGGAGGACATCATGTCAAAATTTTTTACTTATGAAGAACGCCTTACCCTTCAAAAGGATTTGAAAGAAAGTAAATCCTTAAAGTCTATTGCAAAAGAACTGGATAAAAATCCAACCACCATTTCAAGAGAAATTAAAAAGTATTCTTCTGAAGTGGCAACTGGTTATCCCGGATATCCTTTCAATGCATGTAAAAACAGAATGAATTGCAGGAGAAAGAACATCTGTGGCAAGGACTGTACCCATAAATCAGCACAATACTGTAAGTTATGCAGAGAGTGTAATGAACACTGTAGTGATTTTGTACTCGAGGTATGCTCTGCTAGGTTTAGACCACCATATGTTTGTAATGGATGTACAACTATTGGTAAATGTACCTTGATGAAAACGATTTATGAGGCAGAACATGCTCATGTTGCTGCACATAATACTATTTCTGAATCACGGAGTGGACTCTGTGTTTCTGAAACAGAGATTGCACGGTTAAATGAAATCATTACTCCGCTTGTGAGACAGGGACAATCCATTCATCAAATTTACCTTGAACATGAGGATGAATTAATGTGTAGTGAAAAGACTATCTATAACTACATTGATGCTTGTCTTTTCGATGTGAGAAACATTGATTTACCAAGAAAGGTTCGTTTCCGTGAGCGTTATAAGAAACCGGAATTCAAGGTAGATAAAGGTTGTCGCATTGGTCGCAGCTACAAGGAGTTTGAACATTTTCTGGAAAAGAATCCTGATACTCCTGTTGTTCAGATGGATTCTGTAATCGGTACAGTTGGTGGTAAATGTTTACTTACCATTCACTTCGTGGAATCGAGTCTTATGCTTGCATTTTTGCGGGATGCGAATACATCCCAGTCCGTGATTGATATTTACAACGGTATGGATAAGATTTTGGGACCAGAGCTTTTTGAGAAACTCTTTCCTGTAATCCTGACGGATAACGGAAGTGAATTCTCAAATCCGAGAGCTATTGAGTATCGAGAAACAGCTCCGAGAGGTTATTCCAACCATAGGACGAATGTCTTTTATTGTGATGCCGGTAGTCCTTATCAAAAAGGTGCCATTGAAGTCAACCACGAACTGATAAGGCGTATTTTGCCGAAAGGTACGAGCTTTGATCATCTTACTCAGAGAGACATTTTTCTGATGATGAACCACATCAATTCTTACAAAAGAAAAAAGCTGAATGATCGTAGTCCATACGAAACTTTCAGCTTTTATCACGGAGAAGATGTTTTGGAAAGATTAGCATGCCGTCAGGTTGCCGCCAAAGACATCATGCTGAAACCAAATCTTCTCAAAAAATAAATTATAGAACCCAGTCGCCAACACCGTACTGAAATAAATAAGCAGGTGACAGGGGTGGATTCTCCGATTACAAATTTAATCGAGAGAGGATTGACCTCCTTTTGGCGTGTTCTAAAAGTATCATACATCGAAAAAAATGATTTGTACAGATTGCATTTCGGTTACAAAAGTTGCTTCTCGTTTTCAAATGTGGCATTTCGAGTACAAAAACTGCGTTTCGCTTACAAATATTTGATTGTTAATTTACAAAACTGCATTTCGAATTACAAAGTTGCATCTCGAAATGCAATTCAGCCGGGATGCCCACGCAACGCGTGATGTTCCGGGCGGTGGTTTTGTTTTTCGAAAAGGATTTATCGAAATTCAATAAAAAGTTGTTGACAAACAAAAGAGGGCGTGTTATTTTTGGAATAGGAAGGGGAGGTGCATAAGAATGCCCTGCCCCGCGAGCGGACACAAAAGGGAAAAGGATGGAAGAAAAATGGAAAAGAAGGAAAATATAGAAAATAGTGAAAAAACAGTAAAAAGAAGATATTTGCTGATTTCCAAATGCTTGCTAAATGTCATGTTTTTTTGCGGAATACCCGTTACGATTACCATTCCGTTCACGCTGAAATGGTACAGTCAGATTAACGAATACTATGATAAGTATTACTGGATTCAGACAGCGCTGTTTTTTATCTGCGGAATCTTTGCCTGCCTCATAGTCTATGAGCTTCGGAAAATGATTCGCTCCGTGGAGGAGGAGAACAGCTTCATTAAAGAAAACGTGGTAAGCCTAAGAAGAATGGGCGGATACAGTTTTATTATCGCTGCGGTTACCAGCGTAAGATTTTTTCTCTACGTTACACCCGGTGTGTTCGTGGTGGTGCTGGTATTTGTCATTGCAGGGCTCTTTTCCAAGATTCTCGGCAGTGTCTTTGCCCAGGCCGTGGATTACAAAGAAGACAACGATTTAACGATTTAAAAATATAAACAGAACGGGAGAAAACCATGGCAATCATTATAAATCTGGATGTTATGATGGCAAAAAGAAAGGTAGGCCTGACGGAGCTGGCAAAAGAAGTGGATATCACGCTGGCAAACCTTTCCATACTGAAAAACAACAAGGCAAAGGCGGTACGTCTTTCCACGCTGGACTCCATTTGCAAGGCATTAAAGTGCCAGCCCGGCGAGATCTTAGAATACGTAGAGGATGAAAAAGGCACCGTCATCAGCGAAAATGAGGGGATTTAGATAAGTTAAGCGAATCATAAAGGGAGGAATCGTTTATGGAAGAGAAAAAGATTTTGGAAAATAATATGCAGGAACCGGTGACGCAACCGGGACAGATGCAACAACCCATGCAACCGGAACAGATGCAACAACCCATGCAACCGGGACAGATGCAACAACCCATGCAACCGGGACAGATGCAACAGCCCGTGCAGCCTGGACAGATGCCGCCCGGGCAATTACAACCTCAGACCTGGCAGCCGGCACCGCCGCCGCCCTATGTATTTCCCATGCCGAAAAAGCATGAAAATCTGTTGACCTTTCAACGGAATTTCCCTTTCTTCGGAATTGCATGCGCGGTATATGCGTTGTTTTACACCTTCTGTCTGTATCAAAATTTCTCGGGAATTGCCATGCCGGTATTGGCCGTGGGAACCTTGGTGTTTGGCTATGTCTGCCTGAAAAAAGTAGGCGTTCCCATGAAAAAGGACGTATGGTTTTATGCCGTGGCAATAACGCTTCTTGGAATCAATCTGTGCATAACAAAGGATACCTTTTTGATTTTCTTTGATTACGCAGCAATGCTCCTTCTTCTTGTCAGCGGATTTTTACATCTTTGCTGCAACGACGAAAAATGGGACTTCAGCGCGTACTTGACCGGAATTGTTTTATCGCTGATACTTCCGATTAAAAATTTGTTAAATCCGTTTTTTGACGGCAATGCTTACTGGAAAACTAGGCGGGAAACCAAAGGCGGAAAAGGCTTTTACATATTTATCGGCGTGATTTGCGGTCTGCCTTTGTTAATTCTGGTGCTGGCGCTCCTTGGAAGTGCGGACTTTGTCTTTAAGAAATTTTTGGAAGCAATTTTCATCTTTGATTTTGATAACGGGCCGGAAGGATCCCTTTTCGTTATGTTGCTTGGTAGTTTTTTTGTCAGCTATGCCTTCTTATCCTTCCTGTTTTCCCACGAGGCGGATACCCCGCCTTCAAAACACAAAAAGTACGAGACGGTGATTGCCATTACCATCAACGCCATGTTGTCGGTATTTTACCTGATTTTCTCGGTAATTCAGATTGTCTATCTGTTCCTCGGAAAATTTTCCCTGCCGGAGCAGTACACCTATGCGGAATATGCCAAGGAAGGATTTTACCAGCTTTTGGCAGTCTGTATTATTAACCTGGTATTGGTGCTGATTTGCGTAACCTTCTTTGAGGAAAGCAAGGCACTGAAGATAATGCTGGCAGTGATTACCGGATGCACCTATATCATGATTGCATCTAGTGCTCTCCGAATGAAAATGTACGTGGAAGCGTATGAGTTGACCTATCTGCGTCTCAATGTATTTTGGATGCTTTTGGTATTGACCTTCTTCTTTACGGGAATTTTGGCTTATATTTTCAGCAAGAAAAAATTTTCCCTGTTCCGCTACGCCATGGTGGTCATTACGGTGCTCTATATCGGTTATGCCTTTGCAAGACCGGAGACCATAATTGCAAGTTACAACCTGCGGGAAGAGGAACTGGCGCAGTGGAAAGGTATTGATGCATATTATTTATCCGATTTTTCTTCCGACGCCTATCCCATATTCCGGGAGGTTTGTGAGAGAGAAGGAAATGAAGAATTTGCAGAATACTTCATGGAAGAAGTGTTGAAAGATCGTTCCCGCTACGCTCGCCTTTTTGAGGAATATGAGGATATGGATTTTAGAACCTTCAATTTCTCATTGTACAATGCGTTCCGCTAATAGTGAAAAAGGAGAAGCAAAATGTCGATTAATTATGACCGAAGAACGGAAAAAGTTATAAAATATGTGGCCCTTTTGGCTTTAGCCATTTCCGTAGTAATTTTTGGGCTCATGCCGGCGCTTTTTATGGTTATGAAGCAGAATATGAGTAATTACTTTGTGATTATGTTGTACGGCTTACATCTGGTTGCAATCCCCGGTCTGTTTGCCGGAATCATGTGGATGGACTGCAAAATGTATTTTGCAAGGCTGAAAAAATATGGCTATATCATCCCGGAAAGAAAGCGGGACTACGGCAACCGGCTGGAAAATGTGCCCCGGCAAATGCCTCTGGATGAGACGGGGCAGCCGCTGGACCTTGGCGCAAAGGACAGTAAGAAACTAGGGCTGATTTATCTGGTGATTTTCGGTGTAATTCTGGCAGAGCATATGGTGTATCTGGTAAAATGGATTCCCCTGGACCCGGAAGGAAGCCTGTTTGTCCTAATCTTTACGCTGGTTCCGAACCTATTCTGGCCCATTGCGGCAATGCTCTTTTTCCGGCAGCAAAACAGCGAAAAATATGCGGACGACGTTGCGTTTCATCCCTACAAGAAAAGAAGAATGAGTCTTGGAAAGGGGATTCTTCTGGCAATCATCATGGCATGTCTTGTGTTGTTTTGGACCTTTGGAATAAGAATGATATCGGAAGTAATATACCGGTCGAATCTTATACAGGAACAACAGGAAATGGAACAGCAGCAGCCATTGTATAATGACGAAGGTTTTGACATAGATTAGGATAATTTAGCTAATTTCAAAATCATTAAGCTAAGGGATAAGTCTTTGGATTTATCCCTTAAAAATTTGCCGTCAGAAGATATTTATGAGATCGATTAGACTTGACAAAAAGTAATAGTATGCTAAACTTAACAGTGTTAAGATTGGAGGACATATGGATAAAAAATATCATCATGGAGATTTGAAAATTCAATTAATAAAGTCCGGTTTGCATATGATACAAGAAGACGGCGTTAACAAGTTGTCTTTAAGAAGATTGGCGCAGATGTGTAATGTTAGTGAAGCCGCTCCCTATAGTCATTTTAAAAACAAGGAAGAATTATTAGTTGCAATACAGGAATATGTAACCCAGCAATTGCTGAAGTGTCTGAAAGATGCTTATGAGAATACAGAGTATAGTAATTCTCCAATAGCAATATTAAACATGGGAAAAGCGTATGTTCAATTTTTCATTAACTATCCCGAATATTATTCTTTTTTGTTTGCACAGCTATATTTGAAGATAGATTTATGTATGGGTAATGAACCAAATGCATTTGAACCTTTTCAATACTATAAGGATAAAGCATATTCGATTTATCAAAACGAAGGTTTCGATGAGGAACGCATTAAGTATGGTATTATTGCTATGTGGGCAAAGGTTCATGGTCTTGCAGCCATTGCTTCGATGCAAGGAATACATAAAGATTTTGAGTGGGAAGATGTTTTGGATAAAATATTGGTTGAATAGGTGATATATAATGAAAAGAAAGAGAGTGCCTAAAATGATAATAGGATTTTCCGTGTTTGCTATAGTTTTACTGCTACTTATTTTTGTTGTTTTTCCGCCAAGCAAGGGTAATATACCGCAATTTTATGATGAGAACGGAAATGTAATTGAGAATAGTCTGGCTGAAAAGTGTTATTTAGAAGTGGACGATGGAAAGCTTGGAATGGTTATTATGGCAAAGGATATTGGTAATCCGGTTTTATTGGTTTGCGGAGGAGGTCCCGGAATTCCGGAATATTTAATGGAATATATGTGTCCATCCGGTCTTTCTGATAAGTTTGTGGTTTGCTATTTTGATTATAGGGGAACCGGATTATCCTACAGTTCTGATATCAAAGCAGAAGAAATGACTACAGAAAGATACATAGCAGATGTAGTAGCGATAACCAATTATTTGTCAGAGAGATTCGGACAAGAAAAAATATATATCATGGGACATTCCTTTGGTACTTATATTGCTATTAAAACGGTACAGCAATATCCCGAACATTACAATGCGTATATTGCAATGGCGCAGACTTGCAATCAGACCGAGTCTGAATATATGGCATATGATTATATGAAAGCACAATATGAACAACTAGGTAATAGCAGAATGGTTGAGAAATTTGAAAATTGTCCCATTCGAGAATCCGATGAAATGTATAGAAATTATTTTTCCTCTTCCTTGCGAGATACAGCGATGCATGAATTGGGTGTCGGAACAACAAGAGATATGGACTCTGTAATTACCGGAATTTTCTTTCCGAGTCTACGTTGTAAGGCTTATACATGGCAGGAAAGAATTAATCTATGGAGAGGAAAGGCGCTGTCTGCACAGTTTCCGGTTGTATATGATTCTACGCATTTCAATGCTTTTAGTGAAGTACCCTCTTTACAGATTCCTATTTATTTTTTTGCGGGAAAATATGATTATACATGTTGTTTTGATTTGCAATATGAGTATTATGAACAGATGGATGCGCCTATAAAAGAATTCTATGTGTTTGATAATTCGGCACATAGTCCTATATATGAGGAGCCGGAAGCGGCAGCGAAATGGTTTGATGTGATATTGGAATAAAATAAAAGCAGGTACAAATCCTCGTTTGTTTCAGAAAAAAATACCTTTCACTTTTTGGGTAAAGTGAGAGGTATTTTTTTATAATTATAATTCGAAAATTCCAGACCGGCCTGTCGGCAATCCGTATTCCTGTACGCTAAAATTAGTAGGGACTTTCAAATTCGGTTTCCGCTTTCTTCACGGCATCTTCTAAGGTCATTCCCGTGAAGTGGGGAGCTGCAAGGCAGCGGCCGGATTTTTTGTCTTCCACGAAAACACCGACAACAATACCGGGAATGGCACTTTCCGGTGCGTTGGGAGCGTTGGGGCCGCCAAGGTCAGTACGACACCAGCCGGGGTCGGTTAAGTTAATCATAACATCGGTGCCCTGTACGGTGTGGCCAAGGTCGATGGTGATCTTATCAAGAGCAGCTTTGCTGGCAGAGTAGCCTGCCTGTTGGGGCTCTAAACGGATGCCGCTGGTGGTATTCAAAATTCGGCCAAATCCCTTGGCAATCATCTTGGGCATAAAGTGATAGCAGATGATAGCCGGTGCAATGGTGTTAATCTTGAAGCTTTCCGTGTAGTCGCTGACGGGGGTTTCAAAATATTCGTTGCGGTAAGCAATCTGAAGACCGGCATTGTTGAGCACGATATCCACGTCAACCCCAAAGGAATCTACTTCGGCCAGCATTGCTTTTACTGCGTCCAAATCGGACAGTTCGCAGGCAACGATTTTGGCCTCCACGCCTTTGGCAGTAACCTCATCATAAACCTTTTTGCAGTTTTCGGGCTTGCGTCCGTGAAGAATCAGGTTGCAACCTTTTTCTGCCATAAAAAGTGCGGTTAAGTAGCCGATTCCGCGGCTGGCACCGGTAATCAGCGCCCATTTTCCTGTTACGTTTAACATAGTTGAAATAACCTCCTTAGATTGTTTTTATTTTTCTTTTTCGTAAGTTCTTTATTGATTTTTTCAAATGATTGGCCCATGGATTATTTACCTGACCGGTATGGGAAGCTTTTATTTTTCTTCCGAGAATCACCCAAAATGCGGTGAAATTAAGAAGAAAGGCAATGCTCCAGGCGGCGATTTCCGCGTAGGCAGTAGCCATAAATCCCACCCGGGGGATAAAAAACAAAATTACCGCAATTCGCATAATCATTTCGCCGATGCCGGAAATCATGGGAATCAGAGGATTTCCCATGGCCTGCACGCCACTTCGAAAGACAAACAGGAAATCCACGATTATCATCATTGTACCGCAAACCGGCAGAAATTGCACGGCTAATGCAATGGAATCCGCGCCATTTAGCATAAGGCCTGCCAGCTGCGTAGGGAACAGCACCATTACCGCGCCGGCAATCATATAAAAGGTGAATGCAATGCCAAGGCAGGCAAACAGTCCCCGGCGAATCCGGTGGTATTTTCCGGCGCCGTAATTTTGTCCCGTGAAGGAGGACATGGTAATTCCTGCGGTACAGCCGGGCTGCATAAACAGGTTAATGTATTTGCTGCAGGCAGAGTAGGCGGAAGTATAGGCAACGCCCAGACCGTTTACGAAATACTGGACCACCATACAGCCCACTGCCGTTATGGAATTCATCAGCGCCATGGGGAGGCCGTTGGAAAACAGCTCGCCGTACATTCGAAGGTCCGTGGCAAAATCGGCCCGGGTCAGACGGATGATTTCAATCCGGCGGATTTTGCGAAGGCACACCAGGGTGGAGATAACCTGGGAAAAGACAGTGGCTGCTGCCGCGCCTTCCACGCCGCTTCCCAGGATAAAAATAAATACGCAATTTAAAACTAAATTGATAATCGTCGAAGCAACAATGGCAAAAAAGGGTGTTTTACTGTCTCCCAGTGCCCGCAGGATGCTGGCGCATACGTTGTAAGCAATGGTAACGATAAGGCCACCGAAAATGATGTGGCCGTACAAAAGACCGTCTGCCATGATGGAGGAATCGGTCTGAAGTAAAAGCAATAGCCGGGATAAAAAAACATTGCTTAAAATCGTCAGCAGAATCGCAATAAACAGGGACAGTTTAATGGTGGAGGCCACGCATTTGCGAAGGCGCTCATAGGCTCCGGCGCCGTATTTTTGGGCAATGGAGACGGAGAACCCATTGGAGAGCCCCACGGAAAATCCCACAATGAGAAACGACAGGGACGACATATTTCCCACCGCCGCCAGGGCATCATCCCCAAGCCCCTTGCCTACAATGGCCGTATCGGCAATGGAATAAAACTGTTGCAATAAATTGGTCATAAAAAGGGGAAAGAAAAATTTCAAAATAAGAGGTGTTTCCCGCCCTTTTGTTAAATCATAGGATTGTGCCATACATGATTTCCTTTCAAAAATCAGTTATTGTACCGTTATTATAAACGTTATTATAAAAATGAGGCCGGGAGGCTTATATCAAAATTATTGTTTTTATATCAAAAAAGAGTATAATCTAAAAAGAAGCGGCAATAACATCAGAAAGAGGAGTCCTTATGAATACAAATAAAGATTTGAATTACCGGCTTTACCTTCAGGAATTGGACGGGTTTATCCGAACGCCTTTTCACAGCGAATTTGAGAAATACATGGTAATCCAATCCGGAGATGTGGAAAAGGTAAAAGAAAATTTTGCAAAAATAAGGCCCGATTTTATGAAGGGAAAAGGGAAGCTTTCCGAAGACCCGGTTCGGAACATCATGTATCATTTTGTTACGGCGGTGGCGTTGACCTCCCGCATCTGCGTGGAAGGCGGTCTGTCCCATGACGCGGCCTACACCCTCAGTGATATTTACATTCAAAAAGCAGACAAATGCAAGTCGCCGGAACTGATTATTGACATGTTTGAGGAAATGCAGGTGGACTTTGCCTCCCGGATGCGGGATTTAAAAAAGGATAAAGTAACCTCCCTCCATGTGCGCAAATGCATTGATTACATTTATGAGCATTTGCAGGAGAAGCTCTCTCTCAAATTTCTGGCGGACCGTTTTCATTTAAATGCCTCCTATCTGTCGAAGCTGTTTCAAAAAGAGACAGGGGTTTCCTTCAAGGATTTTGTCACGGAAGCGAAAGTGAGCACCGCGGAAAATATGTTAAAGTATTCGGATCATAGCCATTCGGACATTGCACTGGCACTGGGATTTTCCTCCCAAAGTGCATTCATCAGCGTGTTTAAGAAAAGCCGTGGCATTACGCCGCAAAAATATCGGGAAAAATATTACAGAAATGACATTGGACAAAAGTATGAGAAACAGTAAAAAAACGCAGGACAAATTTGAATATATGACAACGACGCCGGTGGGACCCTTAATCGGCACATTGGCAGTTCCCACCATCATCAGTATGTTGGTCAATACCTTTTACAACCTGGTGGATTCTTATTTTGTGGGAAAATTGGAGACCAGCGCCGCCGGTGCGGTGGGGGTGGTGTATCCCTTTACCATGATTTTGCAGGCCATAGCATTTTATTTCGGCCACGGGTCCGGAAATTTTGTTTCCAGAAAGCTGGGAGAAAAGGCGGATGATGAAGCAGAAACTATGGTTTCCTGCGGATTTTTCTATGCCTTGTTTATCGGAATTATTTTTATGGCGGGAGGTTTGCTCTTCCGGGAGCCTCTGGTGGATTTTCTGGGTTCGACGGAAACCATCAAGCCATATGCCGTTGATTATCTGTTTTATATTCTTTTGGGAACGCCCTTTTTTATGACGTCCCTGGTAATCAATAATCATCTCCGTTTTCAGGGAAATGCGTTATACGGCATGATCGGAATGGTGACCGGTGCAGTGATTAATATGGTTTTGGACCCCATTTTGATACTGGAGATGGACATGGGCGTAACGGGTGCGGCCATTGCCACCTCTGCGAGCCAGTTCGTCAGTTTTCTGCTTCTTCTTGTAGGAACCACAAAAGGGGGAAGCATTCGAATCCGGCTTCGCAAATTTTCCCTGCGGTTTTATTATTTCAAAGAAATTTTCCGTGGGGGCGTACCGTCCTTGTTCCGGCAAGGTCTGGGAAGTCTTGCGGCAGTATTTTTAAATCAGGTGGCCGGTCCCATCGGCGGCGATGCGGCCATTACGGGAATGTCCATCGTATCTCGGATCACGTTGTTTGCCAACTCGGCGCTGATTGGTTTCGGACAGGGATTTCAGCCGGTCTGCGGATTCAATTACGGGGCCGGAAAATTCGGAAGGGTGCGGGAAGCGTTCTTGTTCTGCGTTCGTTATGCCTTTGCAGCCCTGATTCTGTTGTCGGTTCTGGGGTGGGTTTTTGCACCGGATTTGCTGATACTGTTTAAAGAAAATGATCCGGCGGTAGTAGAAGTGGGTACCCGGGCGCTTCGGTTTCAATGCGTAACATTTCCTCTGGGCGCCTGGATTATTATGGCCAATATGATGCTTCAGTCTGTGGGACGGGCGTTCTCCGCCTCGGTAACGGCGGCGGCAAGGCAGGGATTGTTTTTTATTCCGTTGATTCTCCTTTTGCCGCGTTATTTTGCCATAGAGGGAATCTTCTATGCGCAGCCGTTGGCAGATGTGTGCACCTTCCTGCTGTCTCTGCCGCTGGCACTTCACTTCCTTGAGGAGATGAAGACAAGGTCTTAAGCTCAGACCTTGCGACGTTTTTCCTCTTCACAGTCCAGCCCGCTGTGATAAGAATAATTTCCGACGGCCTGGAAAAAAGCTTTGCGGGACCAGGGAGAACCGTCCACCAAGGCCCGGTTTAAAACGCTAAGCCGCTCTTTGTAGAGGGTTTTGGATCCTTCGTATAAATCAAAAAAATCAAGACAGCACACATCGGCAGGGTCCCAGGGATTCTGCCATTTTTCATGGTGATAGTTAAACGGATCCCGTTTGAAAATCATGGTATCGCTGGCAATCAGCGGAGAAACCAGGGGAAATCCCGGAATATAATTTTCCAGCTTCCGGATCCAGGCCTTTTTGCACCCGTGGTGATCCTTTAGAAGGAAACCGTCAATGGGCATAATCTTTAAGGCAATATACATTTGCAGGCGGGAGGAAAAGGAAGGCCCGTAAGTTTTGGATACGGCGTAGTGCAACATTTTTGCAAGGATTTTTGCCGCGCAGGGCGTAAGGTATACCAGCCCCGCCTGGTTGAACTGGGAAGGTTTTTTCCCGGTATATTTTTCCAAAAGAAGAACGTCAATGTCCGACTCCAGGAAAACATGCTGTCCGAAGTAGGAAGCATCCCGGTGGGCATAGTCCGTACGGGCATAAATAAAGGGATGCACCATGCAGTCCAGGGTATAATGGCCCAGAAATCCTGCCAGATATGCCGTGCAAATGCTGCGTTCTCCTTTGGGGGCATGGTAGCGCAGATACCGCCACATGTTTTGGAAAAACAGGCCGGTATCTTCCACATGCAAAAGAGAACCCAGATTTTTTCCGCGACTAAATCCTGCTGCCGCAAAATAGAAAAAAATATCCGGGCCCTGAAGTCCCAGGGCAAATGCATTTTTATGCTTTTTACAACACAGCAGAACTTCGGAAGGGTCCGATTCTTCGATGCACTGTGTTCCGAAAAAATAGTGTGTATTAAATCCGGGCATGACAAAACTCCCTTGGTAATATTTTCGTTATAGTATTCCCCAAGGGTTTATGATACCATAGATTTTGAATTTGGAATAAGGAAATTTTATGAAAAATTTTTGGAGAAAAAAAGATGATAAAAAATGTGATTTTTGACGTGGGTATGGTGCTGGTGGATTTTCGTTGGAAGGCTTTGATGAAGGATTTGGGATTTTCCGACGAGACCGCGGCGATTTTGGGAAAAGAGCTGGTCATGAGCCCCCTTTGGAATGAATTGGACCTGGGAATCCAAAAAGAAGAAGAGGTGATTGCAAAAATGCGACAAAATTTGCCGGGCTTTGACAGAGAAACCCAACTTTTTTTTGATAACCTTGTGGATATTGTGGAATCTTACCCTTATGCAAAGGGTTGGATTCACGAATTGAAGGAGGCCGGCAGGAAGGTCTATCTTTTGTCCAATTATCCAAAAAGTCTCTTTGAAAAACACGAGAAAGAAAAATTTGACTTCCTGGAGGAAGTGGACGGCAAGGTGGTGTCGGGATTTGTAAAAATGGCGAAGCCAGACCCTGCCATTTACAAAAAACTGCTGGAGACCTACGGCTTGAACCCGGAGGAGTGCGTATTTCTGGATGACCGCGAGGATAATATCCGGGCCGCAGAAGCCTTGGGAATCCGTGGAATTTTGTTTACGGATTATGAAACGGCCCGCCATAAGTTAGAAGCGCTGTTATAATACTTGCTGACGCAGTTTCCTGCGCAGGATGAGATAGTAGAGAAGTACCAAAGCGGCGTCCGCAACCCAGATGATGGGCTCTGTTATGCAGACACCGGTGTAAGCGTAGCGGGGAACCAAAAAGCGGATGGCCAGTACTTTTCCGAAGAGCTCGGTGCCGCTGACAAAAAGCGGTAAAATCCGGCGTCCCATTCCCTGCAGTACATTTCGAAGGACCACCAACACCGTGAGTCCGTAGAAAAAGGGAACGCTGATATGAAGATACCGGGAGGCAAGGCGAATCAGCCCTTCGTCGGTCTCTTCCCCAATCAGAACAATCAAAGGTTCGGCGAAGAAAATGACAATCAGGGTAGCTAAGGTGCTCCAGGCAAAGCCCAGTAAAAACCCGCTTTTTACGCCTTTATGAACCCGGTCATAAAGACCGGCGCCGTAATTTTGTCCGGAAAAAGTGGAAACGGAAGCCGAGACGGTGGTCAGCGGCATCATCAGCATTTCCAGAAGTTTCCGGGCGGTAGTGTGGGCGGCGATGGTAGTCTCCCCCAGTCCGTTGATTCCGCTTTGCAGGATAACAGAGCCGATGGAAACAATGGAATACATCATGGCCATGGAAAGTCCGGTGGAAAGCATTTTTCCCGTAAGAGACCATCCAAAGTCAAAATCCTCCCGGGAAATGTGAAGTTCCGGGCATTTTTTTATGATGTAGAGAAAACAAAGCAGAGCGGAAATTGCCTGGGAAAGCACGGTTGCGTAGGCAGCGCCTTCCACACCGAAGGGGAGAACGCAGACAAACAAATAATCCAAGCCAATGTTTAATACAGCGGAAATTACTAAGAATAAAAGGGGTGCAACGCTGTTTCCGATGGCACGCAAAATGGCTGCAAACATATTGTATAAGGTGGAAAAAATCATGCCGTAAAAAATAACGGAGATATAAGATACCGCAATGGGAATCAGGTGCCGGGGCGTGTTCATGAAGACAAAAATATCTTCGATGAAATACAGGCTGGCCACGGATAGGAAGATTGTGATTGCAAGGGATAAAACCAAAGTTGCGGCCACCGTACGCTTCATTTCTTTTATTTTTCCGGCGCCGTAGTACTGCGCGGTCAGAATAGTAAAACCGCTGTTGATTCCGAAGGTAAAACCGATAATGAGACCGGAGATGGACTGGGTGGCGCCTACGCCGGCCAGCGCCGTGGTTCCGAGAGTTTTGCTCACAATAATAATATCCACCATGCTGTAGAGCTGCTGGAATATATTTCCCAAAAGAATCGGGATGGCAAATGTAATCAGTAAAGTCAGGGGATTGCCCTCGGTTAATTTTTTCATTTCAAAAACCTCTCATTATCAACCATATTATACAGAAATTTCCACGTTTGAAAAGCCCAAATTCACACTCTTTTAACAACAACGCCCTTGCGAAAAACAGGTACGCTATATATAATAATAAATTAGTGAAATGAGGGAGGATTGTATGGCAAGCGAATTTAATTGGAACTTGGATGAAGAAGAAAAGAATGATGCAAAGGACGAGAAAAATCAGTCCAATTCATCCGGCAACAATGATAATAATGATAATAAACCGCCGAAGAAGTCAGGGATGGTATTTTTCCTGGTTTTCTCCGTGCTGGCATTTTTGGGTATCAGTATACTCATGAATCTGGCTTCTTCCAAATATACGGAAGAGTTGACCTATACGGAATTTCTCCGGTTATTGGAGACCGGAGGTGTAGAGGAAGTAGTGCTTCAGTCAGACCGGATTCTAATTTATACGAAGTCCGAGCAGGTCGATGACATTACCCAGGTGGGCCGCTCTGCAGAGTACACCTATTATACGGGTCTTGCGGAAGAGCCGGAAACGCTTATTCCCCGTCTTTTGGAATACGGCGTGGAATTCAGCAGTGAGGTGGAAGACGGCTCTGGTGTGATTTTATCGATTTTCTTGACCTATATTTTGCCTATTGTGCTGATGTGGGTTCTGCTCAGTTTCTTATTCCGTAAGATTTCCAAAGGCGGCGGCTTTGGCATGGGCGTGGGAAAGACCAATGCCAAGATGCATGGCGGAGAGAAAACCGGCGTTACGTTTAAGGATGTTGCCGGAGAGGATGAGGCAAAGGAGTCCCTGGTGGAAGTGGTAGACTTTTTGCATAATCCGGAAAAATATACCAAAATCGGTGCAAAGCTTCCGAAGGGAGCGCTTCTCGTGGGCCCTCCCGGTACGGGTAAAACCCTGCTTGCAAAGGCGGTGGCCGGGGAAGCGGGCGTTCCGTTCTTTTCCCTTGCAGGTTCGGATTTTGTGGAATTGTACGTGGGCGTGGGTGCCTCCAGAGTTCGGGATTTGTTTAAGGAAGCCGAAAAAAATGCACCCTGTATTATTTTTATTGATGAGATTGATGCCATCGGACGAAGCCGTGATTCCAAGTACGGCGGCGGCAATGAAGAACGGGAGCAGACCTTAAACCAGCTGCTTTCGGAGATGGATGGATTTGATGCCAAAAAGGGTATTATCCTTCTGGCTGCTACCAACCGCCCAGAGGTTTTGGACAAGGCACTTTTGCGTCCGGGCCGTTTTGACCGTCGGATAAATGTGGAAGAGCCGGATTTAAAAGGCCGCGTGGAGATTTTAAAGGTTCACGCCAAGAATGTAAAAATGGATGAGACGGTGGATTTGGACGCCATTGCCCTTGCTACGGTAGGTGCTGTGGGTTCGGACCTTGCCAATATGATTAACGAAGCTGCGATTCTTGCGGTAAAAAATAAGCGGGAATACGTATGCCAGAAGGATTTGCTGGAAGCGGTTGAACTGGTCAGCATGGGAAAAGAGAAAAAGGATAAACTGCTTTCTCCCAAGGAGCGGAAAATCGTATCCTACCACGAAGTGGGTCATGCTTTAATCAGTGCGCTTCAAAAGCATTCCGAGCCGGTACAGAAAATTACCATTGTGCCCAGAACCAGGGGAACCCTGGGGTATGTGCTCAGTTATCCGGAGGAGGAGAAATTTACCCAGACGGAATCCGAACTTCGGGCAGAACTGGTGAGTCTTCTTGGCGGACGTGCGGCGGAAGAGCTGGTATTTGATACGGTAACCACCGGTGCGGCCAATGATATTGAAAAAGCAACCCGGATTGCCAGAGCCATGGTGACCCGGTTCGGTATGAGCAAACGATTTGGAATGATGGGCTTAGAGACCATGGAAAGCCAGTACCTGGACAGAAGATCCGTGATGAACTGTTCGGACGAGACGGCAACGGCGGTGGACGAAGAAGTTCTCAAGATTTTGAAGGACAGCTATAAAGAGGCGAAAGAGCTTTTGCAGGCAAATCGAGATGTAATGGATAAAATTGCGGATTACCTAATTGCAAAGGAGACCATTACGGGCCGGGAATTTATGGAAATTTTCTGCCGGGAAAAAGGTCTTCCCCTGCCGGAGAAAAACAAAGGGGAAGAAAGCTTAAAGAGCCTCCGAGAGGAACGGGAGGCGGCCAATGCAACCGCTGCAGAATCTGCAGTAGTTCATGAGGCGGAAGGAGTGACCCTTACCCTGTCTTCCCCGGTGATGAAAAAGGATGATGAGCGCCTGCCTTGGGAAAACGCCCCGGTGGCAGAGGCAGAGCCGGAAGCACCGGAAGCCCGCGCGGCAGAAGAAGCACCGGAAACACCGGAAGCCTGCGCGGCAGAAGAAGCATCGGAAGCAACGGAAGCCTGCGCGGCAGCAGAAGCACCGAAAACACCGGAAGCCCGCGCGGCAGAAACTGCGCCCAACGCAGAAGCAAAAGAAACAGATAAAAATCCTGCAGAGAATGAATTTTCCGAGATTTTAAAACAGCGGATTTATCGGCAGGAAGAGGATGAGGAATAAGCCTGCGCTATGGAAAAAGCAACGCATTTTGACATCAGCGAAGAGCTGAAAAAATTGCCGGATAAACCGGGCGTTTATCTGATGCATGATGAAAAGGATACGATAATCTATGTAGGTAAGGCCGTAAATCTGAAAAACAGAGTGCGGTCTTATTTTCGCGAGAAGATAAACCGCGGACCGAAGATTGACAAAATGGTGAGCCTGATTAACCGTTTTGAATACATTGTAACGGATTCGGAGTTGGAGGCCCTGGTGCTGGAAAACAATTTAATCAAGGAGCACCGGCCCAAGTACAACACCATGCTGATGGACGATAAAACCTATCCGTACATCAAAGTGACCATGTGGGAGGAATATCCCCGGGTGATTTTTTCCCGGGAGATGAAGAAGGACAAGGCCAAATATTTCGGTCCCTATACCAGCGCGGCTGCGGTAAAGGATACGGTGGATTTGATTAATAAGCTGTATTGCCTCAGGACCTGCAAGCGTGCGTTAAACGGAGAAAAATGTACGGACCGTCCTTGCCTGAATTACCACATCGGACAGTGCCTGGCCCCCTGCCAGGGGAAGGTATCCGGGGAAGAATACGGGCAACATTTAAAGCAGGCACTGGATTTTTTGAACGGGAATTACAGCGGGATACAGAAGGAACTGAAGGAAAAAATGCAGGCCGCATCTGAGGCGATGGAATTTGAAGAGGCCATCCGTTACCGGGATTTGCTGGAGAGCGTTATTGCCGTATCCCAGAAACAGAAAATCGAAGACAGCGCCCAGGAGGATAAGGATATTATCGCCATGGCCCGGGACGATAAGGACGTGGTAGTGCAAATTTTCTTTGTGCGAAGCGGCCGGATGGTGGGCCGGGAGCATTATTATATGACCCATGCGGAAAGTGAGACGGAAGGGGAAATTCTCGGTAGTTTCATGAAGCAGTTTTACGCCGGGACGCCCTTTATCCCCAGAGAAATTATGCTGCAGGAAAATACATCGGAGGATGAAATCATTACCCGCTGGCTTAGCGAAAAAAAGGGAAGCCGCGTCTATCTACGGGTGCCGCGAAAGGGACAGAAGGAAAAACTGGTGGAGCTGGCGGCAAAAAATGCCTCCTTGGTTTTATCTCAGGATAAGGAAAAAATCCAGCGGGAGCAGATGCGGACTACCGGCGCGGTAAGAGAAATTGAGACTCTTTTGGGGCTGGAAGGAATCTGCCGGATGGAAGCCTTTGATATATCCAATATCAGCGGATTTGAGAATGTAGGTTCCATGGTGGTTTACGAAAACGGCAAGGCCAAGAAAAGTGATTACCGGAAATTCAAAATCAAAAGCGTTGCAGGGCCGGATGATTATGCCTGCATGAAAGAGGTTTTGACAAGACGGTTTACCCATGGGTTGAAGGAGCAGAGCGGCCGGGAAGAGGGAAAGAAATTTACAGTATTTCCGGATTTGCTTCTGATGGACGGCGGAAAAGGACAGGTCAATATTGCGCTGACGGTTTTGGAGGAGCTGGGCATCAACATTCCGGTGTGCGGTATGGTAAAGGATGACCACCACAGGACCCGGGGACTGTATTTTGAGAATAAAGAACTCCCCATCGACCATAGGAGCGAAGGATTTAAGCTGATTACAAGGATTCAGGATGAGGCGCACCGGTTTGCCATTGAGTATCACCGGTCTTTACGGACCAGAGAGCAGGTGCATTCCGTGTTGGATGACATCCCGGGAATCGGGCCTACGAGACGCCGGGCGCTGATGAAGGGATTTGCCTCCTTGGAGGAAATTCAGTCGGCGGATGTGGAGACGCTGATGGAGCAGGCACAGCTTCCCCGGAACGCAGCCGAAGAAGTGCAGCGGTTTTTTGCAGAGAAGAAGGGCGCGCCGGACGCATCACTTTCGGATAAAGATGGCAGCGCCGATAGGACAAAGCAGGAATAACAAAGCGGGCGTCATACGCCCGCTTTGTTTTATTGTACTATCAAATCCGTTCCTTCCAGCCAAACTGCTACATTATACTGTCCCGTACTTTGGATGCGGATATCGGCATCCTCTTCGCTTACGATACCGTCTAAAATCTCGTCGATACTTTCAACGCCCATGACATCACAAATCCGGGAAACAAAAAGGGTATCTGCGTATTCGTCTAAATCCGTCAGTTCATATTCTTCCCCGTCGCCGTAAAAAATTTCATCTATAAGTTCCGCGCTGGCATCGTCATTCACGGTGGAAGGGTCCAGTGCCGAGGTCAAAACGGCGGTTCTGATGGTATCCAAAAGTCGAAGGTCACACATGGCCAGTTCATCTTCTAACTCTTCCAAATCATCTTCATCTATTTCCAAATCATATTCATCCGCATAATCCATGGCTTCGTCATATAATTCTTTGGCCATGGCACCATCGCCTTCTTCCGCATAATCCATGCATTCGTCCAGCATATCATCCAATTCTTCTTCTCGGTCCGTGCAGGCGGTTAAACTAAGAACAGACAGGGTTACGATTAAAATACTTAATAATTTCTTTTTCATAAATGATCTCCTTTGTAAAATGTTTATATCCGTAGATTTAATTAAAAAATTAGCAAGAGTAAAGTTACTGTTTGCTGACATTATAGTAGAGTAATATGCTCAAAAAAGCAATAATTTTCACCCAAATCCCACGATTTAATTGAATAAATTGTGGGATTTGTTATAATGAAAAATGGAGTTAATTTGAAAAACAAAAGGAGAGAAGGATATGGCAAGCATCAGTTTACAAAGAATCATCGATAAGATGAAGCTAACGAATCTGACCCCGGAAATTGATATTACAAATATAAAGATTACACAACCGGATATTAACCGTCCGGCGCTTCAGATGGCGGGTTATTTTGAGCATTACGAATCTACACGACTGCAGATTGTGGGGTTTGTGGAATATACGTATATGGAGAGTCTGGAAGAGGCCCGGAAGCTGGAGATTTATGAGGAGCTCTTAAATCATCCCACCCCCGGAATTGTATTTTGCAGGGATTTGGTGCCGGATCCGCTCTTTTTGGAAATCGCCAAAAAGCATGGGATTCCCCTTCTTAGCACATCGAAGGCAACCTCTGCATTTATGGCGGAAGTTATCCGTTGGCTCAATGTAAAACTGGCACCCTGTATTACGGTTCACGGTGTATTGGTGGACGTATACGGCGAAGGTGTTTTAATCACCGGCGAGAGCGGCATCGGTAAGAGCGAGGCGGCATTGGAACTGATCAAGAGAGGACATCGTTTGGTTACGGATGACGTGGTAGAAATCCGTAAGGTCAGTGAGGAGACGCTGATTGGTAAGGCACCTACGGTAACCAAGCATTTCATCGAACTTCGCGGTATCGGTATTGTGGACATGAAGACACTCTTTGGTGTATCCAGTGTTAAGGAAGACCAGGAAATCGACCTGGTTATCAAGCTGGAAGAGTGGTCCAAGGAAAAAGAATACGACCGCCTCGGCATGGAAGAGGAGTATACGGAATATCTTGGAAATAAGGTGGTATGTCACACCCTGCCCATCCGTCCCGGCCGAAATCTGGCGATTATCTGTGAGGCGGCAGCCGTTAACCACCGTCAAAAGAAGATGGGATACAATGCGGCGCAGGAACTGTATAAGCGCGTTCAGGCATCTCTGCAAAAGGACGAAGAATAAGAAATCGTGGTAATATAGCATAAAAAATCATACATGGAAAACCAAACAGAAAAGAGGATAAGGAAATGAGTAAATATGTATTTGGCGTGGATTTAGGCGGAACTACCGTTAAAATGGGATTGTTCAATCCTGAAGGAGAAGTTTTGGAAAAATGGGAAATTCCCACCAGAAAAGAGGACAGCGGAAAGCTTATTTTGCCGGACATTGCAGCTTCCATCAAGGAGAAAATGAACGCGAAGGGATTTGCGAAGGAAGAAGTCATCGGCGTAGGAATCGGAGTTCCGGGGCCGGTGGACAGCGAAGGTGTGATTTATAAGGCGGCAAATCTTGGCTGGGGCGTATTCTCCATTAAAGAAGAGATGACTGCCCTTTTGGACGGAATCGCGGTAGAAGCCGGTAACGATGCCAATGTGGCGGCCCTTGGTGAAATGTGGAAGGGCGGCGGCCAGGGACATGACAACATTGTGGCAGTTACCCTTGGTACCGGCGTTGGCGGCGGTATTATCGTAAACGGAAAAATCCTTACGGGTGCAACCGGTGCCGGCGGAGAAATCGGACACATTCACCTTGACGATACCGAACCGGAAGTATGCGGATGCGGTAAATGCGGATGTCTGGAGCAGTACGCTTCTGCAACCGGAATCGCAAGACTTGCCCGCAGAAGACTTGCCATGGACGATAAGGAAAGTTCTCTTCGCGGCAAGGATATCAATGCCAAGGTGGTATTTGATGCAGTAAAAGAAAAAGATGAAGTAGCGATGGAAATCGCAAGACAGTTTGGTGAGTACTTGGGAAGAGGTTTGGCAGCAGTAGCCTGCGTGGTAAACCCGGAAGTATTCGTAATCGGCGGCGGCGTTTCCAAGGCCGGCCCGGTGCTTATGGATTATATCAAAGCGCCTTATGAGGCAAAGGTGTTCCACGGCTGTGCAAATGCAGAATTCGCATTGGCAACCCTGGGAAATGATGCGGGAATCTACGGCGCAGCAAAGTTGGTGCTGGGATAATAAATGTAAAGTGAAGATGATAGACAAAGAAGGGCAAGAAGTAATGTTAGAGTTTTTAACCGGATTACTGGACGAGAAACGCGTATTTGCGGATGAACCGATGAAAAAGCATACGACCTTTCGCATTGGCGGAAATGCACGTTTTCTGGTAATTGCGGAGACGAAACAAGAGCTGGCGGCCCTGATTTCCTATGCCCGGCAGCAGGATGTGAAGTATTTTATTCTCGGAAACGGGAGCAATCTGCTGGTGGCGGATGAAGGCTATGACGGTATTATGATAAAGCTGCGGGGAGAGTTTTCGGAGACAAAGCTTGCCGGCGGCAGCGCGGATAAGGTGATTTATGCCGGCGCAGGGGCCATGTTGTCCGGCGTGGCGCATTTTGCCCTGCAAAACGGTCTGGCCGGAATGGAATTTGCATCCGGAATACCGGGGACCCTGGGCGGTGCCATGGTGATGAATGCCGGGGCGTACGGCGGGGAAATGAAACAGATTGTAAGACGAGTGGAAGTCCTGACGCCAGGCGGAGAAATCCTGGTGGTGGAAGCGGAAGATATGGAGCTGGGCTATCGGAGCAGCCGGTTTAAACGCACCGGGGAGATTGTTTTGTCCGCAGAGATTCATTTGCCGGAGGGTGACAAGGAAGAAATTGCGGCGAAGACGGAAGAGTATAAGCGTCAGCGCATGGAAAAGCAGCCGCTGGAATACCCCAGTGCCGGAAGTACCTTTAAACGGCCGGAGGGGCATTTTGCCGGGAAGCTGATTATGGATGCGGGCCTCAAAGGATACCGCGTGGGCGGTGCCATGGTTTCGGAAAAGCACGCGGGCTTTGTAATCAATGCCGGAAAGGCTTCGGCAGCAGACGTAAAGAAGCTGATGCAGGATGTCAGTGATAAAGTATATGAAGAGTTTCAGGTTCGGTTAGAGCCGGAAGTGATTGTGTTGTAGCGAAGGAGAAAAAAATGCGTTTTGTCATTATTACGGGAATGAGCGGCGGCGGAAAAAGGACGGCAATGAAGATGTTGGAAGATGCCGGTTATTACTGTGTGGATAATCTGCCGGTTCCTCTGATTGACAAATTTGTGGAGTTGATTGCCACGCCCAACTGTGAGATTTCTAAGGTGGCTTTGGGGCTGGACGTACGGGCGGATCAGAATTTCGAGGAAGCGGAAATCATCCTGGACCGAATGAAAAAGAACGGTTATTCCTACGAAATTCTCTTTATGGATGCCAGCGAAAAGGTTTTGATGAAGCGTTATAAGGAGAGCCGGAGAATGCACCCGTTGTCCATGGAGGGCAGCGTGGAGGAAGGAATCCGGAAAGAGCGGGCGATACTGGAGAAGATTAAGAAAAAGGCAGATTATGTCTTTGATACATCGGACCTTTTGACCCGGGTTTTGAAGGAAGAATTGGACAAGATTTTTGTTCTGAACGAAGAATACAGCAATATCATGATTCGTATCGTATCCTTCGGATTTAAGCACGGAATGCCGGCGGATGCGGATTTGGTTTATGATGTGCGGTTTTTGCCCAATCCGTTTTATATCGATGAATTGAAAAACCTGACGGGGAATAACAAACCGGTACAGGACTATGTCATGAGCTTTCCGGAGTCGGAGGAGTTTTTGACAAGGCTCTTTGATATGCTGCTGTTTTTGATTCCCAACTATGTGAAAGAAGGAAAGCATCAGCTGGTCATCGGTATCGGTTGTACCGGCGGAAAGCATCGAAGTGTGACATTGGCCAATGAGCTGTTTGCCCGGTTCAAAGAGAACGGCAAATACGGAGTAACCATTTCACACCGGGATGAAAAAATTGTGTAAAGGAATTCCTATGGGTGAGCAAAAAGTATCTTTTTCTTTGCAGGTAAAGGAAGAAATTGAAAAGCACATGAGCCAGTCCCGGCACTGTCAGTTGGCGGAAATGGCCTCCTATGTGATTAACATCGGGGAGCGGCGGCCGGAGGGAGGCTTTCTCTTCCGGACGGAAAATGAAACCGTAATCCGGAAAGTCTTTACTTTGCTGAAAAAAACTTATAATATATATTCGGTTGCGGGAGAGACGGAGTCCATGCGAGTTGCCAGGGACAAGGCATTTTGCATTGTGCTGGAGGCGGAGCAGGCAGATAAGGTCCTGCAATCGGTGAAATATGAGGAAGTAAAGGAACGGCAGGCATCCGGGCTCCTGATTAAAAATGCCTGTTGTAAAAGGGCGTTTCTCAGGGGAACCTTTCAGTGCATCGGTTCCATGAGTGACCCGGACAAAAGCTATCATTTGGAATTTTTGGCGTCGTCCGTTCTGCAGGCACAGCAGATTCAGGGGATTTTGGCAGATTTCTCCATCGACGCTAAGATAACGCCGCGGAAAAAATATTTCGTGGTATATATTAAGGAAGGCGAGGCCATCGTGGATTTGCTTAATATCATGGGCGCCCACGTTGCGCTGATGAATTTGGAAAATACGCGAATCGTGAAGGAAGTGCGTGGCAGCGTGAATCGCCGGGTCAATTGCGAAACGGCCAACATTGCCAAGACGATTAACGCGTCCACGCGGCAGATCGAAGATATTTTGTATCTGCGGGACCACTACGGATTCCACCGCTTGCCGGATAATCTCCGGGAAATGGCAGAGGTCCGGTTGGAGAATCCGGATGCACCGCTGAAGGATTTGGGCGGCTTATTGGATCCCCCCGTGGGAAAATCCGGGGTGAATCACCGTCTGCGAAAGCTTTCGGAGCTGGCAGAGAAAACAAGAGAGAATTAGAAGGTATTTTGGGGTACACAAAGAACTTGAAGATGTTACGGGTAGCAGAAATCATTTGTAAGAAAGGGAAGTAGGATGAAAGAAAAAACAGTTACCATTGGATTGACAGACGGGCTTGACGCAGGCGTAATCGCCGTATTGGTTCAGCGTGCCTGCAAATTTTCCAGTTCCGTATATCTTCAGGCGGAAGGAAAAAAGGTGAATGCCAAAAGCATCATGGGCATGATGAATATGGGCGTCAATAAAGGAAAAGAGATTACCATCGTAGCGGACGGCGAAGATGAGGATACCGCTATCAGCGAACTGGAGGAGTATCTCACCACCGGAAAATAGGAAGTTGACGGATACCAATCGAAGAAAATAACGGTAAGGATTGCGGAGGCAGAAATGAACCAGGACATTTTAAACCACATAAATAAGGGCCAGGTGGTGGCGATTATCCCCGCCAGAAGCGGCTCGAAGGGCGTGAAAAATAAAAATATCCGTTGTCTGAACGGATACCCGATGATTGCGTATTCCATTGCGGCTGCGAAACGGTGTGAAACTATCGAGAGAATTATTGTTTCCACAGACTCGGAAGAATATGCAAAGATTGCCCGGAGTTATGGAGCGGAAACTCCGTTCCTGCGTCCTGCGGAAATATCCACAGATACATCGACAGATATTGAATTTATGGAACATGTGATAAATTGGCTCTATGAAAATGAGGGCGGTGTACCGGAGTATTTTGTTCATGTGAGACCGACTTATCCGCTCAGAGAAAAAGAGGTAATGGAAGAAGCCATTGCACAAATGAAGGGGGATGCTACGGCGACCAGCTTGCGTTCCGGACATCTGGCGTCCAATACACCGTATAAATGGTTTCATCGGTCGGAAGAGGGATATTTTAGCTGTATTCCCAAGGGATTGACATTGGACGAAGCAAACAATCCCAGGCAGGCATTTCCGGATGTATATATTCCGGACGGTTATGTCGATGTCTTGCGTACGGAATTTATTGTAAAAAGTGGTTTGCTTCACGGAGATAAGATGATTGGTTATATCGTGCCGGGAGGTATTGATATAGATGCGCTTAAAGATTTGGAGTATTTGGAATATTATCAGGAGAGAAAAGGCTCTTCTATTTATGAATACTTAAAAGCAAATTACGAAGAATATAAACCGGATGAGGTATAAAGATTGAAAATATTGATGATTGGTCTTGGAAGTATCGGGCAAAGGCATGTTCGAAATATAAGAAGATTGTATGGAGATACGGTAGAGTTATTGGCGTATCGCGTTCGGAGGCTGCAACATACCTTTTCTGATACGATGCAGATTCGGGACGGAGTGCAACTGGAAGAAGAGTTTTCCATTCAGTGCTATGGAGATTTGGATGAAGCCTTGTCGCAAAAGCCGGATATTGTCTTTGTGACGAACATCACGGCAAAACATATGGAATGTGCTTTGGCAGCAGCAAAGGCTGGTTGTCATATTTTCTTGGAAAAACCGGTTTCGGATTCTTTGGAAGGCGTGGAAGAATTACTTTCCCTTACAAAGAAAAACGGGTGCAAGGTTTTCATGGGATACCAGAATCGGTATCATGTTTGCGTGGAAAGGTTGCGACACTATTTGAATGAGGATGTTCTTGGAAAGCTCATTTCTGTGGATGCGGCTTTTTGTGAACGGTTAGTGACCATGCATACCTACGAAGACTACAGTACCACTTACATGGCAAGAAAAGATATGGGTGGCGGACCGGTCCTAAATCTGCAGATTCATGATATTGACCTTTTGCAATGGATTTTTGGTATGCCAAAAGAAGTGTTTGGAATATGCGGAACCCACAGTAGTTTAAAAATCGATGTGGAAGACCATGCGGTTCTGTCCTATCAGACAGAGTATAAGGGAGCTTCGGTAACGGTTACTTCCCGCACGGATTTCTTGCAATATCCACCGGTACATCGTTTTGTGGTAGTAGGCGAAAAGGGAAGAATCGAATTAGATTTCAATAAAGCGGAAGTAGTTCTGATTCTTGGCGATGATGCACCGGTTGTGGAAACCTATCCGGATTTTGCAAGAAATGATATGTTTATTAAGGAATTGGAAAGCTTTGTTAAGTCTGTTAAGGGAGGCACAGAAACGGAAATACCCTTGGAAGAGGGTGTGAAGGGATTGAAGATTGCCTTGGCAGGAAAACAGGCCGCTAAGGAGAGAAAGGTAATAACATTATGAAAAGCGAATACATGGAACGATTTAGTTTAAAAGGAAAAGTGTGTATTATTACCGGCGGAGGCGGGCTGATTGGCATGAAACATGCGGAAGCGGTTATGGAAGGCGAGGGAATTCCCGTGCTTTTGGACATTGTGCCTGCCGGAATGGAAAGAGTGAAAAATGCATTGCAGGAAACATACGGTGACCATCCGGTAGAAACCTTTGTGACGGATATTACAAAGAAGGAAGAACTGATGAAAATCCGCGATGTTCTTTTGGAAAAGTATGGTCATATTGATGCGTTAATCAATAATGCGGCTAATAATCCCAAGGTGGAAGGTGGTTCAAAAAACTTAAATGCAACGCAGTTTCCGGAATTTCCGGTGGATATTTGGAATGCGGATATTGCCGTGGGTCTTACCGGAGCAATGCTTTGTGCCCAGGTTTTCGGGAAGGTAATGGAGGAGCAAAATAAGGGGGTAATCATCAATATTTCCTCCGATTACGGAATTATTTCTCCGGATCAGAGGGTATATCGGAAGGAAGGTATTCCGGAAGAAGAACAGATAATTAAACCGGTTTCTTATTCTGTGGTAAAGCACGGAATCATGGGATTGACGAAATATTTGGCAGTGTATTGGGCGCAGAAAGGCGTTCGTGTAAATACATTGTGCCCCGCAAGTTTATTGAACGGACAGGATGAGGAGTTTGTAAAGAAATTATCTAATCTGATTCCTATGGGAAGAATGTCCAATCCGGATGAATATGTCTGTACAGTGCTTTATATGTTGTCGGAAGCAAGCTCTTATATGACCGGGGCAACGGTGGTTCTGGATGGCGGCAGGACGATTTGGTAGGTAGGAATATCGAAAAATAGTTTTTCGCATTTCTATATTTGATTTTTAAGACAAATATGGTATCATTGTAACGATGGCAATGAGGAATTTTCATCAGAAAAATCCCTTGTTATAAAAAAGAAATCATGTAAGTTCATGAGTTATATGATTTCAAATTATATTTAAACGGAGGTAATTAAAATGGCTTTAGTATCAGCAGCAGAAATGCTCAAAAAAGCAAAAGCAGGCCACTATGCAGTTGGTCAGTTCAACATCAACAACCTTGAGTGGACAAAATCTATCTTATTAACAGCACAGGAATTGAATTCACCGGTTATCCTCGGTGTATCTGAAGGTGCAGGAAAATACATGACAGGTTACAAGACTGTTGTAGGTATGGTTAAGGGTATGATCGAAGAACTCAACATCACAGTTCCCGTAGCTCTTCACTTGGATCACGGTTCATACGAACACTGCTACAAATGTATGGATGCAGGTTTCTCTTCCATCATGTTCGACGGTTCTCACTTCCCTATCGAAGAGAACGTAGAAAAGACCAAAGAACTCGTTGCAGAAGCTCACAAGAGAGGAATCTCTATCGAAGCTGAAGTTGGTTCTATCGGTGGTGAAGAAGACGGTGTTGTAGGTATGGGTGAATGTGCAGATCCCGAACAGTGCAAGATGATCGCTGACCTTGGTATCGACTTCCTTGCAGCAGGTATCGGTAACATCCACGGAAAATATCCTGAAAACTGGGCAGGTCTTTCTTTCGAAACACTTGATGCAATCCAGAAATTGACAGGAGATATGCCTTTGGTTCTTCACGGTGGTACAGGTATCCCCGCTGATATGATCAAAAAAGCTATCGACCTTGGTGTTTCCAAGATCAACGTAAATACAGAATGCCAGTTGTCTTTCGCAGCAGCTACACGTGAATACATCGAAGCTGGTAAGGATCAGCAGGGTAAAGGATTTGACCCTCGTAAGCTCCTTGCTCCCGGTGCAGAAGCTATCAAAGCTACTGTTAAAGAGAAAATGGAACTTTTCGGTTCTGTAGGAAAAGCGTAAGGTTAAATTTTTGAATGATGAAAGGGCGTTGTTGCGGAAGTGGCGACGCCCTTTTTTGAAGCGTAAAATAATCATAAATTTCTATTTACGCATTACTTAATAAGCATGGAAATAGGACTCTTTTCACCAAAAAAATCTCGTGGTTAGATATTATGATATAGAAATATAAATAAAATAGAGGATAGAGTTTTATATAATGTCATCTTATTCAAGACAGTAAGTTGCGAAGATAAAAGAATATGTGATAAAATAGCAAAGAGATAATGGGTTATTTATCTGCTAAATGTAAGAGTAATAAAGAAAGAATTGAGAAAAATATGTCTAATTTGATTAAAAAATTATCGTACTTATTGGAAAAGAAAGAAAAAATAAAGTTAATTTTTATTTTAATTATGATTATTGGCGGTTCAATAGCAGAATTGTTGGGCGTTGCAATTCTTTTACCGATTGTAAATTTAGCCATCGATGATAATTACCAAGAAAATATGTGGTGCAAAATTGTTATTGATTATACCGGAAAAAATGATAGAGAAAGTATTTTACTAATTTTAATAGGAATTACAGTTTTTATTTATATTTTTAAAACAATTTATCTAATTTGCATGCATAATACATTATATAAATTTTCAGCAAATGTAAAAAGTAATATGGCTCGAAAATTAATGACAGCTTATTTGAAACAGCCATATAAGTTTTTTTTAAATAAAAATTCATCTGAACTTATTCGTGCAGTGAATCAGGACACAGGTCAGATTTATGAAATAATTCTGAATGTCTTAAATATTATTTCAAATGGATTAACGGCTTTATCACTGATTCTTACCTTATTTGTAACAAACGTAGTAATGACATTAGTAGTTGCTGCTTTTCTTGGAATAAGCGCAAGTATCATTTTATTTTTTATTCAAAAAAAGACAAGATATTACGGAAGACGAAATCAACAGTTATCTAGTTCTATTTTGAAATATATACAGCAAAGTTTTGAGGGTATTAAGGAAATTAAGATACTTGGTAATGAAAAGTTTTTTATTGACCAATATATAGAGACATATATGGATCATGCGGAAACAGGTAGAAAATACAATCTTTCAGGTATGATTCCGAAATATTTAATTGAGACAGTTTGCATAGTAGGTATTATGTTATATTTTGGCTTTAATATTGCTTTTAATCCAAATTATTTAGAAATAGTCCCGCAACTTACCGTTTTTGTCGCAGCATCGACAAAATTGATTCCCTCAGTAAATTCTTTATATACTTATTTTAACACAATTATGTATCATAAAGCGGCTATTGATGTGATATATGATGATGTAAAAGAAGCGGATGAGTTGAATACTGTAGAATTATTATTAGATGGCTCGTATGAAAAAATGAAGTTTAATGAAGAAGTTTCACTAAGTAATTTGACATTTAAATATGACAAGACGGAAAGAAAAATTTTAGATAAAATTAGTATGGTAGTTCCAAAAGGAAAATCTATAGCTTTAATAGGTCCTTCAGGAGAAGGAAAGACCACAACAGCAGATATAATTTTAGGACTATTAATACCAACGGAGGGTAAAGTGCTTGTTGATGGTGTAGACATTCAAACTAATCTTCCGGGATGGAGAAGACAAATAGGTTATATACCTCAGAGTATATATTTAATTGATGATAGTATCAAGAATAATATTGCACTTGGTGTACCGGAAAAAGATATTAAGATAGAAAAGATTATGAGCGCTTTAAAAGAGGCTCAGTTACTGGAATTTGTTCAAGGATTGGAAAATGGTATAGAAACAAAAATAGGGGAAAGAGGTACTCGTATTTCTGGTGGACAGAGACAAAGAATAGGAATTGCGAGAGCTTTATATCATAATCCGGAAATTCTAGTATTTGATGAGGCTACATCAGCCTTAGATACAAAAACAGAAAAGGAAGTTATGAATGCAATTGAGGGATTACAAGGTACAAAAACTATAATAATGATTGCGCATAGACTTTCTACGATAGAAAAATGTGATATAGTGTATAAAGTTGAAAAAGGAAGCGTAAGTCAAGAAAGATAAGGATAAAAAGGATGGTAATCAAAAAAGAGTACTCTAGGTATTTAAAAAAAATAGAAAACAAGATAAAAAAAGAAAATCTTCTTCACAGCAAATATCTTATGATTGGAATACCGGGCATTAATCCTTCTCTTGGTTTCTTTGCATTATATATTAATCAATTGGGATGGATAGATTATGCATTGCAAAATAAATTGATACCTGTCGTGGATATGCAGAACTATAGGAATGTTTTTCAAAAAGAAGAAGAGCACGGAATAGTTAATTCATATGAAATGTATTTTTATCAACCATGTGGAGTTTCAGTCAACCAAGCATTAAAAGAAAAAAACATCAGATATATATGGAGTAATGTTCCGCCCTATTGTCCCAATGATTCATTAGATTTTTTATATAATAAAGAATTAGTGAGTTATTATGCAAAACTGGCAGAAAAGTATATGCCTTTTAAAGAAGAAGTAAAACAGATTTTAGAAGATGAAAAAAAACGACTATTTCCGAAGAATTGTAGAACGTTAGGTGTTTTGGCGAGAGGAACGGATTATACTATGTTGAAACCTTATTATCATCCTGTGCAGCCGACAATGGAGATGATAATTGAAAAAGTAAATAAATATAAAAAAGATTATGCTTGTGACAAGGTATATGTTGCAACAGAGGATCAAAATAATTTGGATGCATTAAAAAATGAGTTTGGCGATGATTTGCTATATATTGACCAGCCGAGATTAAAATCAGTATCAACCTATTTAAATTTGGATGAAGAATTTACAAAGAGAGAGCCTTATCAGATCGGATTGGATAATCTAAAAAGTATATATTTGTTATCAAAATGTAATGGGTTAATAGCGGGAAGAACATCTGGAACCGTTGGTGCCATGGTTCTGTCAAAAGGGTATGAGTTTGCTCATATTTTTTCCCTGGGAAGGTATGGTAAAGAAGGTACCATCATAGAAGAGGAAAACAATAAATGAAGAAAGTAAAAGTAGGATATGTGGATTTCTGGAAGGATTTTGTTCCGGAAGAATATATATTTCATCAGATACTGAGTAAATACTATGATGTAGAAATAACAAATGATAATCCGGATTTTGTAATTTGTTCAACCTTTGGTAATCAGTTTTATAAATATAAGTGTCCTCGAATTTTGTTTATTGGAGAGGCGTTTACTCCGGATTTTAATTTGTATGACTATGCCATCGGATTTGATAGAATGCAGTTCGGTGACAGATATTTAAGATATCCCCTATGTTTGCTTAACACAAAGGATTTGGAAGAAGCGATTCATAAAACAGAAAGGCCGGATGATTATTTTTTAAACAGAGAGAAATTTTGCAGTTATGTGGTATCTTCCGGAGGTGGCGTGGGAGATATAAGAAATTGGTTATATGACAGGATAAGTGAATACAAGACAGTTGATTCCGGTGGTCGATTTAGAAACAATCTTCCGGATGGAAAGCCGGTAGCAGATAAAAAGGCATTTCAGGAGAATTATAGATTCAGCTTAGCATTTGAAAATACTAAGTTTTCAGGTTATATAACGGAAAAAATAATAGATGGCTGGGCGGCAGGAACAATACCCATCTATTATGGAGATTCTGATATTAAGAAGGATTTTAATGAAAAGGCAATGATAATCTGTGAGGGAAAAGAACAGATAGAAGAGGTCATTGAAAGAATAAAAGCTATAGAAAAAAATGAAGAAACCTATTTAGAAGTAGCAAAACAACCAATTTTTAATCGAGACAGTGAGGTATATCAATTATTAGAGAGTAACCAGTTGGAGGTATTTTTAAAAAATATTTTTGACCAGGAACCGGAGGAAGCATTTAGAAGAAGTTCTAAGCATACTATGTGGGGGCAGTTGTATGAATATAGGCTGGCAAAATGGGAAAAATTTGAAAGCCATCCATTTATAAGTTGGCTGAGAAAAACTAAAAGAAAGTTTTTTGGATTAAAAAAAATCACATAAATAACGAGGAAGTAGAAGTGACTATTGTACATTTAAGTGGTGGCTTTGGCAATCAGTTGTTTTCTTATGCGTTTGGTTATACAGTTGCTAAAGCTCGAGGTGATAAACTTTATATTGATACTGCAATTCAGGATACAGCTTGGTTTTTTAGAAATCCTGATATCATGAATATGAACATCGCGTTCGATAGAAGATTGAGTTATCCGATTAAAAAAAACATTTTTTATCGTGCCTTATTTAATAAGATCGCTTTTCGTTCCTCGATAGGAATGTTTACAAAAGTGATTACAGAAGAAGAGCTAAAGAAAGAAAAGGATCCCATTGAATACTGCAAAAAAGTAAAAGGAAATATCTATCTAAGGGGAAACTGGGGAGATGAGTCCTGGTTTTATCCTTGCAGAAAAGAAATCACGAGACTGTTTACTTTTAAAATACCGCTTTCTGAAGGGGCAAAAAAAGTGGCCGAAGAAATCAGAAGAGAGAAAAATTCGGTTACTATACATATCAGGCGTGGAGATTACGTCAAAATCGGTATTGCATTAGAAAAGGATTATTTTAAGAATGCAATGGAGTGGATTGCTGAGAAAGTGGATAACCCAGTATTTTACTGTTTTTCTGAGGATTTGGATTGGGCAAAAGAAGAGTTTAAAGATTTTCCTTTTAATATAGAATATGTTGATTATGATTCCGATAATAGAGCAATCGAAGATTTCCGACTACTTATGGAAGGTCATCATCAGATTATATCCAATTCGAGTTTTAGTTGGTGGGCAGCTTACTTAAATAAAAATGAAGGTAAGCAAGTCGTAATTCCTTGTATGAAAAATACTATGTGGGATGAAAAATTCAAATTACCTGAGTGGAAGGGTATGAAATATAGATTGAATGGAAATGGTGAAAAGGAAGGTTGACAATATGCTATTTAGAAAGGATAATTTGGCAGATAGAAAGATACTAATTTCTTACTTTGGCTACATACTTTTGACAGTTTATTTAGGATATTTCCTATTTTGGATTTATGATAATATATCATTGTTTTTATGTTCAGATTTATTTACAGAGTTGATGTTTGCAGATTTGCAGGCAAAAACAAAGGATTTTTTTGTTGAAACATGGTTTTATAGTACAGAAATTCGTGTTATTAATATGCAGCTTGTATATACACCATTGTTTTTGATATTTAATGATTGGGAAAAAATATTATTTGTAGGAATTTTTATATGGATGTTAATTTATGTTTTTTCCTTTTTATTCCTTTATAGAAGATTAAAGTTATCGATGACATGGTTCCCTTATTTTTCTGTTATATTGATTTGTCCGTTAAATTGGGAATATATATATTTTGTTGAGGCGGGTAATTATTATTTGCCATTTCTTTGTATTACTATGTGGACGTTGGCACTCATGTTGCCGATACTTGATAAAGAAAAAAATAAAAAATGGGTTTTAGCAAGCAATGCTCTTTTGTCTGTAATATTAGCATTTGTGTCTTCTTAGGGTGGAATTAGAATGTTTATATGTCTTTACTTACCCTTGTTTTTAGCTTCGTTATGTTTGCTCTTTAGAGAAGAAAAAAATATTTTAAATTTACAATTTAAGAAAACAAAATATTTGGATTTTTTTATTCTAAATATTTGTAATGTGTTTGCGTCTGGATTTGGATATATAATTAATTTAAAAATATTAGCTAAGCAATATAAGTTTACAGATTTTACTTTTTTGAGATGGTCATATATTAGGGAACAAAGTATTATAGATATAATAAATACATGGCTTGAAAATTTTGGCTATGTTGCAAATGTTAATCTTTTAGGACATAGAGCACTAAGGCATAATATTTTTTGTTTTTTAATTATTATATTGATTATACTTGCAGTGTTTTATGGAATAAGAAATACAGAAAAAAAATATAATTTTTTGGCACTTTTTTATTGTGCAGCAATTTTTGTAACAACAGCCTTGTTTACATTTAGTGAGATGGGTATAACGGGGAGATATATTTATCCGTTTGCGTTCATATTCGTCATATTATTGGCATGTGGATTTGAACGATTTGAAAAGAAAATAAAGTATCTTTTGTTATTTTTTGTTCAACTTTTTGCAATTATATGTATTGTTTTTATTAACGATTATTCATTGTATAGCGAAGGATATAACAAAGAAGTAGAAAAAGAAATTGTTGATTTTTTAACGGAAAGAGATTTGTTACAAGGATATGCAATGGGGGAAAACTTGACGTATTATTCTAATGGAGAAATTGAAGTATGGCGTTTAGAAGAGTGTCAAGAAGAAAATGAAAGTAGATATTTACAGGTAAGACCATTTTTACAGTCCATAACGCATACACAACAATTACCGGAAGGTGAAACATTTTTTGTGTTGGAAAAAAGTTCATACGAAGAAAATAGAATGTACAGGGAATTGATAGATGTAGGGCAGAAAGCTTTTGAAAATGATAGGTATATCGTTTTCTTGTATGATACGGCAGAAGAATTAGTAGAAGATTTAGAAATTAGGTAAAGAAAACAAATTTAAATAAGTGAGTGATTTCAAATTTACATCACCATCATCCCCATCCCCCACAGCACCAACAGATGCACTGGGTAAAACAGATAGAAGAAATACTTCATCTGGCGACCGCGCTCACGGTTATAAAAGCATACCGGAAGTACGCCAATCAGGGCGTAGAGTTCCGTGGGGCTTGAGATGCAGAGGGTCAAGCAGCCGGCAATCATTTGTAGCGCCGGTTTCTGCCGGAGTTCGTACATGACGAGGATGGCCAACACACCCACATAAGAATAATCGGTTCTGAAAAGTTCTGCCAGAAGCAAAAATCCAAAGATGATAAAAAGCCGGAGCGGTAATACCAGCGCCGGTTTTTCTTTGCATTTGACCCGGGCAAGCTCCATCAGATAGAGGGCAGAAAGGCCAAAAAAGAGCGTGAAAAAAACGTTTTGCGAAGAGGCATCAAAAAGCCTATAGGAAAAAGCCAGGTCAAAGGGGATTTCGGAAATCAGGGCAAATATAAATAAACGCCCGATATATTTTTTCACATTCCGGGTTTTCTGATATCCTTCAATCAGCAGGAAAATATAGATAGGAAAAGCAATCCGCCCGATATAACGGCACAAAGTATAGAGCGGGTATACCTCGTCAAAGGCACCCGTCACAGAGATATAATGATTTAAAAAAGATGCTGCAAAATGGTCGATGAGCATAGTAATGACAGCGATCCATTTCAGCACAGCACCGGAAATACCAAAGGAAGAACTCATACCACACCCACCGTAAGAGTGGACAAGGACACTTTCGTCCCCTCCTGATTAACAATATAGGCTTTGATTTTAATCCGTCTAAAGTCCTCATGTATCTGCACGATTTCGCCATGGATGGTAAGGGTATCGCCTGCATAAACCGGTGCATTAAATGTGCTCCGGATTTCATGAAACACGCAGTGCTCCCCGGGCAAATAAACCCCCACTAGCGTAGAATAAAAAGAAGCTGTAAGCATTCCGTACACCAATTTGCCGGCATACCCATGCTCTTTGGCATACTCTTCCGACAAATGCATAGGGTTAATGTCCCCGGACAGCTCCGTGAATTTGTTGTGCATCTCTTCCGTCACGGTCACGGAAAAGGATTCTTCCATGCCGACGGAAAGTTCTTCAAATGTATAATGATTCAAAATGAACTTCCTTTCTGGGTACAATTGCTGAAAATCAACAAGGCAGCAAAGTAATCAACAAAATGCTAAATATTCGCCATAATGATATCCAGCATCTCGCCCACGTCCTTCATACCTACCACATCCTTCATCTGGAATTTAAATCCAAACTCGGATTCCACCTCGGAAATCAAGGTAATGTGCATCAAGCTGTCCCAATCTTCCACATCTTCGGAAGTGGTGGATTCTACAACGACGATGCTGTCATCATCGAAAACCTCATGAAAAATATCATTTACTTTTGCTAAAACTTCTTCTCTGGTCATAAGAGGATTCCTTTCTGTAACATATAATTAAAATAATTTCTCTAATAAGAAAAAGAAAACACCGATATTAACTAAGATAAAACCTGCAATGGCACGAATCCAAAGTAGAGTATTTAATGAAAATGTATTCTTTTCTTCAGAAGCTTGCATGGATACATATCGGGGACAATTTGTGACAGAGATAAATATAGTCCAAACAATAAACACACAATAGGATAAGGTCCATATATTATAGTGATAATAATCTTTTAGAAAAAGAGAAATATCATTAAGTATATATGAATTATTATACCCATGAAGAAGTAATTTGTCTAATAGCATATTTTGCATATTATTGGTATCAAAATGATCCGGATAGGTAACGATGTATCCGACAATAAGACTAAAGTAAGCAAAACATTCCAAAAACCAGCGGGAAAAAAGTTTTTTCTCGTCCATGAAGAAAAAGAGTATTGTAAAGGGAAGTAAATATATTACCCAATAAGCATACATATACATGGATAAGAAAAGCGATAAAATAGAAACAAAACCATAAAATAAAACCCATTTTTTATCCTTATGCTCATCGGTTTCATATGTAAGATATGCAGCCATACATATGGCTACAAATAATATAAATAAAACAGGAATATCAAATCCTAAAATAGTTATTCTCCGTTCCATCATAGTTGCAATCATGCTCCAAAACCGAGGTTTTTTTGATGCAACACCAATAGGATCAGATAATTTAAATGGAAGTTCTACTAAAAAAGTAATAATAACCGGTAAGCAAGTCTGAAACGCTATGCGTAAAATATTTTTTTCTTTATATAAAATAATCGGAATAAAGATAAATAAAGCAAAATTCTTGCATTGAGCAGCAAGTATAAAGAACAAAAGAAACTTAGCAGTTTTCTTTTGAAACAGATATAAGAGTGCATAAATCGAAAACAATACAGCGATAATATCGCCTTGCCCAATTACACCGGTACAAAAGAAAGCAGTAATGCTTGTTACAAACATAAAACAAACATTTTCACATTTAGACTGTTCCATATCAAGTTCTGCGGCAACTTTTTTTAATCCGTTTCCGGCTAATAATGTACACAGTATTAAATATCCTTTACCCCAAATTCGCCCAATTAGGAAATCTTGTGAGTTAAGAAAAGTAATTTTTTCAAATATAAAAAGTGGAATTTGCCAAACACCCATGAAAAAATTCATTACCATATCATAATTAGCTAAATGAATCATTTCTCCGTTTTCAACGGATTGCATATTTAAGGAATAATAGGAAAAGAAATCTCCGGAGAAAAGAGCATACCAAAAATTAATACCTTGTCTTATATTTGAATGTATATCAGAGTAGTAAAAAATAGAAGATGTCCAAAAAAGCATTAAAAATGCAATAATAGTATGACAATTTTTTCTAAATAGATTTTTTGTTATGCTCATTGCAAATTTTTCTCCTTTAATTTCTATACTCCAGTAGCTCCTCTGCCAAAAGCTGGGAATAAACCTTTGCGCCCTCACTATTCAGATGTAGAGGGTGGTTATAAAAGTATTCCACCGGCAGGAAATAATCCTCCGGAATGCCCAAGATATCTGCATTCATATAATCCGTCATCTGTCGGTGATAAAGCGACAAATCCTCTTCCGTTTCCACAAGAGAACCTTCAATTGTCATAGAATAAGCAATCACGAAAGTAATATCATTTTCCTCACACCAGAGGGAAAATTCATTCAGCATATCCATGGTTTCCAGTTCCATATCTTCAAAGCTTAGAGTGTCCGAAGGCCCCACGTCCGTAGAAATCAGGGTGCCTTCCCGAAGTCCCACCATGTTGCCGGATACGTCAAAGGAGTCGATGGAGTAGACCTGTTCCTTGTCGCTGATGGCAGAGCGGATAGTTTCAATCAAATCACCCACGAGAAGAGTGTAGAGCTTACGCCAAAGCATTTTGTTGCGCTGGCCTTCCAAAACGCCGGGGCGGCTGTCCCAGTACTGCTGCAGGAGTTCCTTGTTTTCCTCCAGAGCGCAGGAGATGACGAAGAAATCTTCCTGGGACCAGTTGGATTTGCCCAGCATATAGACGATGGTATCGCCGGGCTTGGCGGTGTCGTAGAGGATGTCCACTAAAACCGGAATGCCCAGAGACGCTTCCACCCCCAGGGTTTGTACATTTTGCCCCAGGATGCCGCTCATGGTCTCCGCGTCAATACCGAAGGGCACGTAAGAGGAGCCAAAGACGATAACCTCCGGCTCCCGGTCTTCTTCTGCCAAGGCTTCGTACTGCCAAAGCAGGGCCCGCTGGTAGGAACCGTCATAGGCGTCCGGACCGAAATCCGCCACCCACAAAAACCAAAACAGCAAATGGTAAGCGCCGTAGGTAAGACCCAGCACCAATATGAACTTAAGAATAAAAGTCAGAAATTTTTTCAATTTATACTCCGTAGGATAAAGATTTCTAAATCGCATCAGGCATAATTACCGGACACACTTGCTAAAATACATAATACGCAAATCCGATGGTTCCGGTGTCCCCTTTGGCAATGTAAATCAGCAAAAGCGCCGCGATGTAGATACAGTAGCGAAGAACGGGATGCAGGGAATGCACCTTGGCAACCACATCGATTTCCTTGTATTTCATGGCATCTACCACAGCAAGAACGATAAGGGGAACGGCAATCAAAAAGAGGTCGTAGGAGTGCCAGTACACAAATTCTGCCGCCGCGTAAAGGTCCGGTTTTACAAACAGATTCTTCATCATGGTAAAAGTAATGCCGAGGGTATCCGGGCGGAAGAACAGGAAGCTAAACGCCACCAACAGGAAGGTCCTGAGGGTGCGAAGCCCGTCCATAAACTTGGATTGGAAAACCTTGGGCGATAAGCCGTTTACCTTATCATAGACCGGTTTTAACAGCTCCGATGCAATGATGACGAGGCCGCAGAACCAATCGTAGCAGAGATAATTCCAGTCAAATCCGTGCCAAAGTCCGATCAGAGTCCACAAAACCGTAAGTCCGATGACAGAGGGAATGACCGTCATTCCGTAGCGGTTTTTCTTTTTCTTCATGGACTTGCGGATCCGGTTGCAAAGTTCTGTCCTTTGCACCGGGAAGAATACATAGTTTTTGAACCAGAGTCCCAGGGAAATATGCCATCTTCTCCAAAATTCCGCCATGGATTTGGAGCCGTAGGGAACGTTGAAGTTTTCCCGGATGCGGATGCCCAAAAGCAGGGCGCATCCCACCGCCATATCCATGTAGCCGGAAAAGTCCGCATAGAGCTGAATGGCGTAAAGCACCATCACCAGCAAAACCGTGAATCCGTAGTATCCTTCCCCGGTTTCATAAACCAAGTTGACGATATAGGAAATGCGGTCGGCGATTACCAGCTTCTTCATGACGCCGAAGAAAATACGGTAGCACCCCCGCACACAGGTATCATAGTCAAAAGAATGGGGGGCGAAAAGCTCCGCCTTTAATTCATTGTAATCCGCAAAGGGTCCCTGCAGAACATGCGGGAAAAAGGAAACGAAGAGAGCATAGCGGGCAGGATTTTTCTCCGCCGGCGTTGTGCCCCGGTACACCTCAATGCAATAGCCGATGCACTGAAGGGAATAGAAGGACAGGCCCAGAGGCATGATAAAGCTGGCAAAGGGCAGGCGCATGACGGTCATCATGGCCACAAAAATGAGTACCGTGAGGATGATGACATACCGCTTTTGCCCGGTTTTTTCGATGAGAAGTCCGAAAAGATAGGATACCAGAATGGTTCCCACCAAAAAAAGGAAACTCTTATATCCGGTCTGGTAATAAAAGTATCCGTTGGCCGCCAGCAGCACCATCCATTGGAACCGCTTGGGGACAATATAATAAATGAAAAAAGTTGCCAGCATAAACCAGGCAAAACTCATGGTTGTAAAAGTCATGAAATACGAATCCTTGAATAAAAATGAGTGTGATTTAGAAAACTGCTAAATCAACGGTCACCGATTGTAACATCAATAACTAAGATACCATAAAAGCGGTATTTCGTCCACTTTATCTATTTAAAAAGTAAAGAGAAACCTGCCTGTAATAGTAATCTTGAAAAGGCAGGAATGTTCCGGCAGAGTTTTCAGAATACAAAAAAACTCCCGTAAAAGGGAGGGTGCCAAGTGAACGAATCACTTGGCACATTTATAATGAAAAAGTTTTTCCTTTGAAATTGTCCTAAATTAAGAAACAAATCCTTGTTTCTATGATTACATAATAAATGTTAAAAATGTATAAAAAATGATGGGTTGTTTAATTAATTTAGAACAAAATATGAACAAAATATGAACGAGAGGTATGGAGGCATTTTAATATCATATCCAAGAGACATTGACAAATAAAGGAAAAAAGTCATAATTAAGAGTTGAAATATACTTTTTATGAGATATTAAATAGAAAGGGTAACGATAATGGAATTTGGAAAAAAGAAAGAGTTATGGATTAACATAGTATCAGCAGTTTTCTTTATTTTTTCTCTGTTTTGCTGTATGTATTACATATGGAGTGATTTTTTTGTTCTGGAAACAAACACAGATGTATTAGACAATCTTATGTGGGCACAAGCTTCAGTAGAGAGTGGAAAGTTAATTAATCTGGATTATACCTATCCATATTTTATACCATTAGGTGGTCATTTGCTTATGGTTCCGTTTGTTAAAATTTTTGGATTAGGGATATTTTCTGCTAGATTAGGAATGACAATTTTTTCTGTGGTAATGACTATTGTGATGGTTTTATTCTTTAGAACTTTTTTGACTAAATGGTATTTATCATTGGTTTGTACTGGATGTATGCTGCTATCCATGCTCAGTACAGAGAAAATTAGAGAAATGTTTTTTGGACATGTGCTTCATTACAGTTTAGCAATTTTATTATGGATGCTTTCTATTATCCTTATCGATTATTTTGATAAATATAAAAAGAAAGATGAAAAGAAAACAAAAATGATTATTGGGTTATTAACAATACATTTTTGGGTTGTAGGAATAGAAGGAATGACGGTAACACTTTTTGCAGGAATTCCGTGGATTGGTTTTATTATTTTAAAATTTTTGTTTTCAGAGAAGACAATCTCTAAGTATAGTAAGTGGGATAAAAAAGCAATTATTTGTTCTTGTATAGGACTTATTTTGGGGATTGTTACATATAAAAAGATTTCATATGGAATAGTTACTACTTATGAACAAGGTTTCATGGAATATGACTTGTACAAAAATTGGGTAAAAAATATTGAACTATTTTTTTCTCAGTGGGTTTATTTGTGGCTTGATATTTTTTCTTATAATGATGTTTACGTGGAGATATTGAGTCTAAATGGAATAGTATATTTAGTAAAAAATGCTATGATGTTAATGACACTGCTTTTTGCTATTTCTACTTTTTTTGTATATCATAAATTTGAAAAGGAAATAGAAAAAAAGATAATAATTTCTTATTGGGTTTTGTCGTTAGCTACTATCTATTTTTATGTTTTTGGAAAAATAGGAGTTCATTCTTGGAGAATGCTTCCTTTTTGGTTTGGTACTATTATTGTATCAATTATGGTAGTAAAAGTACTGGTGTTGAATAAGTATTTTGTTAAATTAAAAAGAGTCGCAATTGTAGTAATCCTTATTATGCTATGTAATTCTGGACTAAACGGATTGCTTGTATTAAACAGAAACATAGACACAAACAGTACTTGGTTTGGTGAAGGTACAATGATTGATATTCTAAAGGAGAATAATTTGACGGAAGGATATGTAATAGACTATTGGATGGGGAATAGTATTACTGTATTGACAAATGAAGAAATAAGAGTTAGATGTGTTGGTCTCTCTGCAGAAGCAGATGTTAGGTCAAATGAAAAACTAAATTCCAGTTTTATCTGATTTGACCTCGTATTTTCGATTTTGAGCAACTTTTTTGAAGATACCCTATACAAAAGTACCCTGAAAAGTGCTATAATTC
>SVFE01000057.1 GCA_015057055.1 Lachnospiraceae bacterium | reverse complement strand
TTTTTATTCTTCCCCTTCGGACGTATTTTCCGTTTTAATTTCAATGGTAATTTCTGTTTTTGTCTCTGGTTCTGCTTCCGACGCAACCATTTCCTCTCTTGCCTTTTTTTCCAAACGTTTTGCCGTAATTTCTCTCAAAAGAGCATAGCCCGTAGCCATCAACGGAATAAAAACCAGCATACCCATTACGCCGGCCAGACTACCACCCACGGTTACCGCCGCCAGCACCCACATAGACGGAAGTCCCACAGAACTGCCTACCACCTTGGGATAAATCAAATTGCCTTCAATCTGCTGAATAATCAAAAAGATAACCAAAAAAACCAGCGCCCGCAAAGGGTCTTCCACCATAATCAGAAAAGCCCCCACAAAACATCCGATAAAGGCTCCCACAATGGGAATTAGTGAAGTTACCGCAATTAAAATACTAATCAGCAGAGCATAATCAAATCCGCCGATAAATAAAACCACCAAAAACAGCAATCCTAAAATAATTGCTTCCAAAAACTGTCCCGTAATAAAATTCCGGAAACTATGCTGCAGAAGGCGCAAAATTTTTTCCGTCCGGCGGACAATCTTTGCACTGCAAAAAGCGCGGATAATCCGAGACGCCTGTCCCTGTAATTTTTCCTTTGATGCCAAAATGTAAATAGAAAATACAATGGCAACAAAAACATTCACCACACCGCCAATAATACTGCCGGCAATATTAAATGCATTGGAGATTGCAGTGGTTCCTACTCCGTTTCCTAAGAATCCAATGATGAAATCAAACAATTCATCCCAATTCACCTGCATATTTTTCAGTTTTTCAAGCTCGTCCAAAATATACTGATTTGACTGGAACCAAATTCTGATTTTTTCGTATGCCTGCTCCAAAAAAGCCGGGATTTCAACTTTCAAAATCGAAATTGCAGTTCGAAGCTGCGGAATTACCGTAAAACAAATGATTGTTATTACCGCAATAAAAAGAACAAAAGTTATCAGGATACTGCAGGGACGGGCAAACTTTTCAGCCTTTTTTCCTTTTGCATTTCCAAATAACTTCTTCTCTAAGCTGCTCATGGGAATATTTAAAACAAAAGCAATAGCTCCGCCAATAATGAACGGAGTCAACACAGAAAAAATATATCCCACAATTCCTATTAACGAATTGAAATGAATCACGGCAAGTGCTACCACTGCCGTGAATACAATCAATCCATAAATCCTTTTATCAGATTCCTTCATAATAAATTATGCAATCTTGCTTTTAGCAACTTCTGCCAAAGCGCTGAATCCTTCCGCATCATTTACAGCCATTTCAGCCAACATCTTACGGTTGATGTCAACTTCTGCCAATTTCAAGCCATACATAAACTTGCTGTAAGAAAGTCCGTTCATTCTTGCTGCTGCGTTAATACGAGCAATCCAAAGCTGTCTGAACTGACGCTTTCTTTCTTTTCTACCTGCATAAGAGGAAGTAAGTGCTCTCATAACAGACTGTTTTGCAACACGATACTGTTTTGATCTAGCTCCTCTGTAACCTTTTGCAAGTTTCAATACTCTATTATGTTTCTTTTTAGCGTTAGCGCCGCCTTTAATTCTTGCCATGTCTGTTTTCCTCCTTGCCTATTATAAATACGGTAAAATCTTCTTCATGTTCTTAACATTGGTTGCATCTACAACAACGTCCTGTCTGAGTGCACGTTTTCTCTTTGTCGATTTCTTTGTTAAGATATGTCTCTTGTAAGCTTTATTTCTAACCAACTTACCTGTTCCGGTTTTCTTAAAACGTTTTGCTGCTGCTCTGCTTGTTTTCATTTTAGGCATAATTCTTTTCCTCCTATATTATCTTGCTCTATTTTAACTGAAAGTAATCTGTTTTACCGTTTTTCAGCTAAAAACATTGTCATGCTCCTGCCTTCTACTTTCGCAGGTTTTTCCACTACTGCCACTTCCGTAAGGGCCTGTGCAAAATCATCCAAAATATGCTTGCTGTTGGCCATATGTGCCATTTCTCTTCCGCGGAAACGCAAGGTAACTTTTACCTTGTCCCCCTTGGACAAAAACTTTCTTGCCGCACTGATTTTGGTATTCAAATCATTGGTATCGATATTTGGTGAAAGACGGATTTCCTTCACTTCTACCGTTTTCTGTTTCTTTTTGGCTTCCTTCTCCTTACGCATCTGTTCGTAACGGAATTTACCATAATCAACAATTCGGCATACCGGCGGTTTTGCTGTCGGCGCAATCATAACCAAGTCAACCTCTGCTTCGTCTGCAAGACGCTGTGCTTCCTGAATGGGAAGAACACCAAGCTGCTCTCCGTCCGCACCGATTACACGTACTTCTTTTTCTCTAATTTGTCCGTTAATAAGTAAATCGCTAATGGCTCTACACCCCCATAAAAAAATAAAGTGGATAGGCAGACTATCCACTTAAAATCTTTCAAACACATTGCACTCTTATTTTGAAAAACCTTAACGCCTGAAGCTCAATTACCGCAGGGTGAGAGTGGATACTCTACTTGTACTCGACTAATTTATCACAGTTACCACCTTTAGTCAAGTGTTTTTTCTCACATATTTTTATCAATTTTATCTTACAGAGCTAACTTTCCTCTTTCACCGGTACGAATACGGATTGCATCGTCCACGTCATAAACAAAAATCTTGCCGTCCCCGTAATTTCCGGTACGAATTCCTTTGGAAATCTTTTCAATCAAAGTACCGGCAATGGAAGCATCCACAACCGTTTCCACCTTAATCATGGGCAACAGCTTGATTTCATTTTTCGTAGAATCAAAGCCTTCATAATGTCCCTTCTGATTTCCGTAACCTTCCATACGGAATATATTAAGCCCGGTAACTCCAAACTCTTCTAAAATACTTCTGAGTTCATCCAATTTCTCCGGTCTGGTTACAATTTCTAATTTTTTCATTCCTTATGCCTCCATATTGACACTTCACAATTCCTTATTGTAGCACAAATTTCTTTTTTTTAAAGTCTTATTTTCGCAAAAGTAAAATATACTAGAATAATTCTTCATATTACACAGGGAGTTATTATGAATCATGCACCTCAAAATTGCCTGAAAAATGCAGTAAAAGGCATCGTATTATCGATGGGGCTGATTGCCCTTTGCTTATCCTTTTACCTAATCTTTCACCAAGACACCGTAGCGGTATCTTCCGTCTTTGGCTCACGCATTCTCCCCATTTACTGCGTGGAAACCGACAAACCGGAAATCGCCTTGACCTTTGACGCCGCCTGGGGCAACGAAGATACTGAGCTTATCCTGGAAATTCTGGAAAAATATGACATCCGCGCAACCTTTTTTATGACCGGCGGTTGGGTGGAATCCTATCCGGAAGATGTCATACGCATTTACGAAGCCGGCCACGAACTGGGCAACCACTCCTTGAGCCATCCGGATATGATTACCCTCTCCCCGGATGAAATGCGTAGTGAAATCCTTACGGTACATACCATGGTACAGGAACTGACCGGCTATAACATGCAGGTCTTCCGCCCGCCTTACGGTTCCTATAATAACGATGTTATCCAAACTCTGACCGAATGCGGTTATTACGGAATCCAGTGGGATGTAGATTCCCTTGATTGGAAAAACTACGGTGTCGAATCCATTATCCGTACCGTATGTGAGCACGAAAATCTAGGAAACGGCTCTATTATTCTTTGTCATAACGGAGCGGAATATACTGCTGCCGCGTTGGAAGAAATGATTTGCAATCTGCTTGAACAAGGCTATTCCTTCGTCACTGTATCCGATTTAATTTTAAAAGAAAACTACCATATTGATGTTACGGGACGGCAAATTGCCAATCCGTAAAACCACGTTATCTTTTCCCCGCTCCCAATAATTTGTGTGCAGCCCAACTCAAATATGCCACCAGCGGCAATTGTAAGATGCCTTCTACAATATATGCAATGCAATGTTTGGACTCTCCCATGGTCACGTCAATATAGGCACCGTAAAACAATGCAATTGCCGCTCCCAGGCATAGAAGCGCAAAAAGAAGTGCACCAACCCCCATGCGGGTGCAATGCTTTTTCCGGCATGCCTTATCGGTAAAATCTTCCGGCCTCTTGTCCTTATAAACCTGTCGCCAGACGTAGCAATTTCCGGTTTTCCCCATAAACTCCCAGCCCTTTTCAATGCCGGTCTGCAAATATACTGCTTTCGGTAAAGCAGTTACATCTACAATAAACTTAGCGGTTTCCCCCGGGCCTTCTTCAAAGGAAAAATAAAACAGACTCATTTCTCCGAGATGCTCCAGTTTCCATCCTTCGGCAGCCTGTTCCTCCAGAAAATACTCCATATCGGAAGGCACAATATACCGCAAAGCAGCCAATGCCTTTTTCATTTTTGCCATAACAAAAACTCCTTTTCCAAACTTTCTTTTCTTATTTTACTATGAATCCCTGTACTTTTTCAAGACATCCCTTCCCGTAAGACATTTTCAAAATTTCTTTTCCCGATACATTGTCAACCCTGCGCCTGCTGATATATAATCAAAACATGCTTACTACGGTTAACATTAAGGAGAAACCAATGAATAAGGAAAAAATTAAATGGATTCACGCAATGAAAGGAATTGCCTGTCTGATTGTCTTCTTTCACCATTTCTTTCTTACGTTTTACAAAGCCACTTATACAGGAAATCCGGCGGACAGCAAGACCGTATCCGGCATCGACACCACCTTTGCCGTCCAGCCCTACGGAATTATTTTAAACGGACACTTTGCCGTTTGCCTGTTTATTATTCTGTCTGCGTTTTTATTTGCCGGAAAAATCATGAAAGCAAGACAGCAGGAAAAGGAAATCGATTTCCTTAATCTTTGTGCCCGTCGGTATTTTCGTCTGATGCTTCCGGTGGCATATGTCGGAATACTTATCTTTCTTGTAAAGCACATACTTGCCCTGATTAATCCGGCCTTACCTCCTTATCCCTTTGAATTAACTCTCCCGGAGCTTCTTTCCGAGGTTTTGATTTTTCAATGGATTACCCTGGGCGGAAAAATATCCGGTGTCCTGTGGACCATGGAAATTCTGTTTTGGGGCGCACTGCTGGCCGCCGGCCTGGCTTTGTTTAGCACGAAAAAACGCTGGTACATGCCCTTTTTGTATCTACTGATTTCCTATCCCATGGAACACTTTTTCCATTACAATTTTAATATCATCCTGGGAGTCATTTTAGCGGATTTGTTCTACTACGACCGAATCGGACAATATGTAGATTTTTTCCGTTCCAAAAAGCTCGACCTTTCCTTTGTGAAGGGGCGGAAATTTCGGAATATTTGCGGCAGTCTCATCGTTCTCATGGGCCTTTTGATTGCAAGTTATCCCTACGCCGCAATCCCGACCAATCCGGTTCATATCTTCTTCATGAAGGCATTTGGCGTATTTTTCCCGTTAAGCAGCATGGGAGCCACGCATGGTTTCGGCGTTTTTGTTCTGTGCGCCGGTCTGTTAATCCGCACCGAAAACAAAATCCTTTCTTCCAAGCCCTTTGAAAAGCTGGGAAATCTCTCCATGGGGATTTATTTGCAGCACGGCACCATTATGGCTCTTCTGGAAATTCTGCTTTTTGAAAAGATGTTTGCCCATTTTGAAAACTACCACGTTGCCGTAGCCGTTATTTTCCTGATTGCTTTCACCCTCGTTCTTTTAACGGCATGGTTGTATCACAAATTTATCGAAAAAAACATTGATAGGCTCGTAAATAAAATCCATTTATAAATTAGGAGGTTAATCAAATGATAAAAGGCGAAAATCTTACCATGATTTACGGCGGAACCTTTAAATCCGTCGACAACTTAAACTTCCACATCGGCAAAGGTGAAATTGTCGGTTTTGTCGGCCCCAACGGTGCCGGAAAAACCACGGTTATCAAAATGCTTACGGGTATTTTGCGTCCGGTGGAGGGATGTGCTACCATCAACGGATTTGACATTGTAAAAGAACCTCTGGAAGCAAAAAAATCAATCGCCTACGTAGCCGACAATCCGGATATTTTACTGCAGTTAAAAGGCATTGAATACATCAATTTCATCGCAGACATTTATCAGGTGCCTACTGATATGCGGGAAGATAGAATCAAAGAACTGGCCACCCGGTTTGGCATTTTAGATTCCCTGGAAACACCCATGAAAGAATATTCCCACGGCATGCGGCAAAAACTCATGATTATTGCCGCCCTGATTCACAATCCTCCGGCATGGATTTTGGATGAGCCCATGACCGGTCTCGATCCGGCAGCCGCCTTCGAATTAAAACAAATGATGCGAGAGCACGCGGCCAAAGGAAACAGCGTTCTCTTCTCCACCCATGTATTGGAGGTAGCAGAGCGGCTTTGCGATAAAATTCTGATTATTAACCATGGCAAAGAATTGTATCAGGGTACCCTGGATGATTTGACAAAACAACATCCCGACAAGGACCTGGAACAAATTTTCCTGGATATGATCAGCTATACCAAGACAGGAGGGGAAGCCGATGCGTAATGCCCTCTCCCTCTTTCGGGTTTTAACGAAAAATGCGGAAAATTCCATGCCTAAAAAAGGAACCAAGGGAACGATTTATATGGCTCTTGGTATTATTGCGCTGAGCTGTATCATGATTCCCTGCTGTATTATTGTAGGGTTTGTCAGCTATGTCATGACTCTGGCACTGACCGCAGCCGGAAGTGCTACCGGCGGATTATTGGCCGAAATTCACATTATGTCGGCCTTTTCCATGGTTTTCGGAATTCTTGTCATATTTAACATTCTCTTCTTTTCCTCGGACCGGGAACATCTTGTCCCCCTTCCGTTTAAAAGCCATGAGATTCTGGCAGCAAAATTCACCTACGCCTACATGGCGGAGAGCCTTATGGAATTCATGATTCTAATCAGCATGTTTATCGGGTTCTTCATTGCGTACGCAAAAAGCGGACTTCCCGTTCATCCTATATCGGTATTGTCTGCACTTCTCGGTGTGTTTTTAATTCCGCTATTGCCCATGTGTTACTGCGTAATTATCAGTTTACTTACGTTGGCCCTTTTAAAAAATGTAAAGAGCACACGAATTTTCCATAATATCTCCACCATTCTTTTATTTTTGTTCGTGATTCTTTTCCTTTTCTCTTTCCGGGATGCGGGAGAAATCACCGTGGAAAACTACGTGGAATCCTTGGCCGGCGGTGATAATCTTTTTGTTACCATATTAAACAAAATCTTCTTTGCCGTGCCGGTACTTTTATATACCATCGAGCAGGGAAGCATTCCCGGGCTCCTGCTTTATCTTCTTTGTAACGCAGCGGCAATCGCCGTTATGCTTGGCATCGGTTACTTTGCTTACCAGCCGGGACTATATACGGTAGCTGCCCTTGGCAGCGGAAAACGAAGCACCATGAAACAGAAGAACCTTTCTTCCGCTCACAGTATTTTTTCTGCTTACGTAAAAAAAGAGTGGCTCGTACTTCTTCGCACCAAAGCCTACTCGGGAAACTGTATTTTTATCAACCTTTTGTGGCCGGTTGGTCTTACCATGCTCCTTTTGTGGAATAAAAATAAGCCCGCATTCATGAAATTCTACGAGCTTTATCAGGCCGGCAATGCCAATATTTATCTTATTCTGGCATCCGCGGTAGTTATTATTTCATTTATTGCTTCTGCTCTCAATTCCCTTGCCGCAACGGCATTTACAAGAGAAGGGGCGCATCTTAGTCTGATAAAATACATACCGGTATCCTATAAGACACAACTTGCAGCCAAAGCATTTATCAGTCTAATTATTACCTACCCTGCACTGCTGCTTACCATTATTATTATGGGATTATATCTGCAGATTCCCTTTGCCTGGTATCTGTACTATTCCCTGCTCTCTCTTGCCGCGCTACTGATTACCGCGGTGGTTGGGCTATTGCTGGACAGTGCACACCCTTATTCCACCTGGGATGACGAATACAGCGCGCTTCGCGGCAATTTAAATACTTTTTTTGACATGGCCGTTGTTATGGTAATTGCGCTGCTCCTTTGCGGAATCGCATTTTTGTTATATTCCCTGGCCGGCATTTCACTTGCCATGTACCATATTTTACTGGCTTTACTCTTAGGAACCGGCGCTGCAGTAGCCTGCCTTGTCAGTTACCGGATTATATTGCGGAACATGGCCGATTTGTATTAGTCAAATCTCCTATGGCCGACGGCCGTTTCAATCAGCGGCCGTTTCAGACAGGCAACCTTCACCGCGAAACGAGGGTATAAAACTCTCTTTCGCGGTTTTTCCTTCCTGTATAAACACATTATCCATTCCCAAATCAATAGCATATTGCACCAGTGTTTCGTATTCTCTCTTTGTAACGCTCCGATTTAATTCGGCATGGGGAAGAAGGCTTTTGGGCGGTGTATATTGGTTCATTATACTGACATAGATATCATTGCCGTAGGTGGTCTTTAGGTAATTCAAAACCGCTTTCCCGTTTCCAACGCCCAGTGGCAAGAGCAAATGCCTTACCAAAACACCCTTTTTCATCAATCCGGTGTCTGCATCCAGTTCTACCGGCCCGGTCTGACGTACCATTTCTGCCAGTGCTTTTTCGGCAATCTCCGGATAATCTTCTGCATTAGAATACTGCAATGCCTTCTTTGCATCCATATACTTAAAATCCGGAAGGTAAATGTCCACCAGCCCCTCCAGCAATGCCAAAGTTTCTACGCTTTCATAGCCGGAGGTATTATAAACAACCGGAATATCCAGACCGTCATTCTTTGCGCTTTTCAGCACCTCTGCCAGAATCGGCGTGTAATGCGTCGGCGTTACGAGATTAATATTATGGGCACCCTGTTCTTTTAATTCAAAAAATATTTCCACCAACCGCTGCGGTTCGATTTCTACGCCTGCCGTTCCGTGGGATATCTCTTCATTTTGACAAAAGATACATCCCAAATTACAACCGCAAAAAAACACGGTACCGGAGCCGTTTTTCCCGCTGATACAGGGCTCCTCCCATGGATGGAGCGCTGCCCGGCCGATACGAAGCGTGGTGCTTTGCCGGCAAACGCCGACCGCGCCGTTACTTCGGTTCACCATGCATCTGCGCGGACAAACATTACAGTTTCCCATAGAAATATTCATTTCATCCATACTCAAACGTTTCACAAATTCAATCCTTACTTGTCTCTTATTCTTTCGTCCCGAACCGTTTTTTTCTTGCAATAAGCAGAAAACACCCGGCTCATAGGCGGATATAATACAAGCATTATAACAAAATTTGCGACTCCGTGCACGATATCAAAAGGAATTCCCGCAATCCACCAAGCAAATGCAGCTGCCGGGCCGCTGGTAACAACATACACCAGCGAGCCCATCGCGCCAAAGCAAAGCCCGTATAGGCCCGCTACAATGCACCACATAAAGTAACTTCCCTTTTTTTTGAGCAGCAAAACCAGCACAACCAAAATCGGCCAGATATAAATGTACATAAACACCCACAAACCGGCCGGAAACACAAAGCATTCCAAGGCAATAAAGGATGCCACGGCAAGCAGTGTTTTTTTCCCGAAATATACCGTAAACAGAATCAGAAGAAATGTAACAATTTCTACATTTGGCACACCATTCAAAGCCATTTTCCCAACCTCAAGGGCTGCAATCATGACTCCCAGTTCCGTAATATCCGTTATACTGATTTTCTTTTCTCTTCCGTCGTTCATCCCGGCTCTGCCTTTCACCATTCTACGTTGCCAACACCCTGGTCCGCCAAAACCCTATTCCGAAACTACTACTTCATATACAAAGCTATAGGTTTCTCCATCTGTCACCGGCTGGGTATCCACACCATAATTACCATATTCTCCATTTACATAAAGCGCCCAATATGCATTGTCATTTTCGTATACAGCTTCCAGACCGTTAACCGCTACAATAAAGAAACCGTAATCCGATTCATAGCCGTCCAGAGAAAGGTCTTCAATTTCATTAACCGCTTCCATCAAATACTCCGCATCTGTCTTCCATTCATAGACCGTTTCTTCGCCTTCGTTATCTACAACGGTTATGGTAATTGCTTTGCTTCCCTCTTGCGCCTTCGGTGCATAAGCATAATATACCGCGCCAAAAACGCCCACTAAAACCACAAGCGCAATGACCGCAATGACCCATTTTGCTACACCATTTTTCTTCATAATTTCTTTTTCCTGTTCCATTTTCTTCTTTCTCCTTTACTTTTTTACTCCTGTATTTTTTTAGACAAAAAATGTCCTTTTATCTCATGACACACAAGACAAAAGGACACAAAAATACAGAAATCGCGTTATGCTATTCCTTCCATTCATACAACCAATGCCTCGTGGTCTGAAGATTTAACTTCCGTATCATGACAGGCAGGTCTCCCGGCTCACATATCTCCATAAAAGCAGCCTTCCCGGTCTCCCAGTGACATCTTTGCTTTTACTCCATGCTTACGGTGACGAGATCGCACAGGTCTTTCACCTGTTTCCCTTTTCACCAAAACGAAACGCTGTTTCTTTTGACACCTATCATGTTTATTAAATTTTAGATTTTTAAAGTTTAATTCCGGATTACTTTGTAAGTTCGGATTACCGCTTTGTAATGAGTCTCGCAAGCCAGATTACCAGGCAGGCACCAACCACACCGGAAATCAATGAACCCAAAATGCCGGCAACTGCAAATCCAAGCAAACGGAATACTACGCCGCCGACTACACCGCCGATGATACCAAGAATTACGTTACGAAGGATGCTTCCTTCCGACCCCATAATCTTGCCTGCAATCAAACCGCAAACACCACCGATAATCAAATCCAAAACAAGTGATACTAATACTCCCATGTTCGTTTCCTCTTTTCTTTCCATTCTCCGATACCGTCACCCACGTACCGATATTTGTTCCAAGCAACATTATAATACATTTCCGCAAAAAAGCAAATGCAACAGCCGTCCTATGAAAGCACCTGAATTTGGCACATTTTCATTGCCTCCAGCGCATTCGTATGACTCTTTGGAGTAACGCCTGCGCAGCAAGATGCATCCACAAAAACCGGCACTTCC
>SVFE01000056.1 GCA_015057055.1 Lachnospiraceae bacterium | reverse complement strand
ACAGGTGGTATACACTCTGTAAACTTTAAATTTTATTCACTTCTGCAAGAAGTTCTTGCAAATAGTATGCCACCTGTTCCGCCTACAGAAGGTTTATATTATGCAAAAAACACGAAAAAATACAGAGAGCATCATAAATAAGCTGTAAAATTCTACGTTGAATTTTACAGCATCTTTTCGTATAATATATATGTAAGATGAAGAAACTATATCAAAGAAAGGAAGCTGATTTTATGCCAAATATATTACCTGTATCAGATTTAAGAAATTACAATGAAGTATTGAAAAATTGTTCGATAGGAGAACCGGTATTTTTAACCAAGAACGGAAGAGGTAAGTTTGTGGTTATGGATATTGAAGATTATGAGCGTGAAAAGGCAGAGAAGAAATTGCTCATGAAGTTGCAGGAAGCAGAAGAGGCGGTTAAGGATGAAAGTGCTTGGATGAGTCTGGATGAGTTGAAAGCATCTGTTGGGGTATAGCCTATGATGAAATTACGGATTAATCCTTTAGTTGCAGAGGACTTAAAAAATATTAAAGAGTATATTGCTGAAGATAATGAGGAAATGGCAGTAAAAACTATCCAAGAGATATACACTCGAATCGAGAATATACAACAATTTCCGTATATGGGAGCTGACCTTTCTAAAAGAGTCAGCTTCCGGACGGATTATAAGTATGCGATTTCCGGAAATTATGTGGTGTTGTATAGAATTGGGGATGAGTATGTGGAGATTTACAGGGTAGTGAATCGGTATCAGGATATTACGCAGATATTTAATTAAGTAGTGAAAGAAAAATTAATATTTTTGAGGCCTTAAATATAAGGTGTTAAGTGTGATTGAAAAAACCTAAATGATCCCAAATAAAAGGAAAAGTCCCGGAAATGCTGAATTTTCAGGACTTTTTATGATACATTGCTTCGCTGTAAAATTTTACGTTGAATATATGGTTAAAGTATCTTCATTTTCTGCCGATATATAGAGAAAGGCGTAAGTGGCGAGCGCAAGGATGCGCGGGAACAATCAAAAGGATGTGATAATATGAAAATTGAAGAAGCAAGAAAGGTTTACAACGAACAGATTAAAGCGTACCATGAACGGCAGATGCAGTTGGCGGCAGAGCGTCAGGCATTGGAGCAGAAAATGCGGTTAACGCCGGAAGGTGGCAGTGCGTTTGAAGAAGAAGCCGCGATTTTGGAGTTGTCCGAGAATGCAGTGGATGCGAAATTGTCTGAGTATAAGGAGTACATGAATAAACTCATGGAGCAGCATGCCTCCATCGCCAATATGGAAGTGGCAAAGCAGCAGGGCGAAGCCATGGGGGAATATACGAAGGACATGATGAAAATCATGGAGGTCGCAAGGCGCATCATGAAGGGCGGAATCGTGCCACCCCAGGATGAGAAGAAGTTGATGGAGTACGATATGGAGTGGTATCAGGCGGTAAAAGCCATCGGTGCCATGGCCAAAAGAAGAAAAGAGTACGACTCGCTTTGGGAAGAGGAAGAACCCAAAGAGTGCGCTGATCTGATGGAAGTGGCAGACAATGCGGAAGCATTCGCAGAGGGGCCGGAAGTGGTACCGGTGGAAGAGGTAGCAGAGGCTGCTTCGGAAGGAGGAGAAAGTTGAAAAAAGTATTATCTTGTATTTTATCATTTTTACCGGGGATATTATTGCTTATATCCCTTATGAGCGTGATATACATTTCGTTGTATATGGAAGGTGAAATCCGGGGAGAAGATATGGCGCTGGCGATTAGTATGATAGTGACATCGCTTCTTGCGGTTATTGCCTGCTTTGGCGTAATGATTTTCTACGCGGTTAAGGTGTATCGGAATTCGCAGATGTCCTCTGGAACAAAAATAGTGTGGTATATTTGCCTTTATTTTTTCAATGTATTTGCGTTCCCGGTGTTTTGGTTTATGCATATCCGTAAAGAATAAGTCGGAATGTATAAGGCGGCATGTATAGGCCGGATAGCATGGTCGGAAAGTATAGCCGGAAAGAAAAACAAAATAGGATAAACGGCATGGCGGAATCCCCGCCGGCCGTTTTTTTATTTGCCGGACAAGTGACGAGGCAAAATTATTCGGTAAACTTTTCGGCAAAACTATCCGGCAAAACTATCCGGGACAAAGGGTAGAAAAAAGAGAAAAACTGTGTTATTATAGAAACGATTTTTGGAAAAAAGAGTTCCGCATCGTGAACCTCAAAAATTAAGAGAGTAAAATTAAGAAAGTGGGAGAATTGGAATGGACAATAAGAACATGATTACACAGCAGGAAATTGAGCGCTGCGGGGACGTACTTCAGAAAATCCGCGCGTATTATTACAAGAAGATGGTGGGACAGTACCGCCTGGGAACCGCTCTTTTGGTTACCATTATGTGTAACGGACATATTTTGGTGGAATCCGTACCCGGTCTTGCAAAGACAACGGCAGCGAAGACCATGACGGAAGCGGTAAACGGAAGTTTTTCCCGTATCCAGTGTACGCCGGACTTGCTTCCCAGTGATATCATCGGTACACAGATTCTCAACTATTCTAATCATACATTTGAAACAAAACTCGGACCGGTATATGCCAACTTCGTTCTTTTGGACGAAATCAACCGTTCCAGTGCAAAGACCCAGAGTGCCATGCTGGAAGTAATGCAGGAGCAGCAGACAACCATTGCAGGCAAGATTTATAAGATGCCGGAAATCTTTACGGTTATTGCAACTCAGAACCCGATTGAGCAGGAAGGTACGTATCTGTTGTCAGAGGCGCAGCTTGACCGTTTCCTTATCAAGGAAAAATTATTCTATCCTACCCAGGACGAAGAATTTGAAATTTTGAACCGTATCGAGAAGGATGTATTCTCCGCTACGGAATCGGTTGTAGAATTGGAAGATGTGGTATTCCTGCAGAAGATGACCCAGAGAGTTTATATTGATGATTCCATTAAGCGTTATATCATTGCCATCATCGCGGCAACGAGAAAAGTGGGACAGTTCATTTCTCCGGATTTGGCAAAATACGTTACCATGGGCGCAAGTACCCGAGGCGGCATTGCCCTTATGGAGGTGGCAAAGGCGGTAGCGCTGATTAACGGCAGAAGCTATGTTACTCCGGATGATGTCAGAGAATTGATTCACAGTGTATTGCGTCATCGTATCACATTGAATTATGCTGCAGTTGCAGACGGCGTAAAAGAGGAAGATATCATTGATGCTATTATAGGAGCAGTACAGACACCATGATGAATTATATTACAAAGATTAAGGCAAAAGTCGGAATCTATGCCACGAAGAAAACCAGCAACGTTTTTGACGGCTCGTATAAATCGGTGTACAAGGGAAGCGGAATGAATTTTGAAGATCTTCGGGAATATGTTCCCGGAGACAACATCAGGGACATTGATTGGAAGGCGTCTTCCAGAAGTAATAATATTTTGGTAAAAAGATACGTTGCAGAAAAAAAGCACAACATTATGCTTGTGTTTGATACGGGCAGGAAAATGTCAGCCCACACCTGCAATGGGGAAGTAAAAAAAGAACTCGCATTGCAAATGGGTGGGACCATCGGTTACATGGCGGCGCAAAACGGCGACAATGTCGGTTGCGTATTTAACCGCAACGGCATGGTGGACCATTTTATTTTCCGTGCGGGTTTGTTTAATTTGGAGCGGATTCTTACAGAATATGACAAAGAAAAAGATGCAGGCTATGAGTCAGAACTGGAAAAAAGCCTGCTCTATATCATCAACAATATCAATCGTAAGATGATTTTGTTTATTATTACCGATGCGTCAGGAATTCAAAGTATCAGCGAAAGTGTGCTCAAGAAACTGACCTGTCGTCATGATGTTCTTTTGGTGGATATCGGAGACGCCAATCTGGCGGAGAAGAGGTCCTACAGCGTGGATGCAGACCACTATGTTTTGGATTTCCTCGCCTCCAACAAGAAACTCCGCAAATTGGAGCAGGAGACCAAAGAACGCATTCAGAAAGAAAACGAAAGTAAGCTGATACAGTATCGGATTGTAAGCTCCCACATTGATACGGAGGAAGATATTGTAGAGAAAGTAGTAGATTTATTGGAGAGGCATAAATATGCAAATATCCGTTGAGTTACAGGAGATGTTTTCCTATTCGTTATTAATTGTATATATCGGTGGAATTATTCTGGCGGTTATTTTAATACCGGCTATTTTGTGGTGGATTCTTACCAGAGAGCGTAAGCCCATTACCAAGGTAAAGAAGGTAAAACAGGAAAAATTATCCAAGATTAAGGCAAGATACCGCAAGAAACTGATCGCTTTGGAAGAGAAGGTGGAAAAGGGACAGGTGTCCAACCGCCAGGCTTATCTGGAGCTGAGTTCCATTACAAGACATTTTGTAAATGCAGCGACGGGAATCAAAGTGCAGAACTACACGTTGACGGATATCCAGAATGCCGATATGCCGAAGTTGTATGAATTGATTGCGCAGTGTTATGTTCCGGAATTTTCCGAAACCTCCGGAGGCGATATCAGCACCTCCATAAAAAATGCTAGGAAGGTAGTAGAAGAATGGAATTAATGTTCCCTTGGGCAATTTACGTGGGAATACCGGTGTTGGTACTTATTCCTTTTCTGATGTTCCGTAAAAAGGACCGTTACAAAAAAGGAAAAAAGGCAGCCAATACAAGCTACGTGGAAGAAACGCCCCTTTATAAAAGATTAGTATTCAGATATCGTGTGCTTACATTTTTGTCAATGTTTTGCTTATGGATTGCCATTGCCATCGGATTTCTTATGTTGTCCCGACCGGCAAAGGTAGACACCATTACGGAAGAAATCAGAAACAGAGACATTTTTCTTTGCATGGATATTTCCTCTTCCGTGGACCAGTTGAATTACGAACTTTGTGATGAACTGGAGCAGGTGGTGCGCGGCCTGAAAGGGGAGCGGTTCGGTATTTCGATTTTCAATGCCCGTTCCGTAATTTTGGTCCCCCTTACCACGGATTATGAGTATGTTATCGAGACATTGCACCAGCTCAAGGAATCCTTTGCAGCAGGAATTCAGTCCGGTGATTATTCCCCCTATTCCTGGGAAGATCCGGAGTTTTATCAGACGTTTTATTACAAATTTGAAGGAACGTTTTCGGATTACGGCAGTTCCCTAATCGGTGACGGATTGGCATCCTGTCTCTTTAGTTTCCGTGATTTGGAGGAGAATCCGGACCGCGCCAGAGTCATTGTATTTTCCACGGACAACCAGTTAAACGGTGTTCCCTTGGTTACGGTAGAACGGGCGGCTGAGCTTTGCGAGGAGCATGATGTGGATATATTTGCCATTGCACCGGACAATGTGGTGGATGAAGATTATTTTGCCCGAAGCATTGAAGGCGCCGGCGGTACTTATTACCGCGTGACGGAGCCCAATGCAGTGGAGAATCTGATTGCCGATATTGAGGCGACGGAGACTTCCATATTGGAGATTAAGGAAACCAGGGTGACGGAGAATCCGGAGAAGTTCTTTGTGTGGATTCTTTTGTTTGCCGGTTTGCATATGTTGTTTGGAAGATTGGCACGGCGGTAGGAGGCTGACGATGGTTACGAACCCTATATTACCCGTTTGGTTAATGGGAATTATATGTGTGGCTTTGCTGTTGTTGAAACGGAAAGGCATTTGGAGTTTTATAAGACAGATTATTTTTGTGGCACTGTTGTTTATGATTAACCTCAGAATTATGATTCTGGACGAAGAGGTGCCGGACATTGCGTTGAATGTGGACGTTCTATTTGTAATTGATAATACCATGAGTATGCTGGCCGAGGATTACGGGACCAATGAAGGAAGACGAATCGATGCGGTGAAGGATGCTTGCGAATACATCATCGAAGAATTTGACGGTGCTTCGTTCTCCGTAATTTCTTTCGGAAATGAAGTGCATGAAATGATTCCGTACACGACGGATACCGAAATTGTAAGGGAAGCAATTCTTTCCCTGAGCGGGCAGACCCAGTTGTATGCCCAGGGTACCGGATTTAATGATGTACTTGCTTTTACGGAGGGGGCACTGGAAAATGACAGAGAGACCTTCCAGGTGGTGTTTTTCATCAGTGACGGAGAAATTACCAGTGGTGAAGAGTTGTTCCGCCATTCCAGATTGAAGAGAAAGATAGACGCAGGAGCTGTGCTGGGATACGGTACGGAGCAGGGCGGTCCCATGATGGCACCATGGTACGCCGGGGACGGCGCGCCGAGCTACGTGTACAGCTATAATGATGCATACTGTGATGATGATTTCAATGCGCTTTCCCGAATCGACGAAGGCAACTTGGAAGAGATTGCCGGTGATATGGGAGTGCCTTACATCCACATGACCAGGCAGAGCGCGATGGAAGACACCATAGAGAGCATTATGGCGGAAATAATGGCCACTGCGGAAATGGAATATGAAGATGACACCATCGGAAGAACGGAGACGTACTATTATTTCCTGATTCCGTTGTTGGCACTTATGGTGTTTGACTATATTTACTATAACCGCAGATTTGCAAGGAAGAAGAAAAAGAAAGGGAAGCCTGTAAATTGAAACGAGTATTAAAAATTATCATACCTATAATTTGCATATGCGTATTGTTGGTTTGCGGCAAGCAGGCTTTCAATTGGTATTACAACGAAATGGTCATTGAGACCTATGAAGATGAAAACTATGCCATTGATATGTCGCCGCTTATGACGGCCAACGTGATTGAGCCTTACATTGCTTATTACAATAACGGTAATATTAAGTATCGGATGATGGATTATGAAGGTGCAATGGCGCAGTACAAAAAAGCATTGGCAGCAAATCCGGAGCATCCGGAGGAGTGTGATATCCGTGTGAATTACGCCCTCGCCATGCTGGGGACTTTGGGCGAGGATTATGCGGACCCGGAGAACATCGAGGATTCCCTGGAAGTTTTAAATGAGGCGCGGGATATTCTTTTGGAGGAGGAATGTGCCATGGACGAAGAGGAAGGGCACGATGAGGAGGCCCAGACGCTCAAGGATGAAATCGATGACATTATCGAAGAACTGGAACAGATTATGGAAAACACGACACCGAACGAACCGGGTGGCGGAGGTACGGGAGAAACTCCGGAGAATAATCTGACACCGTCGCCGCCGGGGGATTTTGACCCGGAATATTCATCGGGTGAAGATATGACGGGCGAGGAGATTCAGGCAGAGTTGGAAGAGCAGCTTATCGAGGCCTACCAGGACAGACAGACGGATTTGCAGTACAATGAAGATAATCTGTATGAAGATAACTATTCCAGTGATGAACCCAACTGGTAAGCCGGATGGCGAAAAATATAAGACAAGAAATATAAGACAAATTACCCCCTTGACATTTCGGTGGAAAGGGGGTATTCTATAACTGTTCCACTTTAGCACTTTAAAGTGTAACGGTTTAAAGTGAAAAATAAAGGGCTTCAGAGCGGAAACAGCCCCGGTAAGGAAAATGCCCCGGAGAAACTGCTGCTGTAAGAAAAATGCCCCGGAAAGGAAGACAGAATTATGGAAAGAAACAACGGAAATTTAATTGCATTCCGCCCGGATATTAAGGTGGTGGATTGTACTCTTCGCGACGGAGGATTGGTTAATAACTTTGAATTCACGGATGATTTCGTAAAGGATTTGTATCGCACCAATATTAAAGCCGGTGTTGACTATATGGAGTTTGGTTATAAAGCATCCAAGGATATTTTTAAGAAAGAGGATTTCGGTAAATGGAAATTCTGTGAGGAGGAAGATATCCGCGCGGTTGTGGGAAACAATGATTTTGATTTGAAGATTGCCGTTATGACGGATGTAGGACGTACGGATTTCAAGAGAGATATTTTGAAAAAGGAAGACAGTGTCATTGACATGGTACGTACCGCGGCGTACATTCACCAGATTCCGGCGGCCATTGAGATGCTCCAGGATGCCCATGAGAAAGGATACGAAACTACGGTAAATATCATGGCGATTTCTAAGGTCCGGGAAGAAGAGTTGGACAATGGTCTGGAGATTTTGGCAGAATCCGATGTGGATGTAATCTACCTGGTAGACAGCTTCGGTGCATTTTACCCGGAACAGATTCGCCGCCTCACGGATAAATACATGAATATTGCGGAGAAGCATAACAAGAAAATCGGTATCCATGCCCACAACAACCAGCAGCTGGCATTTGCCAATACCATCGAGGCCCTCAGTAATGGTGCCAGTCTCTTGGATGCAACGGTCAGCGGAATGGGAAGAGGCGCAGGAAACTGCTTTATGGAATCCCTTCTGGCCTTCCTTCGTAACCCTCGTTACAACCTGGTGCCGGTAATGGATTTTGTACAGAAACACATTCTTGCAGAGCGCGCGAAAGGACATATTTGGGGATACGATATCCCCTATCTACTAACGGGCGTAATGAACTCCCACCCGTCTTCTGCGATTAAGTTCACCAACGAAAAGCGGACGGATTACGCAAGATTTTACCAGGAATTACTGGATAATATGGAATAAAGAATTAAACATTAAGAATCAAGGAAAAGCCTTTGTACCATCGCTCCGGCGACGGTTACAAGGGCTTTTTTGCAACTTACCGGCCAGTCGATGCAACTTACCGCTTGCGCTCTTGCGGGAGAGAAAATCATCCGATAAGATGCAGTCATAAGGAAAACACACAGGTAAGGAGCGAAACTATGAATGTGATAGAGGTCAAAAATCTGACAAAGCGGTACGGAAATTTTACGGCGGTAGATCATGTGTCCTTTGAAGTGGAAAAAGGCACCATGCTGGGATTTCTGGGAGTCAACGGCGCAGGGAAAACCACGGTAATCAATATGTTGGCGACCCTTTTAAAACCGGATGAGGGAGGCGCTGTGATTTGCGGTGAAAGTCTGGGTGCGCAGGATGACCGGATTCGGAGAAAAATCGGAATTGTATACCAGCAAAATTGCTTGGATGAAATTCTCAGCGTGCGGGAAAATCTTCTCTGCCGGGGCATTATTCACGGGGCCGGAAAAAGGGAGGCCTTGGAGCAGTGCCGTAAACTTTCGGAAATATTGAAACTGGATGAGATTATGCAGAAACGCTACGGCACCCTTTCCGGCGGACAAAAAAGACGTTGTGAAATTGCGGCGGCCCTGATGCACACCCCGGAGATTTTATTTCTGGATGAGCCCACCACCGGCTTAGACCCGGCTACCCGGGTGGACGTGTGGAATACCATTGAGCAGCTTCGGAAAGACGAGCAGATGACGGTATTTCTGACGACCCATTACATGGAGGAAGCGGCTGCGGCGGATAAAATTATTATTCTGGAGAAGGGGAAGGTCATTGCCGAAGGGACACCATTTTCGCTGAAAGAAACCTATGCCCGGGACAAGATAAGAATTTATGCGGAGGAAGAAAACCGCAGCGCAATTGTAAATGCGTTGCAAGCGCGAAAGGGAGTGCGGCCTGAGGCAATTTCAACGGGTGATAACGGAGTGATAGAGATTACGGTAGCGTCCACCAAAGAAGCGCTTCCGATTCTTGACGAAGCGGCAGAGTGGATGGAAGGATTTGAAGTAATTCAGGGCAATATGGATGATGTGTTCCTGAATGCGGTAGGAGGTCAAACATGCGACAGTTTATAACATTAACAGGACGGAATTTAAAATTGTATTTGCGGGATAAAGGAGCGGTATTTTTCTCCCTTTTATCTATGCTGATTGTAATCGGACTTATGGTATTTTTCCTTGGAGATATGAGCGTGGATAGCATCAAAGATGCGTTGGGCGCCATGCCGGGAAGGGATGCAGAGGCGGATGCCAAAAATGCAGAACTTCTGGTGCTTGTCTGGACCTGCGCCGGAATTCTTGCCATCAACGCCGTGACGGTGACGCTGGCGGTGTACTCGGTGATGATTAAGGATAAAATGAGCGGAAAACTGGGCTCGATTTATACTGCGCCCATCAGCCGCGGCGTCATTACGGGAAGTTATATTGCGGCAGCCTGGATTGCATCGGTGCTGATTTGCGGCATAACCCTTGCACTGACGGAAGGGTATTGTGTGACAGAGGGGCTGGAGGCGTTTTCCTTCGCTACCCATATGAAACTGCTGGGAATGATTATGGTCAATTCCTTTGCCTACGCAACCTTCATGTATATTGCGGCAATGATTGCCGGTACGGAAGGTGCCTGGAGCGGTATCGGTACGGTCATCGGTACGCTGGTGGGCTTCCTTGGGGGCATCTATCTGCCAATCGGGGCCTTGTCGGAGACCATCGGCAATCTGATGAAGTGCACCCCGGTCATCTACGGAACGGCGATGTTTCGGGAAATCATGATGGAGGACATTTTGCAGGAGACCTTTGACGGAATCCCCCGGTCCTTTGTAGACGAATATGAGTTGGAAATGGGCGTGCGCCTGGAAGTGTTTGACAAGTTGCTGACCACCGGTCAGGAAGTGGGACTGCTGGTGATTTTCGGTCTGGTGTTTCTGGTGGCAGGCGTCTGCATGCTGAAATTCGGAAAGAAAAAAGACCGGTATTAGACCGTCAGATGAGGTATTTCGCCTCGGCGCGTTCGCAACGGTCGGCAGTCCGCAGGTAGCGGGCATACGTATCGGTCCAGCCAATCTTGCCCTCCGCGGTCAAACAGTCGATATCGTCCCGGTCCTTATCGCTAAGTTCCATCATCCGGGCCATGATATCGTGCAATCTGCCGTAATCTTTTTTGCGGGAACGGAATAAGGCATAGCCGGCATTGTTATTTTCCTTGTCGTTTCTGCCTTCCATATCTTCCATGATAAGAATGCGTTGGCGGATATCCAACGTAGTTGCAAAGTCCAGAGCATCCAGAAGTTGCTCCGGCAAATCTTTCGGTATTTTTTTCAGCGCATGCATGATATCGATGATGCTCCCAATCCGGAGCCTGGCAGACGCAGGCTCAGCTTGGATATCGGCGAAGAGGTCGCTGATTTTCTGCAGACGCCATTTGTTTTCCGTCATTTTGGTTATGTGCAGCTTGCGGTATTCTTTATACTTTGCAGGCTCGTCGTGCCACATATGGTAGTGATGTCCGTGAAAACGTTTGAAAAAGATTTCGCCTTCCGCTCTGGTCATGCCTTATACCTCCCGATAAACGTGCGCTTGTTTTACATTGATATAGTTTC
>SVFE01000006.1 GCA_015057055.1 Lachnospiraceae bacterium | reverse complement strand
ACAAAGCTTTTATGCCTTTTGGGAAATCCGGTGGAGCATTCTTTGTCGCCGGTGATTCATGAAAGTTTGTCAAAGATAAAGGAACGAAACTTTTCCTATATGGCTTTCCGGGTGGAGGAAGAGGCATTGGGCGATGCGGTAAAAGGCTTGACTGCTTTAGGGGCCAAAGGGGCGAATGTTACGGTGCCGCATAAACGCGCCGTGATGGAATATTTAAAGGAAATTGACGAAAAAGCGTCGCTGATTGGCGCGGTGAATACGTTGGTTCCCGTCCCGGGCGGACTGAAAGGGTATAATACGGATATGCCGGGACTTTGGCGCGCCATGGAATACGACGGGATTACCTTAAAAGGAAAGAATGCAGTGGTAATTGGTGCCGGCGGTGCTTCTAACGCGGTGCTTTGTATGCTGTTGGAAGCAGGCGCTAAAAATATTTTACTGTTAAATCGCAGTAAAGAAAAAGCCCTTTCCCTTGCGGAGCATTTTATGACTGCCTATCCGGAGCGAAAGATTACAGTAGCTTCCTATGAAGAAAAGTATTTGGAAAGAATGGATGAGATTGGTGGCAATGAAAAGTGGCTGGCCATCCAGGCGACCAGCGTGGGAATGCATCCCAACGTAACGGTTTCCGCCATCGAAAATCCTGCCTTTTATGAAAAAATAGAAATTGGCTATGACCTTATTTTTAATCCCGCCAAGACAAAATTCATGGAGCTGGTGGAGGCGCAGGGCGGAAAAGCATTTAACGGACTGAAAATGCTTTTGTTCCAAGGGATTATGGCGTACGAGCTTTGGACCGGAGAAACGATAACGGATGAGGACGCAGCATTGGTGCTGCAAAAGTTAGAGGAAACAAGATGAGCGGAATTGTATTAATCGGCTATATGGGCTGCGGTAAAAGTACCGTGGCTAAGTTACTCGCCCGGCGGTGCGGGAAGAAACTTTTGGATGCCGACCGTGAAATTGAAAAAGAACAGGGGCGAACCATTTCCGATATTTTTTCTTCTCTCGGAGAAGAGGCGTTTCGGAATATGGAAACGGAGTATCTAAGGAAAATTGCCGCGATGGAGGAGGATGTTATTTTATCCACCGGTGGCGGGATGCCGCTTCGAAAAGAAAATGCAGAGCTGATGAAGAACATCGGGAAAGTGATTTATTTAAAGACCGGGGAAGACGTAATTTTTGACAGAGTGGAAAAGGATACTTCCAGACCGCTATTGCAGGATGCGGACCGGAAGAAAAAGATTCACAACATGCTTTGCGTGAGAGGACCGATTTATGAGGCGGCGGCAGAGGTAATAATCCGAACCGATGACAAAACGCCGGAGGAAATCGCAGATTACATCTGTCGAATAGGAGGAGAAAAATGGAATTAGGAGTACTTTTAGCAATTATTTTTGGTGGTGTTTCCCTGCTTTTTATGGTGATTTCTATTCCCTTTTTTATGCATAAGAAGTCTTTGGTGGCAAAATGTAGCGAAAAGACGGAAGGAAGAGTGATAGAGTACAAAAAATTAGCAATGGGAGACAATACGCGTCATGCCATTACCCCGGTTGTGGAATTTGATGCAGACGGAAAATCTTACCGGGCATATCGGCATTACCGGGGATGTAAAGTGGTATCCAAAGTGTTGCCGGAGGGAAAAAAGGGAGAAGATTTGGAAGCGTTTTCCGTTACGGAAAAGGATATGTTTCAGAGAATTCGTTATGCTGGAATGTTTTATGCATATCAAAGCACGGCAAATGCGCTGTGGCCGTTGGGAAGTACTCTTCCTGTGGTGTATAATCCGAAGAAACCGAAGCAGGCCTACGTGGAAAAAGTAGTCGTAGTCAGTGATATTGCCGGAATCGTACTTTTGTCAGTGGGCGCATTGTTTCTGGTGATTGCCGCTATTTGTTTCTTTGTTGGTTAGGAAGGAGAAAAACTATGAAAATACTGATTATCAACGGCCCGAACCTTAATTTTCTCGGAATCCGGGAAAAGGAAGTTTACGGCACGGAAAATTACGATACTCTTCTTCAGATGATTGGGGAAAAAGGACAGAAAGAAAATTGTCAGATTGAGGTGTTTCAGTCCAATCATGAGGGCGCTATTATTGACCGTATTCAGGACGCATACGAGGATAGTACCGAAGGAATCATTATCAATCCCGGCGCTTACACTCATTACAGTTATGCGATTCACGATGCGTTAAAGAGTGTGTCCATGCCCAAAATTGAAGTACATATTTCGGATATCACCAAAAGAGAAGCATTTCGCAGTATTTCCGTGACTGCACCGGCCTGTGACAAACAGATTTACGGCGAAGGATTGCAGGGGTATTTGCATGCCATTGATATTCTTTTGGAAATGACTCGAAAAAGCTAAAAAAACAGTTGAAAAATAGTGGTTTATAGTATAAACTAATAAAGAATTATTTCGTGAAGACAATTTAGGAGGATGTAAGGATGATTTCTGCAGGTGATTTCAGAAATGGTATTACCATCGAATATGATGGCAATGTTTTTCAGATTATTGAATTCCAGCATGTAAAACCGGGAAAGGGTGCAGCGTTCGTTAGAACAAAGCTGAAAAATATCAAGAGTGGCGGTGTAGTAGAAAAAACTTTCCGTCCCACCGAAAAATGCCCTCAGGCACGTATTGATAGAAAAGAAATGCAGTATTTATATGCAGATGGTGATTTGTATAACTTTATGGATACAGAAAACTATGATCAGGTTGCATTAAATAAGGAAACAATCGGAGATGCCCTTAAGTTCGTTAAGGAAAACGAAATGGTTAAGGTATGTTCTCATAACGGCAGCGTATTCGCAATTGAACCGCCTTTGTTTGTAGAATTAGAGATTACAAATACAGAACCCGGATTCAAGGGTGATACAGCAACAGGTGCTACAAAGCCTGCTATTGTTGAAACCGGAGCACAGGTTATGGTTCCTCTTTTCGTAGAACAGGGTGAGAAGATTAAGATTGATACCAGAACCGGAGAATACTTGAGCCGTGTATAATCTTTGATCGTTTTAATTGCATGGAAATGATTACAAGACAATGAATGTATGACGCATTCATTGTCTTTTTTTGTTCCGAAAACGAACCGCTGAGGAAAAAACTAAAAAAGGAGGAGTAGTCGAAAGATTACATAATAAAATTATGGAAACTGTAACAATGTATAAAGAAATAACCATGGATGAATTTTTAGAGATGATTTGTTCTGCACTGAAAGATTTTTATGGAAATGAAAATCGGGTGCGACGCGCCAACGTCAGAAAAAATAACGGAATCATATTACACGGGGTTACGCTGATAAATGAAAACAGCAATATTTCGCCTACGGTATATGTGGATGATTTTTACGAAGAATATAACAAAGGCTGTCTGACTATGGGAGAAATAGTAAACAGCATCATTAAGGTGGGGGAAGAACATGCAAAAGAAGGGGATTTCTCCATGGACTTTTTTACGGATTTTGAAAAAGTAAAAAGCCGGTTGGTTTTTAAACTGGTAAATACGGAGAAAAACCGGGAATTGTTAAAAGATATACCTTCGTTCCCTTACATGGATATGTCTTACATTTTTTACTGTATTTTAGACAATGAAATGTTAGGCGAAGCGAGCATTTTGGTATATAACAATCATTTGAAATTGTGGAATATCGAAAAAGAAGAATTGCTGGCATTGGCCAGAAAAAACACACCTCTCCATTTACCGGCAAAAATCAGCAGCATGGAGGATGTAATGCGCAGTATTATAAAAGAAGATTTGTTGCATAAATGTGATGAATACATGGAAACTTACCTTAGTGAAGAGGAGTTAAGCCATGATGACGAACTGCGAATGAAAGAGCCGGAGCAATGGCTGGAAGTTATGGCAGACCGACTTTTGGACCGGATTTTTGATATGAGGGATTCTTTCCCGATGTATGTGGTAACCAACCAAAAGAAACTTTATGGAGCGGCATGCATGACTTATGACGGATTATTGGAGAATTTTGGAAAGCGACTTCAAAAGAATTTTTATATTTTACCATCTTCGGTTCATGAAATCATTTTGGTGCCGGATGAGAATCTGGAAGATGCACAGCGGTTGCAAAGTATGGTGCGTGAAGTAAATGAAACCCAGGTATCCGGCGAAGAGGTATTGACGGATTCGGTGTATTATTATGATTGGCAGGAAGATATAATCAGCCGACTATAACAGTGCAGATGTGGAGAAGTGTGTACTGTTTTTGCTGAAAAATGTCGTTTCCGTGACCGTGAATATAGGAAAAAATCATTCCGGTGGGGCAATACTAGACAAAGTAGAAAAATTGTGCTATTATAGTCAAGGCTTAACAAGTATGTAATAAAAATGTAACAATTATAATATCTTGTGATGCAAAAAACGCACTCGTAGTCTAATGGATAGAACGAAGGCCTCCGACGCCTTTAATGCAGGTTCGATTCCTGTCGAGTGCATTTTTCTTATATGACAAGGGGAAACCGGAAATCATACTTTGTAATATAAAGCATGGAAAGTACTGGAGCAGTCATATATAAGAGAGGTTTAATGAATTATGGGAAAAAAGAAAAAAGGAAAGAAGTCTGCTGCACTTCCGGTTGCGGAAAATAGCAATGTTACGGAAGTAGTTTCTGCAGAAAGTGTTTCCGAAACAGAGGAAACAACGGCTGCGGAAACGATGGAGAAAACGGTTACAGAGCCGGAAGAGACTAGCATCCGGGAATCGGAAGAGACTGCGCAGGTTGCAGTAACGGCGGAGGCGGAAGATAATGCCGAACCGACGGAACCGATGGAAATGGAACAGGAGTCCTTGGAAGAAGCAGATGATTCTGAATTTGTTGAAATCGAAGTCGATGCCATGACCGGCGAGATTCTCTCAGAAAAAGAAACTATTTTTGAACGTGAGCAGTTAAAGCATGTAGAAAACAAAGATGGTGAATTTTTTGAATTTATGAGCGAGGTATGGCAAAAACTTTCAAAATGGTGTAAGAAGAACAAGAAAGTTCTTTCGATTGGTGCCGGTGTTGTTGCAGGCGCTGTTTTGATTGGAGTTTTAGTTTTTGCGTTGACAGACGGAAAGAGTCCGGCAGCATCTGTTTCCGGGAATGGTCTTTCTGCCAATACGGTGTCCGAATCCGCGGTTATAAGCGTTCCGACAGATCCTTTGCAGGAGAATGCTTATCCGGAAGTAAACGATTTGGTAAATCGCTATTTCCTTGCAATGCAGACCAATGATATTGAAACCCTTCGTTCCATGCGCAGTTATATTGATACTGTGGAAGAGGTAAAAATCGAGGTAAAGAGTACCTACGTAGAAGAATATCAAAATATTGTATGTTATACAAAAGCAGGTCCTTTTGAAAATTCTTATATTGTATATGTATGCTATGATGTAAAACTCGTCGGATGGGAACAGGTGGCGCCATCGCTCCTTACCCTGTTTGTATGTGAAAACGAAAGCGGAGAGTTGTACGTATATTCCGGTGATTTTGATGAAAACGTTGCGGATTATATTGTTGCAGTTACTTCGCAGCAGGATGTAAAAGATTTATTGACCCGCGTGGATACGGAATATACGGAAGTTATGGATGCCAATGCAGAATTTGCAACTTACATGAATGCATTGAATCAGGTAATTCGGGATGAAGTCGGTGAACGCCTTGCCGCAGAAGCATACCAGTTGTCGGATGAAACGGTAAGTGAAAATGAAGTCGCGGATGCAGGCTCGGTAAGCGATAATGAAGTTGCAGAAACGGAGCCGGAGGAAGAAGCAGGTCCTTTTGAAGTAGAAGCTACTACAACGGTAAATGTTAGGGCTTCTGACAGTGAGGAAGCAGACCGTCTCGGCCGCGTAGAAGGCGGTACGGTTCTTCAGTGTAATGCGCAGTTGGCAAATGGCTGGAGTGAGGTTGTTTACGAAGGTGAAATCGGATATATTAAGTCGGAATACCTTCAAGTTGTTGGGGAACCGTTAACGGAATCGGCAGATGGTGTTGAGACGATAGGAACGGTTACGGTGACGGATACCGTGAATATCCGGGCAACGGCAGATTTGGACGGAGAACGTGTCGGCGTTGCTTATCAGGGCGAGACCTTTGATGTGATTGATGATTCGGATGATGAATGGATTGAAATCGTATATAACGGTCAGATTGCTTATGTTAATTCGGATTATGTAGAATAATTGATTCCGAATGAGCAGAATTCAATTAAATAAAGAAAGAAAAAAAGAAAACCACCTGAAATTTTTGTCAGGTGGTTTTTTGGTGCAATAGAAGATTAGTTATTTCCGGAAAAATCCAAAGCATTATTCAAAAAAGATTGTAAAATAGGGCTCTTGGGATGTTCGAATATTTCTTCCGGGGTTCCCATTTCTTCAATGATTCCATTGGCCATGAAAATCACTTTATCCGCCACGTTTCTTGCAAATTCCATCTCGTGCGTTACAACAACCATGGTATTATCAGAGGTTTTTAAATCTCGGATTACCTTCAGTACCTCTTTGGTTAACTCAGGGTCCAGTGCACTAGTGGGTTCGTCGAAACACAAGATATCCGGAGTCAGCATAAGAGCGCGGGCAATGGCAACCCGTTGTTGTTGTCCGCCGGACAAATTACAGGGATATGCATCCTTTTTTTCTGTCAGGCCGACGCGGTCTAAAAGGGTTAAGGCCCTTTTTTCAATGTCAGCCAAAATCTGAGTTTTGTTGGCATTAAAATTTTTTTTGTTTTCCTTGGCAGCCAAAACAGCGGCAAGGGTAAGATTTTTTAAAACCGTATATTGCGGAAATAGGTGAAAAGATTGAAAAACAAGACCGAAAAAGAGTCGATTTTTTCGGATTTCCTTTTGGGAAGAAAGTTTTTTGTCGGCACCGTCAAACAAGAGATTGTTGTCGACACAAATCGTTCCGGCATCGGCTTTTTCCAAAAAGTTTAAGCATCGCAGTAAGGTCGTTTTTCCGCTTCCCGAGGAGCCGATAATGGCAAGGACTTCCCCTTTTTCCAAGGAAAAAGAAACGCCCTTTAATACGGGAACACTTCCGAATGATTTTTGTAAATTGTATACTTCCAATAACGCCATGGTAATCTCCAATCTGTTTTAGTTCCAATATTTGCTTAATTTCTTTTCGGCCAAATTAAACAGGAATGTTAAAAAGGCACTGAATACCAGATAAAAGACGCCGGTATAGAAAAGCGGCCAAACAATATATTGATTTGTCAGTATTTCTTCTGCAAAAAACAGCATTTCCATAACTGATACGGTTCTTGCCAATGCGGTATCCTTAACAAGGGTTATTATTTCATTGCTCATGGGCGCTAAAATATTGCGGATTACCTGAAGTAAGATGACCTTGAAAAATATTTGGGATTTGGTCATTCCTAAAACTTCTGCGGCTTCGTATTGTCCTTTGGGGATGTTTTCGATACCGCCGCGGAAAATTTCAGAAAAATAACAGGCATAATTGATGACGAATGCAACTAAGGCCCCGTAAAAGTAAGCCATTGCAACATCGCCTCCAAAAATCGGCCATTTTGTTATGGGATACTGAAATGCGATTCCGGGAAGGTATACCACAATCATTAACTGTAATAAAAGGGGTGTGCCGCGGATAATGTAAACAAAACCGCGAATTAAAATCCGTAGAGGCGTAAAATGGGAGCGTGCACATACGGCCACCAAAAGCCCTAAAGGAATAGAAAAAAGGAGGGTTAAGAAAAATAACCCTAAAGTTGTCTTAAAACCCTCCGCTAATTGTAGTGTTACATTGATAAATTCATTCATAATTAGTTTAATGTTGCCTCATAAAGGTCAGTCATATCGTATTTTTCTGCTAAAGCTGCCAAAGTACCGTCCGCAATCATTTCTTCGATAATTTCATTTACTCTTGCAGTCATATCACTTCCGAGACGGAAACCGATGGCATATTCCTCGTTTGCAAGTGCAATGTCTTCAAGAATCATCATGTCGGCGTAGTCACCGTTTCCAACGCTGGCAGTAGCCATTGTGTAGTCGATAACGATAGCATCGTAGTTTCCGGCTTTGAGAGCGAGTAAAGCGTCTGCCTGTGAGCTGGAAGGGGTGTAGTTTGCAGTAGAAAGAGAAGCGTCTGCAAGCACAGCAGTTTCACCGGCAGAACCGGATTCTGCAGAAATCATGGCAGAAGCGAGGCTTGCTGCATCGGTATAGGTATCTGCATTGGCACTGTTGATTACAACACACTGACGGTTGGTCAGATAAGAGGTGGTGAAATCCATGTTTTCGCGTCTTTCTTCTGTAACCGTAAGGCCGTTCCAGATACAGTCAATGTTTCTGGACATCAACTCGGTTTCTTTCATATCCCAATCAATAATCTGGAATTGTGCTTCCACACCAAGACGGGAACATACTTCCTGGGCAAATTCTGTGTCGAACCCGGTTAAAACACCGTTTTCGTCATAGTAGTTCATGGGCTGATATTCTGTGATACCGATTACCAAATAGCCGTTTCCGGTGATGTAATCGTAATCTGAGTCAGTTTCAGTTTCAGCTGATGTTTCGCTTCCGCAAGCACACAATGATAACATCATGATAAGGGAAAGCAGGAGTGCAAATAACTTTTTCATAATAATTTCCTTCCTTATATATGTAGATATTTTGTATAACAAATACTTTACTATTATGCAGTAGCAAAGTGAAAATGTCAATGTCAACAACGCGAAGAATTCCTGTTGACATATATTATTTAAGAAATTATAATTGTAAAATGCAAATGAGTTGCAAATTTGCATCTGCCGGTACGCCGGTAAGAAAAAAATCAAATGGAAAATAACAGGAAGTTGGAAATTGTAAATATGAAGATTAAATTATGGATTATCGGCGCATTGGTGTTTCTTTTGGTTGCATGCGGACCCGAAAATTTTACGGGGGATGCAACGGAAACTCAAAACGCAAAAACGGATATTGTATGTACTATTTTTCCGGCCTACGACTGGACAAGGCAAATTCTTGGAGATACTGTAGATGCAGTGAATTTAACATTGCTTACCGGAAACGGAGCGGATATGCACAGTTATCAGCCCACTGCAGCGGACATTGCGCTTCTTTCTACCGCGGATATTGTCGTTTGTGTGGGAGGGGAAACAGAAAGATGGATTTTGGATGCGCTGGAAGAAAATGATAATGAGCAGCAAATCGTTATCAATATGATGGAAACGTTGCAGCAAAATATATTAGAGGAAGAAATTGTAGAAGGGATGGAACATTCTGACGAGGAATGCACAGAGGAATGTAATCACGTGGAGAATGCAGCGGATGAGCATGTCTGGTTGTCTCTTCAAAATGCAAAACTGATTTGCGAAGAAATCGCAGATGCACTCATAAGTATAAATCCGGATGAGGGTTCAACATATGATGCGAATGCGGAAAACTATTGTGCACAACTTGAGACTTTGCGGGAGCGATACCGGGAAGCAGTGGAAGGTGCTGACAGAAATGTTTTGATATTTGCGGACCGGTTTCCGTTTCGCTATTTTACGGAAGAATGGGGACTGGAATATTATGCGGCGTTCCCCGGATGTTTTGCGGAAACGGAAGCAAGTTTTGAAACCATTATCTTTTTGGCGGAGAAGGCGGATCAATATAATCTGCCGGCAGTAATCGTATTGGAACATTCCGATGCCGGAGTGGCAGAAACCGTGATTGAAAATTCACAAAATAAGCAACGCGAGATTCTTGTGATGAATTCCATGCAATCCGTATCGATGGAAGAAGTAACGGCGGGAACCTCGTATATAGGAATTATGGAGGATAATCTCGCTGTTTTGATACAGGTATTAGATAGCGAAGCGCAATAGAATAAAAAGAAAGAAAATAAAAAAAGTTGCCCGTGTAGGACAACTTTTTTTATGGTTTTCGTCTTACTGACGAAGTGAAATCATATAATCCATTACCTTTGACTGCAAGATATAGTCATTGATGTTCTGCTGACCATAGTCTTCGATGAACAGTGCTGTATCAGTATAACCGTAATCTGTAGCAAGAGTTGCGATGTCTTCATCGGTTATGGTTAAACCGGCATCTGCAGCGATGGTAGAATAAAGCATACTGTATCTTGCTGATTCGCCGGAGGTATTCATAACGTCTGACTTGAAAAGATCAAGTGTCAATCCGTAATAGGAGAGCATGGTTGCAATGTCCATTCCCTGGCCGACGGAAAGCGTATCGTAGTATTCCATCGTAGTGTTGTAGTAATTGGTAATGGTTTCTTCCGGTAAGGTGCTGGTATAGAAACCGTTGTCAATGAAGGACCAGATTTTGTCCTGTACCATGATTTCTTCATAGTATTCATAGCACTCCTCAACCGTGGTCAATTCTCCGCCGAAACATTCGGTTACCATTTCATCGGTTAATTCAGGGAATACGGTTTCGGAAATAATGGAATTCAATGTAATTGTGAATACAACATCTTTTCCTGCCAAATCTTCGGCATAATCCTCAGGGAAGGTAAGGTAGATATCTTTGGTTTCGCCGACTTCCATACCGATGATTCCGTCTTCGAATCCGTCAATGAACTGTCCTTCACCGAGAAGAATGTTGTAGTTTTCTGCACTACCGCCTTCAAAAACTTCCCCATCAATGGTTCCCACAAAGTTTACACTGACAGAATCCCATTTCTGACAAACAGTTCTGGTTGTTTCCACGTTTTCAGCATAGTAGAAAAGGATGTCGAACAGAATGTATTCGTCAACTTCTTCCTGCGTATAGGATGTTTCCGCAAGGAAGTATTCTGCATCCGTATAATTATTTACATAAACATAACTGCCGTCAGCATTATCAATCCGAATCATGGTTCCGGCTGCTACATTGGCTTCGCATTCTTCCTCTGTGAGCGTGTTGTAGGCATCCGCAGCGGGGAACGCGGGTATATCCGTGTAAAGTGCAGAATTATCTACAACACCCGTAGGCGCTGAAACAGTAGTATTCTGGCTTACTTCGTTGCCGGAAACGGTATTGTCTCCGTTTTTGTTCATCAGCACAGCAACGAGAATAGCAATCAAAGCAACAATAACGATGGCAAATTCTATAATTAAAATCTTTTTATCTTTGCTGCCTGCGTTGTCGTCAGAACCTTTTTCTTTCTCTGATTTATTTTCATCAGAATCTTTTTTCAGGGATTCCTTGCTTTCACTTAAAATTTCATCAATTTCCGTACTTAAGGAATCTTCTTTTGCATCCTGCGTAGTTTGGTTTTCGGTACTCAATGGTTTCTCCTCCTAAAAATCCTAAATTGATGCAACAACTTTGTTGCACACACCATGAAATTATAACACGGTTTTGGCTGAATTGCTATGAAAAAATTATGAAATATAAAAAACCGTAAATCATGACGATTTACGGTTTTGTAATCTATGCCGGCAGCGGGACTTGAACCCGCACGTGGTTGCCCACAACAGATTTTGAGTCTGCCTCGTCTGCCATTCCGACACGCCGGCGCAATCACTAAAAGGAATAATAGCACACTTAAAAATAAAATACAAGAATTTTTTTGCATCTTATGAAAGATTGTTGTAAAATATAAAATGTAAAAATGGAAAATGTGCGCAAATACAAAGGAAAAGCTACTATTTAAGTTTTCTGTGAGGTAAAAAATGTGGAGTGCAGAGATTTTCGAAAAATGATTCTTCCTTTTTTTATGGAAGAATTGGATGAAAAAAAAGTAAAAAAAGTATTGAATCATATGGAAGGATGTCCGGATTGCCGGGAAGAGATGAAAATACAATACCTGGCGAGGGAGGGAAGGAGACGTCTTTCCCAAGGTGGGAATTTTGACTTGCAGGCTGATTATAAAAAAATGTTGGCATTTGCTAAGGAAAAGAGCGATTCCATTACAAAAATGCAGCGAGGGATGAATGCCTTGATGGGGGTAAGTGTTGCAATTGTATTGTTGTTTTTGATTCAGAGTTTATTTTTATAAAATGATTGTAATATGATTGGACACCCATGGTATTACGGAAAAATTTGATTTGGAAAAGCGAGGGCTTTTCCGGGAGGTTTGCTTTGGCAGATAAGATTGTACTGATTGACGGACATAGTATTTTGAACCGGGCATTTTACGGTGTGCCGGATTTGACGAATGCAGCAGGGTTGCATACCAATGCAATATACGGTTTTCTAAATATCATGTTTAAAATATTGGAGGAGGAAAAACCGCAGTTTCTTGCGGTTGCTTTTGATGTTTCCGCGCCTACCTTTCGTCATGAGATATACAAGGAATACAAGGGTACGCGAAAGCCTATGGCCGAAGAACTGCGGCAACAGGTTCCGGTTATGAAAGAGGTACTTAAATCAATGGGAATCCCGGTGCTTGAAAAGGCCGGTCTGGAGGCAGATGATATTCTGGGAACCCTTGCCAAGCGCAGTGCGCGAGCAGGGATGGAAGTGGCCCTTCTTTCCGGAGATAGGGATCTTCTTCAAATTGCTGAGGAACACATTAAGATTAAAATTCCCAAAACAAAGGGCGGAAAAACGGAAATTGAAAACTATTACGCCCGGGATGTTTTTGAAAAATATCAGGTAACACCGGAGCAGTTTATTGAATTAAAAGCTTTGATGGGGGATACCTCGGATAATATTCCGGGAGTTCCGAAGGTTGGGGAAAAAACCGCAACGGAACTGATGGTTACCTATCATAGTTTAGACGGAATTTACGACAATTTGGAAAATATCTCAAAAAAATCCATTCGGGAAAGCCTTGCTCAGAACCGGGAATTGGCGGAGTTAAGCAAAGTGCTTGCAACGATTAATACGGATTGTGAGATCGAATTTTCGGCAAAGGATGCTGAGATTACGGATTTTTACACGGATGAAGCATATGATTGGTTTGTGCGATTGGAATTTAAAAATATGCTTTCTAATTTTTCCAAGGAAAAGAGTCTTTCTGTTGCAGAAGCAGAACAAAACTTTTTTGAAATCAAGGATGAGAAGGCGTTAAAAAGCGTCTGGAAAGAAATGAAAGAGGAATCCATGTTCCTGCGTATCTGGGTAGGAGACCGACAGGGTGAATATAAAGCCTCTTCCAACGGACAATTGTCTTTTTTTACCCGGGAGGAAGAAAAAGAGATTTTGTGTGCGGCATTTGCCGAACGCAGTGAGAAAATCTTTTTTGTTTCTTCGGAGTCTGTCGGGGAGCAGGCTTTACGCGATTTTTTAACGACGTGTCAGGAAAAGAAACGTCTGATATCCTATAGGGTAAAGGATTTATATTCCTACTATGAGGATGTTTTGCGGGGGTCGGATGCAAATGCCGTGGCAAAGCGTTTTTACGATGTGTTAGTGGGGGCGTATTTGCTAAATCCGTTAAAAAACGATTATACCATTAGTGATATCGCCAAAGAATACAACGGAATTATTCTTCCGGATTATGAGACTTTGTTCGGAAAGAAAGATTGGGAAACGGCGTACGAAGAACGGCGGGAAGAATTTGTTAAATATGCCTGCTGTGAGATTTTAGGGTTGGCCCTCAGTGCGTCTGCTGTTCAGGAAAAGTTAAAGAGCGCAGCGATGTGTGATTTGATGGAAAACGTGGAAATGCCTCTTTCTTACGTCCTTTTTGCAATGGAACGGGAAGGCGTCCGGGTGGATGCAAAGCAACTGAAGGCTTACGGTGAGGAACTGGAAAAGAGCATCCGTGCCTTGGAAGCGCGAATCCACACGGCGGCCGGAAAAGAGTTTAATATCAATTCCCCCAAACAGCTTGGAGAGATTTTGTTTGAAGAGATGCAGATTCCCGGCGGGAAAAAGACGAAGACCGGCTTTTCGACATCAGCAGAAGTGCTGGAAAAATTGGCGCCGGAATATCCCTTTGTGAAGGATATTTTGGAATACCGTACCGTGGCAAAACTAAAGTCCACCTATGCGGATGGTCTGGCGGCTTACATTGAAGCGGACGGAAGAATCCGCACCAATTTTAACCAGACGATTACGGCAACCGGACGAATCAGTTCGACGGAGCCGAATCTGCAAAATATTCCCATGCGAATGGAACTGGGCAGAAAAATCCGAAAAGTATTTATCCCAAAAGACGGGTATGTTTTTGTTGATGCGGATTATTCCCAGATTGAACTTCGGATTTTGGCGGCCCTTGCCGGCGACGAGGAGTTGATTGATGCATACCGGAGCAATAAGGATATTCACCGAAGCACTGCTTCTAAGGTGTTCCATGTTCCCTTTGAAGAGGTTACGGATTTGCAGCGCCGGAATGCAAAGGCGGTTAATTTTGGTATTGTCTACGGAATCAGTTCCTTCGGGCTGAGTCAGGATTTGTCGATTACCAAAAAGGAAGCGCAAAAATACATTGAGGATTATTTTGCAACTTATCCCGGAATCAAGAAATACCTGGAGAATACTAAAGAATTTGCCAAAGAAAACGGCTATTCCCTGACCTATTTCGGTAGAAGACGCCCGATTCCGGAATTAAAAAGCAGCAATTTTATGCAGCGAAGTTTCGGGGAACGTGTGGCAATGAATGCGCCGATTCAGGGCACGGCGGCAGATATTATGAAAATTGCCATGTTAAACGTATTTGCCAGATTACAAAAGGACTGTGAATCGGCCAGGCTGATTTTGCAGGTACACGATGAACTGGTAGTTGAGGTAAAGGAAGAAGAAAAGGATAAAGTTTTGCTTATTTTGGAAGAAGAAATGCGTTCGGCGGCTGATTTGGCCGTATCCCTGGAAGTGGAGGCGCATTGGGGAAAAGACTGGTATGAAGCAAAATAACGTAAGAACGGAGCGTAGGATGAGAACAATCGGTATTACCGGCGGAGTCGGCTGCGGAAAGACGGAAATTGTCAGATATTTGGAACAGGAATACGGGGCCTTTGTGGTGCTGGCGGATCATGTTGCCCACAGGCTTGAAGAGCCGGGGCAGGATTGCTATAATAAGCTGGTTGATGCGTTCGGCATTGAAATTTTGGATGCCGAGGGCCGCATTGACAGCAAAGGGTTTGCTTCTGTGATTTTTTCGGATAATGAGTGTCTGAAAAAAGCCAATGAAATTATTCATCCTGCCGTAAAGGATTATATTAAGGACAAAATCCAAGAGGAAAAGAAAAAAGGGACGAAGCTTTTCGTGGTAGAAGCGGCGCTTTTGATTGAAGACGGGTATGCTATGATTTTGGATGAGTTATGGTATGTGTATGCCCGGGAAGAGACCAGACGAAAACGTTTAAAACAGAGCCGGGGGTACACGGACGAAAAGATTGACAGTATTATGATGAATCAAATGTCGGAAGATGAGTTCCGTTTGAATTGTTCCGTTATTATAAATAATGACGGAAGTTTGGAGACTGCAAAAGAGCAGATAAATCGTTTGCTTGGAAAGAAGGTTTAGAATGGCGGCAGAATTGAAAGAACAGGGTGCATTGGTATTTGGTCTTGATATCGGAACCAGAAGCATTGTAGGTACCGTGGGCTACCGGGAAGCGGATGTGTTTTATGTGGAAGCCCAGGTGACAAAGGAACATGAAACAAGAGCAATGCTGGATGGACAGATTCACGATATCGGGCAGGTGGGGAAAACCATCGCATCGGTGAAGAAGGAATTGGAAAAGAAATTAGGCATCCGTCTCAGCGATGTCTGTATTGCGGCAGCGGGTCGTGTTCTTCGCACCGTAGAGACGAAAGTGACCTGGGATCTGGACAAGGAACGTGTGATAACGCAAGATGAAATTGCCGGTTTAACCTCCATGGGAATGGAACAGGCCTACGCGCAGTTTCAAGAGTCCAATGATACCGGTATGAAGTTTTACTGCGTGGGTAATTCTGTCATCCGCTATTATTTGAACGGTTATCAGATTGGAAATTTGGAAAATCATAAAGCCCGTAGCATCGGAGCGGACATTATTGCCACATTTCTTCCGGATGAGGTTGTGGACGGCTTATATAAAGCGGTGGAAATTGCCGGACTGAAGGTTGCCAATCTGACGTTGGAGCCGATTGCGGCGATTGAAGTGGCAATTCCGGAAATGTATCGGATGCTGAATATTGCTTTGGTTGATGTAGGGGCAGGCACTTCGGATATCTGCATTACAAAGGACGGCTGTATTATTGCTTACGGCATGATTCCCTGCGCCGGCGACCAGTTGACGGAAAAGATTGCAAGAGAATGCCTGGTGGATTTTGCTACTGCCAAAAAAATCAAAAAAGGAATTAAAACAAGAAAAACCGTTGACTATAAAGATATTATGGGATTGTCCCACAAGATTGAACGGGAAGCGGTTTTGCAGATGCTGGATGAAACGGTTACGGATATGACCCTGCAGGTATCGGAAAAGATCAAAGAATTGAACGGCGGAAAATCCGTTAGCGCTGTCTTTATCGTGGGCGGCGGCGGAAAGATTGCCGGTTACGATGCCAAACTTGCGAAGCATCTGGATATTTTGGAAGAACGTGTGGCCCTTAGAGGCGAGGAGGTAATGCAACGCATTATTTACAGGGAAAAGACCAAGAAGGATTCCCTTTTGGTTACGCCGGTGGGTATTTGTCTGAACTATTACGAGCAAACCAACAGTTTTATTTATGTGACCTTTAATGAGGAACGGATTAAGTTATATGACAATAATTCCCTGACCGTGATGACGGCAGCGATGCATGCTAATTTCCCCAATGACGGACTGTTTCCGAAGCGAGGCAAAGAGATTAATTACACCATTAACGGCGTAAAGAAAATTTGCCGAGGGGAACTTGGGGAGGCTGCAAAAATTCTTCTGAATGGGGAAGCGGCAGATATGAATACCCCCATCCGGTCGAATGATGTGATTTTGGTAGAGGAGTCCACGGCGGGAAAACCGGCAAAACTCCCCTTGGCCAAATTGCCGGAATTTAAGTCTGCAATCAGTGTAACGGTCAACGGAAGCAAGATTCTTCTTCCGAAGTTCGCTATGGTAGGCGGTGAAATCAAGACCCAGTACTATGAAGTACAGGACGGGGATGCTGTGGAGATGTTAAATTACTATACGGTTTCCCAGGTGAAAGAGTTCATGGACGTGATTCTTGACGATTCCATGGCAGTGTATGTTAATAATGAACTTGCCGGAGATGATACACAGGTATATGATAATTTCACCATAAAGTGGGCGCTGAAACCGGCAAATGGAACTGATTTATCAGAGGAAGATTTGCTAGAAGAAAGCGATGCGGAGGAAACTGTCAAAGAAGATGCCAGAGAAAAAAACGGTAATATCGCCATCGGCATCATCGTAAATTCCAAGCCGGTTACTTTGACCGGAAAGCCTTCGTACATATTTGTTGATGTGTTTGATTTTATTGATTTTGATTTGAAAAATGTACAGGGAAAAAGCGTGGTTACGTTGATTGACGGACGGAATGCCGATTTTGTCGAACCTTTGTATGAGGGCGCCAAAATCGATATCTACTGGGAAAAATAAACGGGAGGAAACCTTATTTATGCGGATGCAAAGTATTGCCAGCGGAAGCAGCGGTAATGCAATCTATGTGGGTTCTGAGCAGACACATTTACTGGTGGATGCGGGAATCAGCGGAAAAAGAATTGAAGAAGGTTTAAATGCATTGGATATATGCGGAACTGATTTGGACGGGATACTGATTACCCATGAACATAGTGATCATATTGGCGGGCTCGGCGTTTTGAGTCGAAGGTATCACGTGCCGATTTATGCTACGGCAGGAACGGTAGAAGCCATAAAAAACACTTCGGCCATGGGAAAGATGGATTTGTCGCTGTTTCACGAGATCAAGTCAGATGTGGATTTTACCATCAAAGACATGACCATTTCGCCCTTTGCAATCTCCCATGATGCGGCGGAACCGGTAGCCTATACCTTTGGCTGCGGAGAACAAAAAAGTGCAATTTGCACGGACCTTGGGACCTATGATGCTTATATTGTATCAAAACTGGAGAATATGGATGTGGTATTTTTGGAAGCAAATCATGATGTGCGGATGCTCCAACTCGGACGTTATCCATACCCGTTAAAACAGCGGATACTTGGAAAAAAAGGCCATTTGTCCAATGAAGCATCCGGACGATTGCTGGTACAAATATTACATGATAAGATGAAGCGTGTGGTACTTAGCCATTTAAGCAGTGAGAACAATTTGCCGGAACTGGCTTACGAGGCAGTGCGCCTGGAGGTGACCATGTCGGACACCCCGTATCACGGAGATGATTTTAAAATTGAAATTGCACGGCGGTCAGAACCGTCCCCGTGTGTATGTTTCTAAAATAATAACGATAGAATGCAAAACAGGAGGCAACAATGAAACGAACAATTATTACGGTAGTAGGAAAAGATACGGTGGGTATTATTGCGAAAGTGTGTACCTATCTGGCAAATAACCGGGTAAATATTTTGGATATTTCCCAGACGATTATTCAGGACTATTTTAATATGATGATGATTGTCGATACCGGTGAGTCTCAGAAGGAATTTGATGTAATCAGTGATGAACTCGGACAAATCGGTACGGAAATCGGTGTTATTATTAAGTGTCAAAGAGAAGAAATCTTTGATTCCATGCATCGAATTTAATTAAAGGCGGGACTGAAACTATGATAAACATTTATGAAGTAGCTGAAACCAATCAAATGATTGAAAAAGAGAATCTGGATGTCAGAACCATTACTCTGGGCATAAATCTTTTGGATTGTATTGATTCGGATTTGGAAGTATTAAAGAAAAATATTTATGATAAAATTACCACGGTAGCCAAAGATTTGGTGAAAACCGGAAAAGAAATCGAAAAGAAATATGCCATCCCCATTGTCAACAAGCGTATTTCCGTAACGCCCATTGCGCTTGTGGGCGGCGCGGCTTGCAAATCACCGGAGGATTTCGTGGAAATTGCAAAGACACTGGATGAGGCAGCTAAGACGACGGGAGTTAACTTTATCGGCGGATATTCCGCATTGGTGGCAAAGGGAATGACAAACGCCGAGGAATTGCTTATTCGTTCTATCCCTAAGGCACTTGCCTGTACGGACCGGGTGTGCAGTTCTGTTAACCTGGCTTCTACCAAAACCGGAATCAATATGGATGCGGTAAAACTTATGGGTGAAATTATTAAAGAAACAGCGTTGGAAACCAAGGATGCGGATTCTTTGGGATGTGCAAAACTCGTGGTATTTTGTAATGCGCCGGATGATAATCCATTTATGGCGGGAGCGTTTCACGGTGTTACGGAAGCGGATGCCATCATCAACGTTGGTGTCAGCGGTCCCGGCGTTGTAAAAAATGCATTGGAAAAGGTACGGGGCGAAAGTTTTGAAGTGCTTTGTGAAACGATAAAGAAGACTGCATTTAAGATTACCAGGGTGGGGCAGCTCGTGGCAAAAGAGGCTTCCAAAAAACTGGGAATTCCTTTTGGTATCATTGATTTGTCTCTGGCACCCACACCTGCGGTAGGAGACAGTGTGGCAGATATTTTGCATGAAATCGGTTTGGAATATGCGGGAGCCCCGGGTACCACAGCGGCGCTTGCGCTTTTAAATGACCAGGTGAAAAAGGGAGGTGTCATGGCGTCTTCTTATGTCGGCGGTTTGAGCGGCGCATTTATTCCCGTCAGTGAAGATCAGGGAATGATTAAGGCTGTGGAAATTGGTGCACTTACGCTGGAAAAACTGGAAGCGATGACCTGTGTATGTTCGGTGGGATTGGATATGATTGCGGTTCCCGGTGATACCAAGGCGTCAACCCTTTCCGGTATTATTGCGGATGAAATGGCAATCGGCATGGTGAATCAAAAGACTACGGCAGTCCGTATCATTCCGGTAATCGGAAAAGAGGTGGGAGATACGGTGGAATTCGGCGGTCTTCTGGGTTATGCACCGGTAATGCCGGTCAACGGCTATTCCTGCGAAGCCTTCGTAAATCGTGGCGGCAGAGTGCCGGCACCGATTCATAGTTTCAAAAATTAAATCGGACATCGGATATAAATTTTGTTATAAAATGATGGGAGAACGTCTGTATTCGCTGGGGATACAGGCGTTTTTATCTTTCTTTGCAACCATTTGATAAAGGTGGGAAGCTCGAACGTCTTTTTCAAACAGGTTATAAGCCGCGGCAGACAATAATTTGCCGGCATCGGCGGGCTTTGAAATAAGAGGAAGGGCACAATTCTTTTTGATTTCAGATAAAAGCGTCGTTGCTTTTTCGGAAAAACCAAGAAGCCGCAAATAGGACAGATATCCGTTTTGTACATAGAAATCCACATCTTCTTTGGTGTAATCCAGTAAAATATGTAAAAGTCCTCGGCTGATATGGGTATATGCGATGTCCTTGGATTTTAAAAGCATACGAAAAGCGTCCGCATTTTGAAAATCGGGCAAATTGGAACGGATTTTGTTGGACAAATCCGAAAAAATATCAAAGTAGTTTTCGTATCCGGACGGTTGTAATTCCAACAGTTTTTGATACAAAAGTAAAGAAAAATCGGAAAAAGATAAAAAAGAACAGCACTTTTGCGCCTCGGTAAGGACCGTATAGGACGCATCGGGCATTTTGTTTTTTTGCAGGGAAAGGTCTTCGTTTTTTAATAAGACATCTCTTAAATGGGTGGCACTGCAAAATTTGCCGTTCTCAGCATCGGCATCGTGATAGCCGTGTCCCACACGCTTGGTAGTCATTGGGGTGATGGAGGAGGAAAAATAGTGCAGGGCTTTTTGATATTCGGCAGATAAAAGGTCATTGGGGGAAAGATGACCATTGGCCATAGGCGTTGCATTGTTTAAGTCTCCGGATTCGCTGCCGAAAAAGAGAATATCCACAACACCAAGGGCGTTGAAAAGAGCAACGCTTCCCCTGGCAAAATATTCCGCGCTTCCCGTTGCGGCAAGCCCCGGGATTTCCAAAACCAGGTCGGCACCGCAGGAAAGGGCGATTTTGCTGCGAAAATGTTTATCGAGAATGGCGGGTTCGCCTCGTTGTACGTAATCGCCGCTCATGGCAACGATAATATAGTCTGCGCCGGTTTGTTTTCGGGTTGTTTTGATTATATATTCATGTCCTCTGTGAAAGGGGTTGAATTCGGCAATGATTCCGCAAACTTTCATTGTGGCAGTTTCCTTTCGGTTGAATTTTGCTTGGATGAAAAGGCGTGTAACCGGCTGAAAAAAATCAGCGGAGTACTTTTTTGGCCTTGTGTTTTCAATTTAGCACAGAAAAATAATTATCACAAGATTTTCCGGATTGTATTAAAATTAAAGCAATTTTGATTGGTCTCAGAGGTTGAATACAAAGAAAAAATCCTTTATAATAATTAAAGTATGTTTACATAGAATAAGTATACTAAGTTTGGGCGGTTACGAAAGGAGAGACGGGTATGTCTTACATCGATATTATTAAGGATAAAGCCAGAGCGGATAAGAAAACCATTGTGCTTCCGGAGACGACGGATAAGAGAACTTTGATTGCAGCTTCTCACATTATAGAAGAAAATATTGCCAATATTATTATGGTGGGTAAAGAAGAAAAAATTCTTGACGGTGCTGGCTGGCTGGAAATTGATTTGAGTAATGTATCGGTGATTGATCCGGAAACTACGGACAAATTGGACGATTACATTGAACTGCTTTATGAGACAAGAAAAGATAAAGGAATGACGCCGGAAAAAGCCAGGGAAATATTGTTGAATGATTACCTTACTTTCGGCGTAGTCATGGTGAAGGCCGGTGATGCGGACGGTATGGTGGCCGGGTGTTGCCATGCTACGGCAGATGTGCTCCGACCTTCTTTGCAGATTTTGCGGACTGCACCGGATACAAAATTGGTTTCCGGATTCTTTATTTTAGATGTGCCGGATTGTATTTTCGGAGAGGGAGGTACGTTTTTGTTTTCCGATTGCGGTTTGAATCAGGATCCTACGGCAGAAGAGTTGGCTGCAATTGCAGATTCCTCGGCAAAGAGTTTTCGCTCTTTGGTGGGAGCCAATCCGATTATCGCGTTGTTGTCCCATTCCACCAAGGGAAGTGCAAAGCATCCCCTTGTGGATAAAGTGATTGAAGCAACCCGTATCGCACATGAACAATATCCTCATCTGGTTTTAGACGGAGAGTTGCAAACCGATGCGGCAATTGTTCCTAAGGTTGCCAAAACAAAAGCGCCGGACAGTGAAATTGCAGGACGGGCTAATGTTTTGATTTTCCCGAATTTGGACTGCGGAAATATCAGCTATAAATTGGTGGAACGTCTGGCAAAAGCAGAAGCGTACGGTCCGATGTTACAGGGAATTGCAAGACCGGTAAATGATTTGTCAAGAGGATGTTCCTGGGAAGATATCGTGGGAGTTGTTGCACTTACGGCGGTACAAGCCCAAAACATCGAAGAATAAACGAATAATTTTCTATCCCCTGACAGATAGTTAATTATATAAAATGAGTGAAAAAGAGGAGACGGACGGAATGAAGAAACGTGAAAAAAATGCGAAAAAAATGCCCCGACGTATAATTCAATGCCTGGCATTTGCAATGGCTTTTATCATCGGCGGGTCATCCTTTGGGGTGTATGCGGATAACATCACCGGTATTTTGGTGGATGATGCAGAGCATACGGATTTAACCTTTGATGAATTGGAATATTACCGTATGGAGGAAAGCACCTTTGATGCTATTGTAGCGGATTTGGAAACACTTGCATCCGACACTGCCAATATGGATGCGGTAACGGATGTTATTGTTGCAATGGAAGATTATGCGAATGAACTTAGCGGTATGTATGCCATTGCTCAGATTTATACGACTCTGGACGCAGAAAATGAAGCCTACGATGAAGAACTGAAGTATTGCGATGAACTTTGGTACAATATCGCGGATAAAATTCAGATCAATTATCAGATTATTGCTTTGTCTGCATGTAGTGAAGCGCTCCGAGTTCGTGTTGACGATGACGAGGAATGGCAGGAAATTTTGGATTATGTGCCGATGACGGATGAACAAAAAGAGTTGTTCGCGCAGGAAACGGATCTTTCTCTGGCATATGACGAGTTATATAACAAAGAATATACCGTTACTATTTCCGGTGTTGATTATACCATGGAATCGCTGGACGAGGCTTATTCCGCAGGTACAGTAACCTGGGATGAGTATCTTGCCGGTCTGGGCTCCATTTTGGAGGCAAGAAATACGGAGATGGGTGAGTTGTTCCTTCAGCTTGTGGCAATCAGAGATCAGATTGCGGAAAGCTATGGCTATGATAATTATGCAGATTATGCATATGAAGAAACATACGGCAGAGATTATTCCCCGGAAGATTTGGAAGAATACAGAGCACAGATTATTGAATACTATGCACCTTTGTCAGATGAGTTGTATGATTTGTTATTTAATACTTATTATGAAGAATACTCCGCAATGTGGGAAGAAGAAATTTCCGTAGAGGAATGCTTTGCCAACATGGAAGCCTATCTTCCTCTTATTTCCGAAGATATGCTTGTTTCATTCCATTATATGCTGGATCATGAAATGTATGATTTGGAAGTCAATGATGCAAAAGCGCCCGGTGCATACAGCACGACTATTTCCGGTTTTAATGCACCGTATATGTTTAACTGTGCCGACGGAAGTTATTCCGACATGACTACATTGATTCATGAATTCGGACATTATAATCAGATGTACTATGCTTCTGCAGATGAATGGTATTACGGATATTTTGAACTGGATTTGTGTGAAATTCATTCCCAGGGATTGGAAGTTTTGTTCCTGGAATATTATGATGAAATGTTTGGCGAATACAGTAACGTATTGAATATCTACAACCTGTTTAATCAGGTATATGCTTCCGTGGAGGGGGCAAAGGAAGACGCATTCCAGTATGAAGTATATTCCAATGCAGAAGGGCTGACCTTGGAACAGGTTAACCAGATGTACTATGATGTATGCTTGGAATATGGTTCGGAAGATTTTTATAACAGCTATTATCTTGGGCTTTACGGTGTGACACCGGCCGATCAGATTTATGAGTGGATTGAAATCCCTCACACCTTCCAGTCGCCGATGTATTATATCAGTTATTCCGTTTCCATGACAGGCGCGGAAGAGATTCGTGACCTTGCCATGGATGACCGCGATGCAGCCATCGAATTGTATTTGGAATTGGTAGAGCGCGGTTCTGAAAATTCCTTCCAGGCAACCCTGGAAGAGGTCGGAATTAATAATCCGATTACCAATCCCCGTTTCGCAGATTACGCGGAAAATATTCGTATTCAGGCAGGTTTAGTTGATCCTACAGATACAACGGTACCAGCCGGTAGTGGTGATGTGGATGCGGATATTGATGAAGAGGTTGAGGAAGAAGAGGATGACGAAGATGACCGTGATCGTCGGGATGACGAAGATGAGGATGACGAAGATGACCGTGATTCCCGCCGTTCTTCCAAAAAAGAAAAGGAAAACATGATTCTTCTTGTTGCTTGCGGCATTGGTTTGTTTGTATTAGTTGCTCTCATTATAATTATTGTTGTTACTGTATCAAAGAATAAGAAGAAGAAAGCGGAAGCAGAGGCGCAAACGAACGGAATGCCTCAGAACATGCAATCTTCAACCAATAACCAGCAGTTTATGCCGCCTTATATGCAGCAGCAGATGCAGGCGCAACAAGGAACTCTCGTGCAGCAGGGAATGCAGCCCCAGCAAGGAGTGCAGCCCCAGCAGGTAGTAGAGCCCCAGCAGGTAGTAGAGTCCCAGCAGGCAGCACCAGTACAACCGCAGATGCAGTCCCAGCAGGCAGCACCTGTACAGCAAAATGCACAGCCCCAGATGCCGGAGACGACGGCGCAACCGACAGAACAACCGACAGAACCGGTAAATAAAGAAAATAATTAATTTGCACAGTTTTTGGTAATTTATCTGTTGACAAAATAATTATGGCTATGTATAATAGCAAAGGTGTGAAAAATGCATTTAAGGCATTTTGTAATTAAGTAAGCATTTAATAAAAGAGGATAATAAGTTAAAGAACGTCAGGAGGTGTATTTAGATGTCAATTTGTCCTAAGAATAAATCTTCCAAGGGAAGAAGAGATAAGAGAAGAGCAAACTGGAAAATGACTGCTCCGACTTTAGTAAAATGTAGCAAATGTGGAGCTTTAATGATGCCTCACAGAGTATGCAAGGCTTGTGGTGCATACAACAAGAAGGAAATCATCTCCGTTGACTAATTATTTTGCAAGACAAGGCTTTTCGGTTTTTTCCGAAAAGCCTTTTTTCATTTGCTTTTTTGACCATTTTTTAGTATCATTATATAGGTGTTGTCAAAAACAGTGTAAGATAATCCAAAGATCATCGGAGAAAGGATAAAGACAGAATGAGTGAGATGGTAAAAGTTGCAGTCGATGCAATGGGCGGAGATAATGCCCCGGTTGAAATCGTGAAAGGTGTTATGGAAGCGTTGCAGGAATCTGATGATGTATTTGTTTATTTGGTTGGATTGGAAGATGCAATTAAGGAAGAGTTAAAAAAATATCAATACGATGAATCCAGAATCGAAGTGGTGCATGCGTCAGAGGTGATTGAAACTGCGGAGCCGCCGGTAATGGCAATTCGGAGAAAAAAAGAATCTTCCATTGTAAAGGCATTATATATGGTGAAAGACGGAACCTGCGATGCATTTGTTTCTGCAGGTAGTAGCGGAGCGATTTTGGTCGGAGGCCAGTTGATTGTGGGAAGAATCAAAGGCGTTGAACGGGCCCCTTTGGCACCGATTATCCCTACGGAAAACGGTATGGCGCTTTTGATTGACTGCGGTGCCAATGTAGATGCAAAATCCAATAATCTTGTGCAGTTTGCAAAAATGGGCAGCATTTACTGCGAAAATGCCCTTGGTATAAAAAATCCCAGAGTGGCCATTGTAAACATTGGTGCTGAAGAAGAAAAGGGAAATGCTTTGGTGAAGGAAACCTTCCCGAAATTAAAAGAGTGCGAAGGAATCAATTTTATCGGAAGTATTGAAGCAAGGGATATTCCTGCCGGAGCGGCCGATGTCATTGTGTGTGAAGCCTTTGTGGGTAATGTAATTTTGAAATTATACGAAGGTACGGCTACGGCACTGGTAAGACAGATTAAAAAAGGTCTGATGAGTACATTGAAAAGTAAAATCGGTGCGGCATTGTGCCTGCCTGCTTTGAAAAAAACACTGAAAACATTTAACACAGAGGAGTACGGAGGTGCTCCGCTTCTCGGTCTTAACGGCCTTGTGGTAAAAACCCACGGAAGTTCCAAAGCGATAGAGGTTAAAAATTCCATTTTACAGTGTAAAGTATTTAAAGAGCAGAGGATTAACGACAGAATAAGAGAACAGTTAGCGATAGGGAATGAATAATCATGGAATTTGAGGTACTAAAGGAAGCGATTGCAAAGATTTTGCAGGTTTATGAAACGGAAATTGAGGAGGATTCCACTTTTTCCGGTGATTTGTGCGCAGATTCTATCGATATGGTGCAAATTCTGAAATATGTAGAAGAGAAGCTGGACATAAGGATTGATGATGCGGATTTAGAACAGGTTGTGACGGTAAAGGATGCGGCAGAACTGATTAAGGCAGTAAAAGAAAAGCCCTAAATGGGGCTTTTTCCTTGGAATAGTAAACGAGAAAAGAGGTCTTGCAGATGAATGCAGGAAAAATAGAAGCATTGGAAAAAATAATTGGTTATGTATTTAAGAACAAGGAACTGGTGAAAGAAGCATTGACCCATAGTTCCTTTGCCAATGAACGGAATATTAACAAAATCAAATGCAATGAACGATTGGAGTTTTTGGGAGATGCTGTTTTGGAACTGGTGTCCAGTGAGTATTTATTTCAAAAATATCCGGATGTGCCGGAAGGGGAACTTACCAAAATTCGGGCTTCCCTGGTTTGCGAGCCGGCCTTGGCAGCTTGTGCCAAGAAACTGCAGGTAGGGGATTTGATTTTCCTTGGAAAAGGAGAAGATGCCAGCGGCGGCCGGAATAAGGCTTCCATCATATCCGATGCAATGGAAGCGATTATCGGGGCTGTGTATTTGGACAGCGGACTGGAAGTGGTACGCCAATTTATTATTGCAAATATTTTGGACGTAGATGAAGAGCTGTTTCGGGATCATAAGTCCGGTTTGCAGGAATTTGTGCAGGCAAAGAATTTGGGCAATATATCTTATGAAATCGTCGGAGAAACCGGTCCGGAACATAAGAAAGAATTCGAAGTGCGCGTATTGATTGCGGGCAGCGAAAAGGGCCGCGGATGCGGAAAGAATAAGAAGGCGGCAGAGCAGATGGCAGCCTTTTGTGCATACAAAAAGTATAGGGAAGAGTACGGTGAATAAGGGATGTATTTAAAAAGTATTGAAGTACAAGGTTTTAAATCCTTTGCCAACAAAATAAAGTTTGAATTTCATAACGGTATTACGGGAATTGTAGGCCCTAACGGAAGCGGTAAGTCCAATGTTGCCGATGCGGTGCGTTGGGTTTTGGGTGAACAACGAATCAAACAGCTGCGTGGAGCGTCCATGCAGGATGTTATTTTTTCCGGTACGGAGCAGAGAAAACCTCTCGGCTATGCTTATGTTGCCATTACCTTGGATAATTCGGACCACCAGTTGCCCATTTCATATGATGAAGTCACTGTGGCGCGAAGAATTTATCGCTCCGGAGAAAGTGAATATTTATTAAACGGAACCATTTGTCGTTTGAAAGATGTTACGGAGTTGTTTTATGATACGGGTATCGGTAAAGAGGGATATTCGATTATCGGACAGGGTCAGATTGACAAAATCCTCAGCGGTAAACCCGAGGAGAGAAGAGAACTCTTTGACGAAGCAGCCGGCATTGTAAAATTCAAAAAGAGAAAAAGTACGGCACAAAAGAAATTAGAAGAAGAAAAACAAAATCTTGTGCGTATCAATGATATTTTGGCTGAACTTGAAAAACAGATTGGACCTTTGGAGAAACAATCGGAAAAAGCCAAAGAATATTTAAAGAAAAAAGAGGATTTGAAAAAACTTGATGTGAATTATTTCCTTTTGGAAAGTGAAAAAACGTCAAGTCAGTTAGCGGATGCCGAGAAGAATTTGGAAGTGGCGTCCAAAGACCTGGAGGAACATAAAGCGCGTTATGAGAAGGTAAAGACGGAATTTGATTCCATGCAGGCAGTCCTGGATGAATTGGAGCAATCCATTGAAGAAACCAGAAATTCTCTTAGCAATGCCAGTTCGGTGCGTACGAAACTGGAAGGCGAAATTAACGTATTAAAAGAACAGATTAATTCGGCGAAAAACAACGTGGCTCATTTTGAGGTGCGTCTTGCTTCGATTGGCGAAAATATAGCGGAAAAAGAAAAAGAAAAATCGGTAGTACTGGAGGAAAAATCCAAGGTTGATGCGGTTTTAAATGAAATGCAGTCCCGCAGAAAAGAAGTAGAAGATGTGCTTTTCGGCGTGCAGGAAAAAATCCGTGAGATTAATGATGCCATTGAAAATGACAAAAACCGGATTATTGAATGCTTGAATGAACGTGCCAATATCCGTTCCCGTAAGGAACGATATGATACGATGTTGGAACAGGTGACAATCCGTCGTGCGGAATTGAATTCCCGATTGCTTCAGGCTAAGTCCAACGAAGAGCAGCAACAGGAAATTATACAGAAATTAGAAAAAGAATTCCAAGCGGTAAATGCCAAAATTGAAGAACTGAATTTTGATCAGAAGAAAAAGGAAGAAAGAGCGGGACAAATTCACGACGATTTGGCGTCTTTGGATCAGAAACTCAGAGATACCCAGGTGCTGTATCACCAGGATAAGTCAAAATTGGAATCCATTACAAATTTAACGGAACGTTATGAAGGATACGGGAACAGTATCCGTAAGGTAATGGAGAAAAAGGAAGAAAATGACGGTATCATCGGTGTTGTAGCGGATATTATTAAAGTAGAGAAGAAATACGAAACGGCAATCGAGGTTGCCCTTGGCGGTAATATCCAAAACATCGTAACCAAGGATGAAGGTACAGCCAAGAAAATGATTTCCTTCCTGAAAGAAAATAAGGCTGGACGTGCCACCTTCCTGCCCTTAACAAGCATTACCAATCCCCAGGAATTTAAAACGCCCGAGGTTCTTAAGGAAAACGGCGTGGTGGGTATGGCCTGCGACATCGTTTCCACGGAAGAAGAATATAAAAATGTAGCAAAAGCAATGTTGGGCCGTATTGTTGTTATTGATGATGTGGATCATGCATTGGCAATTGCGCGAAAGTTTGACTACGGCGTACGTATGGTAACTTTGAGCGGTGAATTATTGGTTCCCGGCGGTGCAATCAGCGGTGGTGCATTCAAAAATAATTCCAATTTGCTGGGCAGACGCCGTGAAATGGACGAGTTAAATGCGAAAGTAAAGGGATACCTGACGGAAATCAATGAAATCCTGGAACAGATTGAAGCCATCAAGAAGGAACGGAACGAACTGCGGGTTGCAATCGAAGAAGTGAAACTGGAAATCCAAAATCAGTTTATCTTGCAAAATACAGCAAGACTTAATGTAATTAAAGCCCAAGAAAAGATTGACGAAGCCGTAAGAGGTGTGGATGACTTAAAAGCGGAGCAGGAAGAAATTGAACGCCAGGTAAAAGAAATAAAAGACAATCAGGCCGGAATTGATACGGAATTGGAAAAATCCGTTGTAACGGAGAAAGAAACAGAAATTCTTATCAATGAAAGACAGGCTGCATTGGAGGAAATGCGTACGCAGGAGGCCGGACATGCCGCAAAATTAACCGAAGCGGACGTAGAAGTGGAAAAAGCTCTGCAGAAGCAAGATTTTGAGCAGCAGAATGTGCTTCGTATCGAGGGAGAACTCTCCCGGTATCAAAGCGAACGTCAGGAAGTGGAAGAGGCTCTTGGTAAGAATTTAGACGATATGAAGGAGAAGGAAGAAAATATCGTCAAGATTACGGCTACCATCGAAGCCTCCCATACGGCACAGTCTGATGAGGCTGTCCGACTGGAAGAAATGCTTGCCAAAAAGCGCGAGATATCCGAAAAGCAGAAGAATTTTGTAAATGACCGTGAAGAATTAAATAATAAAATCAACGGATTGGACAAGGAAGTGTTCCGGTTATCCGCACAAAAAGACAAATTCCAGGAGTCTTTGGATGGACTTGTGGGATATATGTGGAACGAATATGAGATGACCCTTCGCGATGCGGAAGGTCTTAAGGATGAAACCATGACGGATTTGGTATTCATTAAGCGTTCCATCGCGGAAATTAAGGACAGTATTAAGCGCCTTGGTGATGTTAATGTAAATGCCATTGAAGATTACAAAAACGTTATGGAGCGATATACTTTCTTAAAGGAGCAGCATGATGATTTAGTGGAGGCAGAAAAAACGCTGAACGGAATCATTGAAGAACTGGATGCTTCCATGCGTAAACAGTTTACGGAAAAATTCGCGGAAATCAGTAAAGAGTTCGATAAGGTGTTTAAGGAGCTGTTTGGTGGTGGAAAAGGTACCTTGGAACTGATGGAAGGAGAAGATATCCTGGAGGCAGGTATCCGTATCATCGCACAGCCCCCCGGAAAGAAATTGCAGAATATGATGCAGCTGTCCGGTGGTGAAAAAGCATTGGCAGCGATTGCGCTTTTGTTTGCAATCCAGAATCTGAAACCCTCGCCGTTCTGTCTTCTTGACGAAATTGAGGCGGCGCTTGATGAAAGTAACGTAGGACGCTTTGCAAATTATCTACATAAACTGACGAAACATACCCAGTTTATTGTGATTACCCATAGGCGCGGAACGATGGAAAAAGCCGATCGTCTGTATGGTATTACCATGCAGGAAAAAGGTATTTCCGCTCTCGTCAGCGTAAAGCTTATTGATAAGGATTTGGATGAATAGTATGAATTTTTTTAAGAGAAAAGTAAAAGAGCCGCAACCTGAAACAATTTCAGAAGTGACGGTGCCGGAAGAAAACACGGTGCAAGAAGCCTCTTTCGACGAAATGCCGGAAGCAGAATCGGAGGTAATGCCGGAAGTGGAATTGGACGAAATGCCGGAAGCGGAATCGGCGTTAATTCAGGAAACGGAACCGGAAGTATTGGCAGAGAAAACGGAGGAACCTGCGAAAAAAGGATTTTTCCAACGACTAAAGGATGGACTGTCCAAAACCAGAAATAATATTGTTGCGGGAATCGATTCTGTTTTCAGCGGTTTTTCCCAGATTGACGATGACTTTTATGAAGAATTGGAAGAAATCCTTATCATGGGAGACATTGGGGTCAGAACCACGGAAGAGATCATTGATAAACTAAAAGAACAGGTAAAAGCCAACCATATAAAAGTTCCGCAGGAATGTAAAGCGCTGCTGATTCAAAATATTAAGGAGCAGATGCGAGTGGAAGAAACGGCCTACGAATTTGAAAAGCAGCAATCCGTGGTATTTGTGATTGGTGTCAATGGTGTAGGCAAGACTACTTCTATCGGAAAGATGGCCTCCCTTTTGAAGGGACAGGGCAAACGGGTTCTTTTAGCTGCGGCGGATACGTTCCGTGCGGCGGCTGGGGACCAGCTTATGGAATGGGCGCATCGTGCCGGCGTGGAAATTATCGGCGGCGTTGAGGGACAGGATCCTGCAAGCGTCATCTATGATGCCGTGAATGCAGCAAAGGCCAGAAAAGCGGATGTTTTGCTTTGTGATACGGCCGGCCGCCTTCACAATAAAAAGAATTTGATGGAAGAATTAAAAAAGATGAACCGCATCATCGATCGGGAGTTTCCCGGCGTGCATCGGGAAAATCTGATTGTTTTGGACGGAACCACCGGGCAAAATGCTTTGATGCAGGCCAAGGAGTTCGGAGAAGTTGCTGATTTGACCGGTATCATTCTAACAAAGATGGATGGTACGGCTAAGGGCGGTATCGCCATTGCCATTCAGTCAGAACTGGGAATTCCGGTAAAGTATATCGGTGTGGGCGAAAAAATTGAAGATTTGCAAAAATTTGATTCAGACCGTTTCGTAGACGCACTTTTTGATGTACAATTAGTAAATGACGAGCAAGAGGAGGAGCAATAGGATGGAAGAAAAAATGCTTACCCTGGAAAAATTTGAAGAAGCTTCTGAAATTGTGAAACAGGTAACACTGGAAACCAAATTGGTCTTTAGTGACTATTTAAGCTCTCTGACAGGAAATAAAGTTTATTTAAAGCCGGAAAATATGCAGTTTACCGGCGCGTACAAAGTTCGAGGTGCATATTACAAAGCAAGTACTCTTTCTGCAGAAGAAAAGGAAAAGGGCGTTATTACGGCATCGGCAGGAAACCATGCTCAGGGAGTTGCTTATGCAGCCAAACGAAACAATATGAAGGCAACCATTGTTATGCCTACGACCACCCCGCTGATCAAGGTTAATCGTACCAAGAATTTCGGTGCAGACGTTGTCCTTTACGGGGATGTGTATGATGAAGCCTGTGCAAAAGCATATGAATTGGCTCAGGAACATGGTTATACTTTTATTCATCCTTTTGATGATTTGGCGGTGGCAACCGGACAAGGAACCATTGCAATGGAAATTATTAAAGAGTTGCCCTTGGTGGATTATATCCTCGTTCCCATCGGCGGCGGCGGATTGGCGGCAGGGGTTTCTACCTTGGCTAAATTGCTGAATCCGAAGATTAAAGTGATTGGCGTGGAACCTGCGGGAGCAGCTTGTATGAAAACGTCTATCAATAAAGGAGAGGTTACGACGCTTAGTCAGGTAAGCACCATTGCGGACGGTACGGCAGTGAAGACGCCCGGAAGCAAAATTTTCCCTTACATTCAGGATAATATCGATGAAATTATTACCATTGAGGATGAAGAACTCATTGTTTCTTTCCTTGATATGGTGGAAAATCATAAAATGGTAGTCGAAAACTCCGGTCTTCTTACGGTAGCGGCATTAAAGCACCTGGACGTAAAAGATAAAAAGGTGGTAGCGATTCTCAGCGGCGGTAATATGGATGTAATTACTATGTCTTCCGTTGTTCAGCAGGGATTGATTTTCCGTGATCGGATCTTTACCGTATCGACCCTTCTTCCGGATAAGCCGGGTGAACTTTGCAGAGTGGCAGGAGTCATTGCGGAAACGAACGGTAACGTTATTAAATTGGAGCATAACCAGTTCGTATCGACGAACCGAAATGCTGCCGTAGAACTTCGAATTACCATTGAAGCATTCGGAAGTGAACACAAACAGCAGATTTTGGAACGGCTGGAGAAAGAAGGATATCTGCCCAAAGTAGTACGTACCAATATTTAAAAGTAGTATTATCCGGAAAGTATTATCCGAAATAGGAAACGAAATATCTGAAATAAAAATAGCATGCCCTGGGTATGCTATTTTTTATGAAAGCAAAGTGTTTTAATGAAAATTCAATAGCAGAGATGTTGCGGTTTATGAAAATAATCCCCTTTGCAGCATTATATGCATTCGGGGTTGCGGCGCTGATTGATCCGAATGACATTGCTCCCGGCGGTGTCACGGGAATTGCCATTTTGGTGAATCGAATCAGCGAAATAAGTATCGGAACCCTTATTTTTGTTTTTAATATTCCGATTTTGATCCTTAGTTTCCGAAAATTTGGACGGGCTTTTTCTTTTCGTACGATATATTGCCTGGGATGGATTTCGGTGTTTACCAATTGGTTTGAACTTATGGAACCGGTAACGAAAGAGCCTATATTGGGAGCACTGGCAGGCGGTTGTATCAGCGGCTTTTCCCTGGGGATGATTTTGCATCTTGGTGCCACTACCGGCGGATTGGATATCATTGTAAAAGTTTTGCGAAAGAAATACCCGCATATGGGCACCGGCAGCCTGTTTCTAACGATTGATTTTATGATAGTGCTTTCTTCCGTTTTTGTATTTGCTTCGTTGGATTCCGTATTGTATGCGATGGTAACCGTGTTTGTGTCGGCCAGGGTTTTAGATTTTGTACTTTACGGCAAACAAGAGGCAAGAATGCTTCATATTGTATCGGACCGGGCGGAGATGCTGGCGGGGCGTTTAATGCAAGAGCTGGGTGTGGGAATCACCTATCTGGAAGGGCAGGGAGGCTATACAAAAAAGAATAAGCGGGTTATCTTTTGCGTGGTTCGAAAGTTCCAGGCACCGAAAGCGGAAGTTATAGTACGTGAAACGGATGAAAATGCTTTTCTCATTATCTCCAATGCTTCGGAAATATATGGGGAAGGATATCGGGACTACTGGTCAGATTCCTTATAAACAATAAAAAAGACAGGTGTCAATAAAAAATACTTGACACCTGTCTTTCTCTGTATTATGATAAGCAAGGTGCGAAGGGAAGGTCGATTCTTTTGGCATGCCGGAATGGAGAGCATTATGGAGAAAATCGTAGAACAGGGAATATTGTATGATTTTTACGGACCTTTACTGACGGCACATCAGCAGGAAATTTATGAGGCTGTTGTATATAACAATCTTTCTCTCGGAGAGATTGCAAAGGAAAACGGAATCAGCAGGCAGGGCGTACACGATATCATTAAAAGGTGTGATAAAATCCTGGCAGAATATGAAGAAAAATTACAATTGGTTAAGCGTTTTTCTTCCAGTCGGAAAAAGTTAGAGCGGATTAAGGCCTTGTCCGAGGAAATAAAAGAAAACGGAATGGAGCTTCAGGCGAGGGAAATTACCAGCCTGACAGCAGAAATCATAGAGGAGTTATAGATTCATGGCTTTTGAAAGTTTAAGTGATAAACTTCAGAACGTATTCAAAAATTTGAGAAGCAAAGGGCGTTTGACGGAAAGCGATGTAAAAACCGCCATGAAAGAAGTTAAGATGGCCCTTTTGGAAGCGGATGTTAACTTCAAAGTGGTTAAGCAGTTTGTAAAATCCGTAGAAGAACGAGCTGTGGGAGAAGACATTTTAAACGGTCTGAATCCCGGACAGATGGTAATTAAGATTGTAAATGAGGAAATGACGTCCCTGATGGGGTCAGAGACAACGGAACTGGAATTTCAGCCCGGAAAAGCAATTACGGTCATTATGATGTGCGGTTTGCAAGGTGCCGGTAAAACTACCACAACCGCGAAGATTGCCGGAAAAATAAAGTTAAAAGGAAAAAGACCTTTGCTTGTAGCCTGCGACGTATATCGTCCGGCGGCAGTGGAACAGCTTAAAGTCAACGGCGAAAAACAAGGCGTGGAAGTATTTTCCATGGGCACGGAGCATAGCCCTGTGGATATTGCGAAAGCGGCAATTCTCCACGCAGAAAAAAACAATCAAAATGTAGTTATTCTTGATACTGCAGGACGTCTTCATGTAGATGAGGACATGATGCAGGAACTTATGAATATAAAAGCCAATGTGACGGTTCATCAGACACTTCTTGTGGTGGATGCCATGACCGGTCAGGATGCCGTTAATGTGGCAAAAGAATTTGATGAGAAAATCGGTGTAACCGGTATCGTTCTTTCCAAGATGGACGGCGATACAAGAGGTGGTGCTGCATTGTCGGTTAAAGCAGTAACCGGTAAGCCGATTCTGTTTGTGGGTATGGGTGAAAAACTCTCTGATTTGGAACAGTTCTACCCGGATCGTATGGCAAGCAGAATTTTGGGAATGGGTGATGTCCTTACCCTGATTGAAAAAGCCCAGGAAAATATTACTCTGGATGCGGATAAGGAAAGAGAAATGGCCGGCCGCATGAAAAAGGGTAAATTTGACTTTAATGATTATCTGGAGTCCATGAAACAGATGCGGAATATGGGCGGACTTGCCGGCATCGCCTCAATGCTTCCCGGAATGGGGCAGATTAAGGATATGGAATCCATGATTGACGAAAAACAACTGGCCCAGACAGAAGCCATCGTGCTTTCCATGACGCCGAAGGAGCGGGAAAATCCGAAACTTTTAAATCCCAGTCGTAAACATCGCATTGCCAAGGGAGCCGGCGTTGATATTGCAGTTGTTAACCGTTTCATCAAGCAGTTTGAACAGAGCCAGAAGATGATGAAACAACTTCCTTCCATGATGGGTGGCTTTGGAGGAAGAAAGCGGAAGGGCGGAATGCGTTTTCCCTTTTAATTAAGGCAGTAATCTTAGACCGATTCGGGCTAGGCTGCGAGAGAAATCTCATAGATAAATTTATTATTATTTGGAGGAATGAAAAAATGGCAGTAAAAATCAGACTTACAAGAATGGGTAAGAAGAGAAATCCTATCTACAGAATTATCGTTGCAGATTCCAGATCTCCCAGAGACGGAAGATTCATCGATGAAATCGGTACTTACGATCCGAACACAGATCCCAGTACTTACAAAGTAGATGAAGAAAAAGCAAAAAAATGGTTGGCAGACGGTGCTCAGCCTACTGAAGTTGTTGGCAAGATTTTCAAACTCGCTGGTATCGAGAAATAATCCTGTTACATTAACAATTTTGGGAGGTGGCTTATGAAAGATTTAGTTGAAGTAATTGCAAAAGCTTTGGTAGAACATCCGGAAGAAGTTGTAGTTACGGAAAAAAACAATGGAAAACACATTACAATAGAACTTCATGTTGCCCCTACTGATATGGGAAAAGTTATCGGTAAACAGGGAAGAATTGCGAAAGCAATCCGTGCTGTTGTAAAAGCTGCATCTACAAAAGAAGATCTGAGAGTTGATGTTGAAATCGTTGAATAATAACGAAACTTTGGAAAGAGGACACTGAAGCGGTGTTCTCTTTTCGAATAAAGAAATGTAAATTTATGAGGAAAGAGAAAGGTCAGTTAGTGCATGGACGATTTGTTTCGAATTGGTGTCATTACGGAACCCCATGGTGTACATGGTGAAGTAAAGGTATATCCTACAACCGATGATCCGGGTAGGATAAAGAGAATCAAGGAAATTATTTTAAATGACGGGAAGGAACTGCATCGTTTACATCCGATGGGAGTTAAATTCAATAAGCAGTTTTTAATTATAAAATTTGCGGAATTTGAAAACCGGGATGACGTGGAAAAATTACGTAAGAAAGAATTGTTTGTTACCAGGGAAAATGCAGTGCCGCTTCATAAGGATGAATATTACATCTCTGATTTGGAAGGATTAACCATAGAGGATGAGAGCGGGGTGGGCATCGGAACTTTGGCGGAGGTCATAACCACCGGAGCCAATGATGTTTACCGGATTGAATTAAATGACGGCCGTGAAGTTTTACTTCCGGCAATCAAACAGTGTATTTTGCAGGTAAATATTCCGGAAGGAATAATGAAAGTACATATTATGGAAGGGCTTTTATAAATGAATTTTTATTGTATGACGCTGTTTCCGGAAATGATGGAACAGGCGATGAATACCAGTATATTAAAGCGTGCCATGGAAAAGGATATTTTACGTTTTCAGGCGTTTAATATCCGGGATTATACCAAAGATAAGCATTGTAAAGTAGATGATTATACCTATGGAGGCGGTGCGGGAATGCTGATGCAGGCCCAACCGGTATACGATACTTTTCAGGCAGTGAAGGAAAAAATACAAAAGCCGGTACGTTGTATCTACGTTACCCCCCAAGGGGCGGTTTTTAATCAGGACATGGCCCAGGAATTTGCCGCGGAAGAAGATTTGGTTTTTCTTTGCGGACATTATGAAGGTATTGATGAGCGTGTTTTGGAAGAGATTGTAACCGACTATGTCTCCATCGGAGATTATGTTTTGACCGGCGGAGAATTGCCAGCACTTGTTATGATGGATGCGATTGCCCGATTGGTACCGGGAGTCCTTGGCAAGGAAGAGTCCTTCATGACAGAGTCTTTTACGGACGGTCTTTTGGAGTACCCGCAATATTCCAGACCGGAAGAATGGATGGGGAAAAAAGTTCCGGAGGTGCTTCTTAGCGGACATCATGCCAATATTGAAAAATGGCGTTATGAGCAGTCGGTGGAGCGAACCAGACAAAGAAGACCGGATCTATATCAGCGCAAATTTGGGCCTTAGGTTTCGGATTTTTGCGTAACAGTTTTTTAGGAGGAATGGAATGATAAAATCGGAGGGGCTTTCCAAGATTTTTGTAAAAAAAATTTCTGAGGAAGAAAAGAAAAAGGAAAAGAAAAAAAGGACTTCAAGGGAGTTTTATGCGGTAAATCATGTGGATTTACAGGCAAACAGCGGTGAGATTTTGGGGATTCTCGGGCCAAACGGCGCAGGAAAAACCACCCTTCTTCGGATGATGGGGAATCTTATGCAACCTACAGAAGGAAATGTTATTATAACAGACCAAGACGGGACTGCTGTTTTGGATATGGTGGAGCGGAAAAAAAGGGTCGGTTACTTATCCGGAAATACAAAGTTGTATCACCGTTTTTCTGTCCGCGAAATGCTTTTTATGCTGGGCGAAATATATGGTTTAACAAAAGAGGAGACAAGCAACAGAGCGGAAGAGATTATTCGCATCCTTTCCATGGAAGAGTTTGCGGATAATCGGATTGAGGTTTTATCCACCGGCCAGACCCAGCGAGCCAATATTGCAAGATGCCTGATTCATGAACCGGAAATATACATTTTTGATGAACCCACACTGGGACTTGATATTATCAGTTCGGATGCTATTTTGCAATTCATGAAACAGGAAAAGGAACGGGGGAAAACCATCCTGTATTCGACCCATTATATGGAAGAAGCGCAATATCTTTGTGATCGGATTGTAATGCTGTATGAGGGCAGCGTGATTGCTGACGATACCCCGAAGCATCTTATGGAACAGACCGGTACGGATAATCTGCGGGATACTTTTCATGTGCTGGTAGCTTCAAAAACAAAGGAAGAGGAGGCTGCGCATGAATAAGGAAATTGTAAAAGCATTATACAAAAAAGAAATCACCGATATTTTGCGAGATAAAAAAACAATTCTGATGATGATTGTTGTGCCTTTGGTTTTGTATCCGCTGATTTTTCTCGGCTCCTTTTTGTTGGCGTCGAGTATGGCTACGGCAAGTACCCATAATACTTACCGCATCGGCTTCGATAACATTGAAAATTCTGCTGAACTTTCCGCGTTCTTTAATCGCGTAGGGGCAGAATATGAATATGATTTTGCTTACATTACCCCGGATTTGGAGAATTCGGACTGGGAAACGGCACTGGCAGAGGAAACGGTTCATGCGTATTTGTCGGCAACGGAAGAAGACGGCGTTGTTCATTATGAAATCGTCTATATTTCCTCTGTTGCGGATTCGGCTACGGCGGCTTCCATGTTGGAAGATATGCTGAAAGAGTACCGGGAAGAACTGCGGAAAAATAATCTTGCAGCCAATGATTTGGATGAAAATATATTTTTATATCCAATTACTTACGAATATGAGGACCGGGCGTCCAATGAAGAAACCGTGGGAAGTTTATTTGGCGCAATATTACCATTTTTGTTGATTTCCAGTGTTCTGATGGGGGCGATGTATCCGGCGATTGATATTACCGCAGGAGAAAAAGAGAGGGGAACGTTAGAGACGCTCTTGACCCTGCCGGTAAAAAATATGGAACTGATCACGGCAAAATTTTTGGCAACCTCAACCATTGCCACGGCGGCGGCATTTTTAAATGTTTTATCCATGGGGGCAATGGGGGCATTTTTCTACGGTAGCATTACGGCGGGGAGTGAGACGGCAGTAGAATTTAATGTATGGTCCTATCTTCCTGCAGTGGGAATTATGCTTTTGTGCGCCATTGTATTTGCAATGTTTTCTTCGGCGGTCTGCCTTTGTGTTTGTATTTTTGCAAAAAGCTTCAAAGAGGCGCAGAATTACACTACGCCGATTATGCTGGTATTTATGTTTGCAGGTATGGCCGGAATGATTCCGGGCGTGGCACTGAATGAAGTGACGGCTTTTATTCCGGTGGTTAATATTTCGATTTTGATAACCAATCTTTTCCAGTTTAAATTTGAAACCGGAATGATTTCATTGGTTTTGTTTACCAATATTGCCTACAGCATTTTGGCAGTATGGTTCATGACGAAAATTTTTGACTGCGAAGATATTTTGTTTGGCGACGGAAGCATGAATATCCGCCTGATTGAAAAACGCTCCGATATGAAAGAAAAACAACTTCCGGGCATCGGAGATGTGCTCTTGCTTTTCTCGGTGCTTCTTTTGGTGCTGTTGATGCTTGGCTCTGTTTTGATTTTAAAATGGGGACTTTGGGGACTCGTGGCGGAACAGGCAATTATTTTGTTTTGCACCTTGTTTTACGCTTGGTATATCAAGGCGGATTTCAAGCGTTTGTTTCAGGCACACAGGGTGAATGTATTGCATTTGTTGTTTGCGGTTATCGTATGGGCAGGAACGTATCTGCTTATGATGGTTTTGTCTGCCATTCTAGCCACCTTTTTCCCGGAAAGCGCAGAGGCTGCGGACAGCATTTCCGCGATGTTGGAAAATGCTCCGATTTGGCTGATTGTCTTTGCAATGGCATTTATGCCGGCGCTTTGTGAAGAATTTGCTTTTCGTGGTTTCCTTTTCGGAACTTTAAAAGAAAAGTATCGCATACCTGTAGCGATTTTGTGGACCGGTATTATTTTCGGGCTTTTCCACATGAATTTAATTAAGTTTTTTGCAGTGGGACTTTTGGGAGCAGTTTTGGCGTATACGGCTTACCGAAGTAAAAGTATTTGGACCTGTGTGATGATTCATTTTGTAAATAATCTTTCCGCATGTCTGCTTACGGTTTACGGTAGCTGGTTTGAAAACCATTTACCGGTTCTGTTTTCGGAGCAAATCGGAGTAGCTGCACTTTTAGGACTATTGCTTGCGGGAATCCTGCTGATTCTTTTCGGATTTTTCCTGATGAAGAAGGTGGGAGGAGAAAAAACTGCGGAAAGGGAAGCAAAAACGGGAATTTAAAAAGAAAAATATAATAATTACTTGCATTTGACACAATTATGTGTTAAAATTCATAACGTTGCGAGTAAAGAGATGTTCCGCTGTTACGAAGGGTATTAAGAACATCCGATGAAAAACAAGGAGGATAATTATGAGTAACATTATTAAAGAACTCGAGCAGGAACAGCTCAAAGCAGAAGTACCTTCATTCGAAGTTGGTGATACTGTAAAAGTTTACGGTAAAATCAAGGAAGGTGAAAAAGAAAGAATTCAGATCTTCGAAGGTGTTGTTATGAAAATCCAGAACGGCGGAAACAGAACAACATTTACCGTTCGTAAATCATCCAACGGTGTTGGCGTAGAAAAGACATGGCCCCTTCATTCCCCTAACGTTGAAAAGGTGGAAGTAACCAGAAGAGGTAAGGTAAGACGTGCAAAATTGAATTACCTTAGAGGCCGCGTAGGTAAGAGAGCAAAAGTAAAAGAAATCCTGAAATAATAAGGAATGAAAATTTCGGAAGGGAACAGTTATGCTGTTCCCTTTTTTTGCGTTTTTTGGTATAATTATCATGATTGTGCGCGACAATTTTTGGCGAAAAAAATTGTTGCCTTTATGGAGAGGATAAGATGGCCAAACGACGAAGAGGGTTAAGCTTTTATAACCGGGAAAAGAGACTGAATAAAAAGGTGCTTCGGGAAATCGGAACATGGGTTTTTTGGACTTTTGCTATGGCACTGTTGGCCTTTGTGTTTGTATTTTGTTTCGGTATCCGAACCAGTGTAATCGGCGTATCCATGGAGCCGTCCCTGTATAACGGACAGGAAGTGTTGATTAATCGTTTCGCCTATTTTTGGGTGTCGCCGAAAGCCGGTGATGTTGTTGTTTTTTTGCCCAATGGTAATGAAAACTCCCACTATTATATTAAACGTATTGTGGGAGTGCCGGGAGATACGGTACTGATACAGGACGGTTTGGTGTATGTCAACGGGGAACCTTATGAAGAGGCGGGAGTGTATGACCGCATCGAAGATGCCGGCATTGCCCAGGCCGGAGTGACCTTGGGAGAAGATGAATATTTTGTTTTGGGAGACAACCGGAACAACAGCGAGGATAGCCGTTCCAGTAATGTGGGGGTTGTCAAAAAGGATTACATTATCGGTATCGCATGGTTTCGGCTTCCCGAAAACGAAACCAGTATGGGCTTTATTGAATGACAGAAAGAAGTAAGGAATGGTGAAAAAATGAATTATCAATGGTATCCCGGTCATATGACAAAAGCAATGCGTATGATGCAGGAAGATATTAAACTGATTGATCTGGTAATCGAAATTGTGGATGCGAGAATTCCTTTTTCCAGCCGGAATCCGGATATTGATGAGCTCGGAAAAAATAAGGGGCGACTGATACTACTCAACAAAAGCGATTTGGCGGATCCTACGGGAAATGCAGCTTGGGTGGATTATTATAAGCAAAACGCAATTACGGCGGTTTTAATTGATTCGCGAAAAGGAACCGGGCTTCGGGAAATACAGAATGCAGTACAGGTTGCCTGTAAGGAAAAAATCGAGCGGGACAGAAAACGAGGAATTATGAACCGGCCGCTGCGGGCGATGGTAGCCGGAATTCCTAATGTTGGAAAATCTACATTTATTAACTCTTACGCGAAAAAAGCCTGTACCAAAACCGGAAATAAACCCGGTGTGACGAAGGGGAAACAATGGATTCGATTGAATAAATCCTTAGAATTGCTGGATACCCCCGGGGTATTATGGCCGAAGTTCGAGGATAAAACCGTGGGCCTTCATTTGGCTATGATTGGCTCCATCAATGATGAAATTTTGCAAACGGATGAGCTTGCGTATGAAATTATTGATTTTATGAAAGCGAATTATCCGGGGGAATTGAGTCGTCGTTACGGTATAGAAGAAGACGGTGATAGAATTGAACTTTTGGAGCGTATATGTCATAGCAGGGGGTGTCTCGGAAAAGGGGCAGCTCCGGATCTCGGAAAAGCGTCCGGAATTGTTATTGAAGAATTCCGAAGCGGTAAACTGGGACAGATTACAATAGAAAGGCCGGAATAATATGAGATTAGCGGATATGCCGGGATTTGATGATGATGATTTGGAAAGCGTCTCGTTAACGGAAGAAACGACCGCAGAGGAAGTTGGGGTTGATGAGACAAAGGAGCGGCAAGAAAAAACAAAAGCGTTGTTAAAGGAGATTTTGTTTAATAGTCTGTATTTGCTTGCTGTGTTGATTCTTACACTATTTATTGTTAAATATGTCGGACAAAGGACGGTGGTATATGGTTCCAGTATGGCACCGACGTTAATGGACGAAAATAATCTGATTGTAGATAAAGTGACTTACCGATTCTCCGAGCCGGAGCGTTTTGACATTATTGTGTTTCCCTTTGCTTACGAAGAGGATACCTATTACATTAAGCGAATTATCGGCATGCCGGGAGAGACGGTGCGGATTGATGAAGACGGTGTGATTTATATTACGGATGAAAGCGGCGAAGAACGGATTTTGGAGGAAAACTACGGCGCGGAAGTAATTGAGGATCCGGGCATGGCGGCTTACGGGATTACGCTGGCTGCGGATGAATATTTTGTGCTGGGAGATAATCGAAACCATTCTTCGGACAGCAGAAATCCTGCAGTTGGGGTTATTCACCGGGAGCAGATAATCGGAAAGGCGTGGCTTAGAATTTATCCCTTCGCGGATTTTGGGATAGTAGAACATCAATAAGGGGTTTTTGTATGGAACAGAAGATAAAAATGACACAGATTCAAGAGGATTTCGCTCTTTGGAAGGATTCGGAGCCAGAGAGATTTATTGCGGTATACGGTGAAGATGAACGCTCCTCGGTTAAAAAATTGGTAGAAAGAGCCGAGAAACTTATTGCGGCCTGCAGAAAAGAAAAAGAAAGAATGCATCAGATGTTTTCTTTTGAAAGAGAGTATGCAGCATATGATTACATTTGCGGAATCGATGAAGCCGGCAGAGGGCCGCTTGCCGGACCGGTGGTAGCGGGGGCAGTTATTTTGCCGAAAGATTGTTCCATTTTGTATTTAAATGATTCGAAAAAACTTTCCGAAAAAAAACGGGAAGAATTATACGATATCATCATGAAGGAAGCAATCAGTGTCGGGATTGGATATGCATCGCCCAAGCGCATTGATGAAATAAACATTTTAAATGCTACGTATGAAGCAATGAAGGAGGCCGTGTCGATGCTGAATCCGGCTCCGGATATTTTGTTAAATGATGCGGTGACAATTCCCGGTTTAGCGGTTCGGCAGGTTCCCATTATAAAAGGGGATGCAAAAAGTGCATCCATTGCGGCAGCCAGTATTATTGCAAAAGTAACCAGGGACCGGCTGATGGTGGAATACGACAGTGTTATGCCGGTGTATGGTTTTGCCGGACACAAGGGCTACGGCAGCGCGGCGCATATTGCCGCCATAAAAGAATATGGGCCCAGCCCGATTCACAGAAAGAGCTTTATAAAGAACTTTGTTGATGTTACTGATTGATGTTACATGGCGTGAGATGTATTACGGGGAGAGACAGGTATGAGTGCATTATCCGGAATATATGGGAGTCAGAGTGGGGTTCGTCCCGTTCCCACCGCAGACAATATAATGCCCGCAACAGGGGATGCTTCGGCGTCTTCCGGCATAAAACCGGGACAGATGATTACCGGCAAAATTGTCGGAATGAGCGGTGATGCGGTGCAGGTTGAAGTGGGGAAAGGTAAGGTGTTGACGGCGCGTTTGGAAGGCAATATGGATTTGCAACCGGGACAGACGGTGACATTTGCTTTAAAAGGAACGGCAGGACAACAGGTCACTTTATCGCCGTTATATACCAATATGAATAATGTCAGTACGGCGTCTTCGGCGCTTTTGGCAGCCAACATGACGATAAATGAAACGACCCTTGCCATGACCAATTCCATGATGGAAGCGGGAATGGGAATTGATAAGCAGGGGCTTACGGACATGTATCAGACGGTATCGGCCCATCCGGAGGCGGATGTTTCTGCCCTTGTGCAGATGAAAAAACTGGGAATAGAAATAAATCCGGGTACAGTGAAGCAATTTGAAGCTTATCAGAACTATGAAAATCAAATTACCGGTCATATGCAAAATATCATGGAGGATGTCCATAATCTTTTTACGGAGATGACTGCAAATGGTGAAAATTCCAAAGCAATGCAGTTTATGGACAGCGTTTTAAAAATATTTTCCGGGGAATCGTTAGCCGGAGAGGCCGGGGGAATAACGATGCAAGAGGGAACAGCGGAAAATTCGCCTCTTACATTGCCGGGCGAGAAAGGGCAAGCGACCAATTCTCTTACGGCAAATCCAACCGGAAATCCTTTGCAGGGACAAAATATTGCTACCTTGGATGTGGTGGACGGTAAGGTGATTTTAAAAGAAATGCAGGAGCAGGGAACTGTGAAGGGGCAGCCGGAAGGCGCCGTTACTTCAAAGGAAGCGGAAGGAACGATGCAGGACCATCGGCTGGTTTTGGCGGATGCCGACATGCTTTCCGAAAAAAATGCATTGGAATCTTCTTCGGAGAACGGGAAAATCGCAGTTTCCACGGAAATAAAAGATAAACTGTTTGCAATCCTGCAAGACAGCGAACTTAGACAAACCTTAATGCCGGAAGGAAAGGAAACTGCTCTTTCCGCAAAGGATATTTTCTCCGTGGTCAGAACTCTTTTGCAGAAAGAGGGATTAACGGAACCGTTGAAACAGATGCTGGAGGGGAAAGAGTTTAAAGCTTTGCTTCGGGATGCCATGACAGGACAATGGATGCTGAACCCGGAAGAAGTAGGGAAAAAGCAGACGGTAGATAACCTTTATGAAAGATTGACCAGACAAACAAAGGATTTATCCCAGGTGCTTTCCCAAATTGCCAAACCGGATTCGGCATTGGCGGGTAATTTATCCCAAATGAATCAGAATTTGGATTTTATGAATCAGATGAACCAGATGTATCAGTACATTCAACTTCCATTGAAAATGAACGGGAGCGAAACCACGGGAGATTTGTTTGTTTATACGGATAAAAAGAGTCTGGCTCAGAATGACGGAAATGTCAGTGCACTTCTTCATTTGGATATGCCTTCCCTCGGACCGTTGGATGTGTACGCATCCATAACGCCGGAAAAATCCGTTTTCACCAAGTTTTATTTGGAAAGCGATGAAATGATTGATTTTATCGCAGAAAACATTCATGTATTGAATGAACGTTTGGAAAAACGCGGTTACAAGATGAAGAGTGAGATGATAAAAAAAGGCGAAGAAGGCGATGTTAAGGAACTACTGATAAAAGAGCAGGGTGGGATACCGAAAACCACCGGTCATTTAGGGTTTGATATGCGTGCATAAAAGAGGACGAGAATGAAAGACAGTATGAAAGAAAAACCGAAACAGGCCATCGCGCTGGAGTATGATCCGGATGATGCAGCGCCGAGAGTCATTGCGTCCGGACGAGGCGCTTTAGCGGAAAAAATTATTGAAAAAGCAAAAGAAGAAAACGTACCGGTTCATCAGGACGGAAAATTAGCTGATACATTGTCCCGATTGGAAATCGGAGATATGATTCCGCCGGAACTATATGAGGTAGTGGCAGAAATTTTGGTCTTTGTGGATGCGATGGATAAGATTAAAGCGAAGACAGAAAGCGCGGAAAGGAAACGAATTCTTGAATAAAAGACAGGTTGGCGGCGAATATGAAACAAAAGCAGTTTTGTATTTGGAGCAACAGGGATTGAAAATTTTGGAAAGAAATTTCAGATGCCGGATGGGGGAAATTGACATTGTTGCCAAAGACGGAGAATTTGTGGTTTTTACCGAGGTGAAATGGAGAAAAACTTCCAGAAGCGGAAGTGCCCTGCAAAGCGTGGATTGGAAAAAGCAAAGAACGATTTGCCGCACATCCGATTATTATAGGATGAAGAATTTTTTGACGGAAAATTCACCGATGCGTTTTGATGTTATTGCAATAGAGGGGGATGAACTGCATTGGATAAAAAATGCCTTCGCCTATATCCCTTAACAGTTGAGAGGATAAGAAAATGAAAGAAAAACAAACGGAAAGTGCAAAAAGAATAGACAGTTTAGTGCAGATAGTGATGATGCTTCTGGTTGTTGGCACCTATTTGTTTTTTGCTTTAGGAGAAACATTTTGGACCTCCGAAAATAAAGTAGAACTGGGAGTATGTGTCCCTTTTGAAGCAAAATGGGAGCGGGTTATGCCGGACGGAAGCCGCGTGCCGATTACCGTTCCCGGCGAATATGAAAATCCACGCGGTGAGATTCTTACCATTGAAACCACGATTCCGGAGGGAATCGGGGATTTGTGGTTTTGTATCCGGGGAATCCAACAGGATTATAAAATTTATGTTGGAGAAGAACTGCGGGCCGAATATTCCACGATTGATTCACAAATGTTCGGAAAAACAAGTACGACGACCTACATCCTGTTTGAAGTGAGAAAAGAAGACGCCGGAAAGACGCTTCGGATGGAAAGTTTTAGTGATTCCGCCTATTCCGGACATGTCGACGAAATTATTATGGGAATTAAGTCGGAAATTTGGTCTTATCTGATCCGTTCCTACGCAGCGGCTACGGTTGTGGCAATTCTTTTGATGATTTTGAGTATGCTGGTTGTTGCAGTGTGTCTGTTTATCAATTTAAGGTACCATAAAAAAACAGAACTTGTTTACCTGGGACTTTTTATGCTTCTTGCCTCAACCTGGATGCTTTCGGAATCAAGACTTAGACAATTTTTGCTTCCGAACAGTACAATTGCCATGTATATGGGCTTTTTGGTGATTATGCTTTTGCCGATTCCCGGCGGTTTATTTATGAATAAAATCCAAAAAGGGCGATATAACCGTTATTATGTATTGCTTTCCCTGGCTTCGGAAATTAACTTCATTGTATTGTTTTTGCTGCAGATACTGGAAATTAAGGACTTTTTTGAGACCATGCTTTCCTCTCATATTTTACTGTTTGGTCTGATTGTGCTGTTCTTTGTTACCATGTTTACGGATTTGGTGAAAGGGTATATCAAAGAATATAAAGAGGTTGCCATTGGATTTTCCGGACTGATGGTGATGGGGATTTTTGAAATTCTTATGGTATACAGCAACGATGCAAAATACAACGGAGTACCGCTTTGCATCGGACTTTTATTCCTTCTTATGATGTCCGGATTAAAGACAATTAATGATTTGCTTCGCAGTGAAAAAGAAAAGCAAAAGGCTATAGCAGCCAGCGAATCCAAAGATATGTTTTTGGCGAATATGTCCCATGAAATCCGTACGCCGATCAACACGGTTATCGGTATGAATGAGATGATTTTGCGGGAAAGCAAGGATTCATCCATCAATGAGTATGCGGAAAATATTAAGCGTGCCAGTCAAATGCTTCTGGGCATCATTAATGATATTTTGGATTATTCCAAGATTGAAGCAGGAAAACTTGAAATCATAGAAGGGGACTATGTTTTGCCGGATTTGGTGAAAGATGTCATTATCGGCTCCCAGGTACGTATTAAGCAAAAAAATTTACAGTTTATCACGGATGTGGAAGAAGGCTTGCCCAGTGTATTAAAAGGTGATGAAATCCGCGTCAAACAGATACTGAATAATTTGTTGTCCAATGCTACCAAATATACGGAGAAAGGAAGCGTATCCTTTAAGGTTTACAGTGAAAAAGCAGAGGAAAAATTTGTGTTGTGTTTTTCCATTGCCGATACCGGAATTGGTATTAAACCAAAAGATCTGGAACATTTATACGAAAGTTTTTTGCGTCTTGAATTAAAGAAAAACCGTAACGTGGAGGGCACCGGACTGGGGCTTGCCATCGCCAAGCAATTGGTGGAAGGGATGGACGGTTCCATGGAGGTTTTAAGTGAATACGGAAAGGGAACAACCTTTATTGTTAAGATTCCGCAGGAAATTGTGGATGACACGGATTGGAGTCACTGGAAAGAAGCTTTGAGCGTTAATTCCGGAAAGTCAGAAAATGTTAAGGAAGAGTATTTGTATGCGCCCAATGCGAATATATTGATTGTAGATGATAATGATTTGAATCTGCAGGTTATGAAGGGTTTGCTGAAAAGGACCGGAATTCAGGCAGATTATGCATCCGGCGGACGGCAATGTCTGGAAAGTACCAAGAATAAAAAATATGATTTGATTTTAATGGATCATATGATGCCGGATTTGGACGGCGTGGAAACCATGCATATGATTAAAGAGGATTTGGAAAACCCGAATCATAAAACGGTTATTATCGTATTAACAGCGAACGCCATTGCCGGAGTAGAGCAGAAATACAAAGACGAGGGATTTGACGGCTATCTTTCCAAGCCGGTAGAATCCGATAAGTTGGAAGCTCTTTTAAAGAAATATCTGATTGCAGAAGGAAATGAATATATCAACTTTAATTTGGGTTATCATTACACTAATAACGATACAGAGTTGTATCTTGAGTCTTTGCGCATATATTGCGAGGACGGAGAAGAGTACATCGGACAATTAGAGCAATATTTAAAAGAACAGAAATGGAAAGATTACGGAATTGTTATGCATTCCATAAACGGTACGTCACTGGCCGTTGGTGCAAAGAAAATAGCGGATATGGCCAAAAAGCATGAATTGGCCGCCAATGCGGCGCTGGAAGATTTTCTGAATGCGGAATGGGATAATTTCAAGACCTTGTATCGGGAGACATTGCAATGTGCGGCAGATTACGCCGACAGAAAGAATAGTGATTTATGATAGAGAGGCAGTGGAAGACAACGGACGGAAACAGGATGGTTCCCGGGCTACAGGAAAAAACGTTCCTTCCGTATTTGGTTTTTCCGAAATTACAACAATGCGTCGGTGTGAAACATCTTTTTTCTACTAGAATGGGAGGCGTTAGCGCAGGTGAATGGTCCTCCATGAATCTGAGTTTTTCCAGAGGTGATGAAAAAACTGCAGTGGAGGAAAATTTTCGTCGCATTGCTGAGGCACTGGGATACGAATCAGAGGATTTGGTTTCGACGGACCAAACCCATACCGATGTCGTCCGGGTTGTCACAAAAAAAGACAAGGGGCACGGCATTGTAAGGGAAAAGGATTTTTTTGATACGGATGGTTTGGTAACCAAGGAAAGCGGCGTAGTTCTTTCCGCTTTTTTCGCGGACTGTGTACCCCTGTTTTTCGCGGATAAAACAGGGAAAGGTATCGGACTTAGTCATTCCGGGTGGAAAGGAACCATGAACGGAATCGGAGCAAAAACCGTTCAAAAAATGCAAGCGGAATTTGGCTGTAATCCGGAAGATATTTTGGTTGCGATTGGGCCATCCATATGCCGGAATTGCTACGAAGTCAGCGAGGATTTACTGCTTGCTTTTCGGGAGCGTTTTTATCCGGTTTACGGGCGGAATTTAGTGCCTCTATGCAGCAGGGACAGAGACGCTGGGGCGTTGTTTTGGGATAAAGGAAACGGCAAATACCATTTGGATTTGTGGCGCGCCAATTTGCTTGTTTTGGAAAACGCAGGCATTTTGCCGGAACATATCGAAGTGACCAATGTGTGTACATGCTGCAATTCAAAGTATTTGTTTTCTCACCGGGCAAGCAAAGGCCGCAGAGGAAACCTTGGAGCATTTATTGTAATGGAAGAGGACAGTCAGAGGGCAGAAAATGAAGTTTTTAAGGATTGAGAAAAAGGATTCGGAGAAGTATTTGCATCATTACGAACTGGTGTACCTGAATAAGAACGGCAAAGAAAAGTCTTATGAAATGGTAAGCCGACACGAGATAAATACGCCGGAAGACTTGGGAAATGTGGTCAGCGGTGTTTCTATCGTGGTGTACCGTGGGGACAAAATGCTTCTTTTACATGAATTCCGTATGGGGGTAAATCGTAATGTATATAATTTGGTTGCCGGTCTTTTGGAACCGGGCGAGACCATGCAGGAATGTATTGAGCGGGAATTATATGAGGAAACCGGGCTGAAACTTACCCGGATTTATCATATTTTGCCCCCCAGTTTTGCTGCAGTTGCCATATCGGATGTGAAAACCCATATTGCTTTTGTGGAGGCGGAAGGAGAGATTGAAGATCATTCTTCGGCAAATGAAGAAATTGAAGCAAGATTTTATAGCCGGGAAGAAATCGCTGCGCTTCTTGAAACCGGTGATTTTTCGTCCAGGGCACAAATGGCGGCCTATTATTTTTCCAAAGGCTTTTATCCCTTTGAAAAATAACTGGTAATGTGACATTTGATATTGTATAATCAAAACGTGATTATTTCGTGGCAATCACGAATGAAGGAGGATATTATGACTTTATTTGAAGAACTGAAAGAGAGAGGCCTTTTGGCACAATTAACCGATGAGGAAGAAATCAAAGAGTTAATCAATAACGGAAAGGCTACATTTTATATAGGGTTTGATCCTACGGCAGACAGTCTCCATGTGGGACATTTCATGGCGCTTTGCCTTATGAAACGTCTACAGATGGCCGGAAATAAACCGATTGCTCTTCTTGGTGGCGGAACCGGTATGATTGGTGACCCCTCCGGAAAGACCGATATGAGAAAAATGCTTACGGTGGAAGATATTCAGCACAATTGTGACTGCTTTAAAAAGCAGATGAGCCGTTTCATTGATTTCTCCGAGGGAAAAGCCTTAATGGTAAACAATGCCGATTGGCTTTTGGACAAGAATTATGTAGAGATGCTCAGAGAAGTAGGACCTTATTTCTCGGTAAACAACATGCTTCGTGCGGAGTGCTATAAGCAGCGTATGGAAAAAGGTCTGAGCTTTTTGGAATTTAACTACATGATTATGCAAAGTTATGATTTCCTGGAACTGTACAGAAAATATGATTGTAATATGCAGTTTGGCGGTGATGACCAGTGGAGCAATATGCTTGGCGGTACGGAACTGATTCGAAGAAAACTCGGAAAAGATGCCTATGCCATGACGATTACCCTTTTACTTAATTCCGAAGGAAAGAAAATGGGTAAAACGGAAAAGGGAGCGGTATGGCTTGATCCCGAGAAGACATCACCCTTTGAATTTTACCAGTACTGGAGAAACGTGGCCGATGCCGATGTATTGAAATGTATTAAGATGCTTACCTTCCTTCCGATGGAGGAAATTCGCAAGATGGAAGCTTGGGAAGGCAGCCAGTTGAATGAAGCAAAAGCCATTCTTGCATGGGAGCTTACGAATCTGGTGCATGGCAAGGAAGAAGCGGACAAAGCAGCAGAAGCAGCAAAAGCATTGTTTGCAGGCGGCGGAGTCAGTGAAAATATGCCTTGTACAAGCATTAGCGAAGCAGATTTCATGGACGGTAAAGTTGATATTATTACTTTGATGGTAAAAGGCGGTATTGCCTCTTCCAGAGCCGATGGACGAAGAACCGTAGAACAGGGCGGTGTTTCCGTAAACGGAGAAAAGGTTTCGGATATTAAGACTTCTTACGGCGCAGATGCATTCGCCGACGATTTTATTGTGAAAAAAGGTAAGAAAACCTTTATGAAGTATGTGCTGGAATAAATTACAGTTCAATACAATTTAAAAGAGAAGGAGACCCACCATGGAAAAATTCTTTCATTTAAAAGAAAACAAGACCAATGTAAAAACGGAGATTATGGCCGGTATTACCTCGTTTATGACGATGGCCTATATTTTGGCAGTGAATCCCAGCATTCTTGCGGCGGCGGGTATGGATCAGGGGGCATTGTTTACAGCAACGGCTTTGGCATCCTTTATCGGCTGTTTGTGCATGGCATTGTTTGCTAATTATCCTTTTGCATTAGCACCGGGAATGGGGTTGAATGCCTATTTTGCATACACGGTTGTGCTTGGAATGGGATATTCCTGGCAGGTTGCTTTGGCAGCGGTTTTTACAGAAGGAATCATTTTTATTTTGCTTTCCCTGTTTAATGTAAGAGAAGCAATTTTCAATGCAATTCCGTTTAACTTGAAAAAAGCGGTTAGCGTCGGTATCGGTCTGTTTATTACATTTATCGGACTTCAAAATGCCAAAATCGTAATCGGAAGCAGTACCTTGGTTAGTCTGTTTTCCTTGGACGGATACAACGCAACGTTGGCGGAAGGACAGGCAGCGTCTTTCTCTGATGCGGGAATTACGGTGCTACTTGCAATTTTAGGCGTTATTATTACCGGAATTCTTGTTGTTAAGAATGTAAAAGGTAATATTCTATGGGGGATTTTAATTACCTGGCTTCTCGGTATTGTATGTCAGTTTGCCGGTCTTTATGTGCCCAATGCGGAACTTGGATTTTACAGCCTTCTTCCGGATTTTTCCGGCGGAATTACGATACCTTCTTTGATGCCGATTTTTGGCAAACTTTCCTTTACAGGTGTTCCGATTCTGGAATTTATTGTAATTGTATTTGCTTTTCTTTTTGTAGATATTTTTGATACTTTGGGAACGTTAATTGGTGTGGCTTCTAAAGCAGATATGCTGGACGAAGAAGGAAAACTCCCGAAAATTAAAGGGGCATTGTTGGCAGATGCCGTTGCTACCACAAGCGGTGCAGTACTGGGTACTTCCACGGTAACCACATTTGTTGAGAGTGCATCGGGCGTATCCGAAGGCGGAAGAACGGGACTTACATCATTAACCACCGGATTTTTGTTTTTGTTATCCCTTTTGTTGTCGCCGATTTTCCTTGCAATACCTTCTTTTGCAACGGCTCCTGCATTGATTATTGTAGGTTTTTATATGATTGGTGCGGTTTCTGAAATTGATTTCAAGGACCCTGCTAACGGTATTTCCGCATTTATTTGTATCTTTGCAATGCCGTTCTTTTACAGTATTTCGGAAGGTATCTCCATGGGAGTTATTTCCTATGTTGCATTGAGCCTTATCTCCGGAAAGAAAAAGAAAATCAGCCCGGTAATGATTGTTTTGGCTGTATTGTTTATTTTGAAGTATATTTTTATGTAAGGTATTTGATTAGTAAAAAAAATCCGTCCTGAATAAGGACGGATTTTTTGATTGTTTTTTAATTATCGTCATCGAAAATTCGGTTGTTGTAGCGATTGACAATATCATGAATTTTTTCCGTGGGGGTGAGAACCTTTGCCATGGAAATATCATGATTGGAAAAGTCAATGATAGAGGCAAGGAATTTACTCATATCAGCGATTAAAGCATAGGGCTTTTTGTAAATTTCCGGATTCAAATAGGTTAAATTGGTGGTAATTAAATAGTCAAAATAGCCTTTTTCGTATGCCTTGTCAAAGGAAGCAAGACCATTGGTAAATAGTCCGAAGGTGGTGCAAATAAATACGCGGTTTGCATTCATTTCCTTTAACTGTCTGGAAGTATCCAACATACTTTCGCCGGAAGCAATCATATCGTCGATAATAATGACATCCTTACCGTCAATATTTTCTCCTAAAAATTCATGGGCTACAATGGGGTTTTTGCCGTTTACAATCACGGAGTAGTCGCGTCGTTTGTAGAACATACCGGTGTTAACGCCCAGTACCGTTGAAAAATATACGGCACGGTCAAGTGCGCCTTCATCCGGAGAAATAACAATGGTATGATCCTTGTCAATGGTCAAATCTCTCACATGTTTCAGCAATTCTTTGGTAAACTGGTAATTGGGAGAGAAGTTGTCAAATCCGTAGAGGGGGGTCGCGTTCTGGACTCTGGGGTCATGGGCATCGAAAGTGATGAAATTGGCAACTCCCATTTCCGCAAGTTCTTTTAATGCGTATGCGCAGTCTAAAGATTCCCGGGTACTTCTTTTATGCTGACGTCCTTCGTATAGGAAGGGCATAATGACATTAATGCGGTGTGCCTTACCGTTACATGCGGCAATAATACGTTTCAAGTCCTGATAATGGTCATCCGGTGACATGCAATTTTCGAATCCGTTTACGTTGTAGGTAATGGAATGGTTGGTAATGTCAACCAATATGTACAGGTCGGTACCTCTGACGGATTCCCGAAGGATTCCTTTTGCCTCACCGCTTCCAAAACGGGGGCATTCCGCATGCAGCAGATAATTGTCGGAAACATATCCCTGAAAAGCAGGGTCGTTTTTAAAGGAATTGTTTACTTTTTTTCTGTAATCAACCAAATAACGGTTGATGCTGTTGCCAAGGGCGGTTGCACTGTTTAACGCAATGAGTTTCAGCGGGGCAACCGGCATGGCGTGTTCGAGTTCTTTTAATTGCGGCATAGTATTCTCCATTCCAAAAATGCTTTATTTTATGTAAAAACACATTTATTTTATAACATTATGCTAGTGACACGTCAAGGGAATTCTAGTAAAATAGACGAAGGAGATTACATCTGTTTTGAGGGGATGTAACGGGAAAGGAATGACGGGAATGAAAGAAAACCGACATCGGATTAAATCGGTCAAATCCGGAAGTATAGCGGAAGAACTCGGGATTGAACCGGGGGATGAACTTTTGTCAATTTCCGGCGAAGAAATAGAAGATATATTTGATTACCAGTTTTATTGCACAGACGAATATCTTGAGGTGCTGATTCGGAAAAAGGACGGGGAAGAATGGCTTCTTGAAATTGATAAAGAGGAAGATGAGGATTTGGGCATTGAATTCGAACAGGGGCTTATGGATGAGTACCGTTCCTGTCATAACAAATGTATTTTTTGCTTTATTGACCAAATGCCACCCGGAATGCGGGATACATTGTACTTTAAAGATGATGATACCAGATTGTCTTTTTTGCAGGGCAATTACGTGACCCTTACGAATCTGAGTGATCATGATATAGAACGGATGATTCGTTATCGTTTGGAGCCGATTAATATATCTTTTCAAACGATGAATCCGGCCCTTCGATGCAAGATGCTTAACAACCGTTTTGCCGGGGATGCGTTGCAAAAGGCCTATCGCCTTTATGAGGCGGGAATCCGGATGAACGGGCAGATTGTGCTTTGTAAAGGGGTCAATGATGGTGATGAGCTTCGTTATAGTTTAGAAAAATTGATGGAATTTCTTCCGGTGCTGGAAAGTGTATCGGTGGTTCCGGTGGGCTTATCCAAATACCGGGATGGTTTGTATCCTTTAGAGCCATTCAATAAAGAAGAAGCAAATGCCGTGATTGCTATGGTAGAGGAGTTTCAGCAAAAATCGTTGCAAAAGGGCTACAATCATTTTGTGCATGCCAGTGATGAATGGTATTTGCTTGCGGAGCGCGAGTTGCCGGCGGAAGAAAGCTACGACGGATATCTGCAGCTGGAAAACGGAGTCGGAATGCTTCGGCTTTTAAAGGAACAGGTAACGGATGCATTTACTATTCTATCCGCAGAAGAAAGGGGAGCGGGTGCTCCCGCCCGAAAAGTAAGCATTGCTACCGGTCTTTTGGCAGAGCCGGTTCTAAAGGAGATTGCTGCCCGGACCGAGAACTTATTTCCGGGGATAAAAGCGAATGTTTTTGGAATCGTAAATGAATTTTTCGGCGAAAGGATTACCGTTTCCGGCTTAATTACGGGAGGCGACTTGATAAGACAAATGAAGGGGAAGGACCTGGGAGATGTTTTGCTTATACCGCAAAATATGCTCCGTAGCGGAGAGGAGGTTTTTCTTGATGATGTTACCCTCTCCGAGGTTCAAAATGCTTTACAAGTACCGGTGTGTGTTGTAAAATCAAGCGGAATGGATTTAATTGAGAGTATACTAGGAGTAGAGAGGTTATAGTTTGACCATGAGCAGACAAAGAAAGCCGATTGTGGCCGTTGTAGGACGCCCCAATGTAGGTAAATCGACATTATTTAATGCGTTATCCGGCACCAATCTTGCGATTGTGAAGGATACGCCCGGAATTACCAGAGACCGCTTATATGCGGATGTAACCTGGTTGGATAAGAATTTTACATTGATTGATACCGGTGGTATTGAGCCTGACAGCAAGGATATTATTTTATCCCAGATGAGAGAGCAGGCTCAGATTGCCATTGATACGGCAGATGTGATTTTGTTTATGACGGATGTAAGGCAAGGGCTTACGGATGCGGATTCCAAAGTGGCAGATATGCTTCGCCGCAGTGCAAAACCGGTGATTTTAATCGTTAATAAAGTGGATGATTTTAACAAAATGATGCCGGATGTATATGAGTTTTACAATTTGGGCATTGGTGACCCGGTTCCGATTTCGGCATCCGGCCGTCTTGGAATCGGTGATATGTTGGACGAAGTAATCGCACTATTTCCGGAATTTTCCGAAGAAGAGGAAGAGGATGAACGCCCTCGTATCGCTATTGTGGGTAAACCCAATGTAGGTAAATCATCCATTGTTAACAAGTTGATTGGCGAAAATCGCGTCATTGTATCGGATATTGCCGGAACGACCAGAGATGCCATTGATACGGAAGTTGTGCATAACGGAAAAGAATATGTCTTTATTGATACGGCAGGACTTCGTCGTAAAAACAAAATCAAAGAAGAGTTAGAAAAATACATGATTGTTCGTACCGTGGGTGCGGTGGAACGGGCCGATGTTGTGCTTTTGGTGATTGATGCAAAAGAAGGCGTTACGGAGCAGGAAGCAAAAATCGCCGGAATTGCTCATGAACGCGGCAAAGGCATGATTATTGTTGTGAATAAATGGGATGCGGTAGAAAAGGATGATAAGACCATTTATCAATACACAAACAAGGTAAAAGAGATCTTATCCTTTATGCCGTATGCGGAAATGATTTTTGTTTCTGCGAAGACCGGGCAGCGTTTGCCCAAATTGTTTGATATGATTGATGCAGTCATTGAGAATCATTCTCTCCGCGTTGCGACAGGTGTACTCAATGAGATTATGATGGAAGCGGTGGCGCTTCAGCAGCCTCCCACGGACAAAGGAAAACGGCTTAAATTGTATTACATTACCCAGGTTAGTGTGAAACCGCCGACCTTTGTTATTTTCGTGAATGATAAAGAATTGATGCATTTTTCATATACCAGATATATTGAAAATAAGATTCGTGATGCCTTCGGTTTTCGCGGCACACCGTTAAAGTTTATTATACGAGAGAGAAAGGAAAAAGAATCATGATTCGTTTCGTATGCCTTTGCATTGGTTATGTGTTTGGGCTTTTTCAGACAGCTTATATCCTTGGGAAAGTAAAAGGAATTGATATTCGTGAACACGGAAGCGGTAATGCCGGGACGACCAACACCCTTCGTGTATTAGGAAAAAAAGCAGGACTTATTGTTTTTCTTGGAGATATATTAAAAACCATCTTGGCAGTAGTTTTGGTTGGTATTTTGTTTAAGGAAGACTATCCGGAGCAGGTTTATTTATTAAAACTCTACGCAGGCCTTGGTTCTGTTTTGGGACATAATTTTCCTTTTTATTTAAAGTTTAAGGGCGGAAAAGGAATTGCGGCAACCGGTGGACTAATTCTTAGTTTTCAGTGGATGTTTATCCCGGTGGGGCTCCTTACATTTTTCGGAACCTTTGCACTGACCCACTATGTATCCTTGGGGTCCCTTATACTTACCGCGGCATTTCCGATTCAAATGATTCTGATGGGACAGTTTGGCGTGGGTCCCTTTGCTGAAATCCCGCAAGTTGTTTTGTACGAAATGTACGCAGTTGGTTTTGTTATTATGATATTGGCCTATATCCGGCATGCGGAAAACATCAAGCGATTAGCAACAGGTACGGAAAGAAAAACCTATATTTTTAAGAAGAATAAGGAAAACATCAATCAAGAAAAGACGGAAAAATAAAGAAACAGAGAGGTATTTGATTATGGCAAACATAGGAATTATCGGGGCAGGAAGTTGGGGAACCGCAATCGGAATTCTGCTTTCCAATAACGGACACAAAGTGTGGATGTGGTCCGCAATCGGAACGGAGATTGACATGCTGAATGAAAAAAGAGAGCATGTGGATAAACTGCCGGGAATTCAATTGCCCGAAACAATGGTTTTTACAAAAGATTTGGAAGAGTGTATGAAAGGAATGGATTTGTTGGTTTTGGCAGTTCCTTCCGTGTTTACAAGACAGACGGCAAAACAAATGCGTCCTTTTGTGGCAGATGGACAGATTATTGTGAATGTAGCCAAGGGTATTGAAGAGCAAACCCTTATGACCCTTTCGGATATTATTGAAGAAGAGATTCCGCAGGCAAATGTTACCGTACTTAGCGGTCCTTCTCATGCAGAGGAAGTGGGCAAATGCATGCCCACAACGGTGGTAGTGGGAGCCAAAGATATGGTGACTGCGAAATACGTACAAAAGATATTTAATTCTACCGTTTTTCGTGCCTACATTTCTTCCGATATTTTGGGAATTGAACTGGGCGGAGCCCTTAAAAATGTGGTGGCTTTGGCAGCCGGTATGGCAGATGGTCTGGGCTACGGAGACAATACAAAAGCGGCATTGATTACCCGTGGTATCGCTGAAATCACTCGTCTTGGAGAAGCCATGGGCGGAGATGATGATACCTTTGCGGGGCTTTCCGGTATCGGTGATTTGATTGTAACCTGTGCCAGTGTTCATTCCCGCAACCGTAAAGCCGGAATGCTTATGGGTCAGGGAAAGACGATGCAGGAAGCTATGGATGAAGTAAAAATGGTTGTGGAAGGCGTTTATTCTGCCAAGGCAGCCATTGCATTGGCTAAAAAATACAATGTAGAAATGCCTATCGTAGAGCAGGTGAATGAGATTTTGTTTAATAATAAAACGGTCAAGGATGCAGTGGAAGATTTGATGCTTCGTGATGTGAAAGAAGAACATGAAGATGCCCTTTGGGATTAGATTAATGGATGAAAGAGGTTGGACTGATGGCAGATACATTTAAAAGTACGGGGAGTTATGTTGCAAGTGAAGAACTGATGGCAAGTGTTAATGTTGCCGTGGCTTTGCAAAAACCGTTGCTGATTAAAGGTGAACCGGGAACCGGGAAGACTATGCTGGCACAAGCGGTGGCAGAATCCCTTGGAAAAAAACTGGTTATATGGAACATAAAATCCACAACAAAGGCACAGGAAGGTCTTTATGTATATGATACGATTCAGCGTTTGTACGACGGACAATTTGGCGAAGAAGGCGTAGATGACATCAGCAGATACATAAAACTGGGAAAACTCGGGGAAGCCTTCGAAAGCGATGAACAGGTTGTTCTGCTTATTGATGAGATTGATAAGGCGGACTTGGAATTCCCTAACGATTTGTTGTGGGAACTTGATCAAATGGAATTCTACATTCATGAGACAAAGCGTACGGTGAAAGCGAAGCATCGCCCGATTGTAATTATAACCTCCAATGCGGAAAAGGAACTTCCGGATGCGTTTCTTCGTCGTTGTATATTTCATTATATTGAATTCCCCACAGCAGAACTTATGGAGGAAATCGTAAAAACCCATTATCCTGATATTGAGGATAATTTGCTGAAAAATGCTATGGATGTATTTTATTGGATTCGGGGAATTCGCGATATTCGGAAAAAACCCAGTACCTCCGAATTGATTGATTGGGTGAATGCACTCCAAATGGGCGGAATTCCTACGGATACTTTGCGGGAAAAATTACCGTTTATCGGTGTTATTGTAAAAAAAGATGAGGATTTGGAAACCGTAAAACACTATGTTTAATCGATTTTTTGACACATTAAAAGCAAAGGGCATTGATGTAACACTGAGTGAATGGCTGACCTTACAGGAAGCTTTGGATAAAGGTTTGTGTGAAAGCAGTCTGACTAAGTTTTATTATGTTGCCCGGATGATTTTGGTAAAAAGTGAGACGGATTTTGATAAGTACGACCTTGCTTTTGAAGAGTGTTTTAAAGGGATTCGTTCCGATGATGAGATTACAGCAAGAATGCTACGCTGGCTCGATAAGCCGGAGATGAATGAACTGCTTCATGAGACGGACAAGCAGTATTTGAATCAGACGGAAGTAGGACACATCGACAAAGATGATGTTGAGAAAAAATTTAAGCAGCGGATGAAGGATCAGGATAGCGAACATAATGGTGGGTCCTATTGGATCGGAACCATGGGAAAAACCTCCTTTGGTAATACCGGAGGAAATATCGGCGGTATCCGGGTGGGCGGAAGTACCGGATATCAATCCGCGTTCCAGGTAGTCGGTGCAAGAAGATTCCGTGATTTTCGAGATGACCGCATGCTGGACAACCGACAGTTTCAGTTGGCGTTTCGTAAATTGCGTCAATTCTCTTCCAAGTTGGATATTCCGAAAACGGAGTTGGATATTGATGCAACCGTGGATAAAACCTGTAATAACGGGGGATGTCTTCAAATTGTCATGGATAAACCAAGGAAGAATACGGTGAAACTCCTTTTGTTAATGGATTCCGGCGGTACCATGATTCCGTATTGTAAATTGCTTAATGAGTTATTTCAGGCGGTTCATAAATCCAATCACTATAAAGATGTAAAAGCATATTATTTTCATAATTGTATTTATTCCCACGTGTATAAGACACCGGAGTGTGATAACGGTGACTGGATAGAAACCGAATGGTTGTTTCGTAATTTGGACAAAGATTATAAAGTGCTTATCGTTGGTGATGCGGCCATGGCACCAGAGGAATTGTTTGCCAAAGACGGAAACTACAGAGGTCCCAATGGCGGCTATTCCGGCTATGAGTGGCTTGTGCGTTTAAAAGGCAAATACAAAAAGATTGCCTGGCTGAATCCTAAGATGGCAGTAGGAAAAGCACCCTGGCGGGAAGCCGAGACTGCGATTAAGGAATTATTTCCGATGCATCCCCTTACCGTGGAAGGGTTGCATGCGGCAATGGCTGTTTTAATGGGAAAAAACTAGAAAAACATAAGATAGTAATAGGGAAGGAACAGGTAGGAAAACCATTTAAACTGTGGCAAAAAGATACCGATTTCCCAAAACACCGGTGTAAAAACCATACATCCCAACAGATAAATCGGGATGAAGGCAGAAATTACAATAGGATTGTTAATAATTTTTCTTAAAATCAGCAGTGCAAAAGTGCAAATAAGGAGGTATCCGGAAAGGAGAAGAAATTCGACCAAAGGATTCCCTCCTTTTTTTATGATTAAATTGCAGAAAAAAGCCACCAAGGACAGTAAAGTCATAGGCGTGGCAATGGTTATGATACAGGAACAATTATTCTGAAATAAAGGATTTTTCTGTTCCCGGTACAGGCTGATGAGGCCGCCAAAACCGCCAATCAAAATAATGATGGCAATGAGTCCGCGAAAAGGCGAAAGCAAAAGTCCTGCGGTGCTTAAGGTAAAGTCCTCCGGTTCACCGGCGTACTCAAAGTGAAAAGTAGAGCCGTTGCTGCAATACAATTCATACAGTGCATCCACATCCTCTTTTGCATAGGCATCAGGGTAAGCGGAAGAAATGGCGCTGTCTTCCGACAAATACAGAAACAACAATTCTTTTGCGATTTCATCAAATAGAAGGCTGTAAACGGTTTCGTTAATTACACTGGCCATTGTGGTGGAGGGTGATGTAATAACCGTAATTAATTCATCATTTTCCCCATCCAGAATTTCCGTCAAAAAATCCTCCGGTATAAGGTAGCCGCATTCATATTCCCCCCGTCCTACTGCTTCATAAACCGCTTCTTTACTGTCAAGCGGATAGAAGTGAAAGAGTCCTTCATAATCTTCCAATGCGCCGATAAACCTTTCGGAGGATAAATCGCCGTAATCGTCATCGGTTTCACAATAAAAAGCGATAGAGATAGCGGTTTCTTCCTTGTTTTGAGTCCCGCCAAGAAATA
>SVFE01000055.1 GCA_015057055.1 Lachnospiraceae bacterium | reverse complement strand
CGGCACTTTTATAGTGGACCTGGCGGGATTTGAACCCGCGTCCGAAACATTCGCCATTGCCCTTCTACTATCATAGTCTGTGGATTAACATTCCCTCTGCCGCCCCGTCATAGACACCGTAACGGTTTTAGTAGCTTCATAAATCTGCCGCCTGCGCAAAGCTTTGCAAGCGCGTTTCCTACAAGACCGATGCCCTGGCCCTAGTGTGTAGGTGCACTAGGCAGGACAGCTGCCCTTAGGCAGCGTATGCTAAATTTTCTTCAGCGTTTATTTTTAATTTGTGATTTAACGCATCACCTGCGGATAGCTTCTTCAACTTAAAATGCCCCGTCGAAACCTGTCAAGCCCATATATGGTTAAGGCAAGGTCCGTAAGTTTCCCTACAGATTCTTTACCTTAAACTCTCTTTCCACTTCTCGCCGCATATCTTTCTTGGCGATATCCTGACGTTTGTCATAGTTTTTCTTGCCCTTTGCCAAACCGATTTCAATCTTGGCTTTGCCGTCTTTAAAATAAACCTGCAAAGGCATAATGGTGTAGCCCTTTTCCGAGCTGTCCCCGATGAGTTTATTGATTTCGCTTTTATGCAAAAGCAGTTTTCTGGTACGAAGCGGGTCACGATTGAAAATATTTCCCTTTTCATAAGGGCTGATATTCATTCCTACCACATAAACCTCACCTTTTTCAATGCGGATGTAGGATTCCTTGATGCTGCACTTTCCCTGGCGAAGCGACTTTACCTCCGTACCAACCAATGCCATGCCGGCTTCGTACTTATCTTCAATAAAGTAGTCATGATATGCTTTTTTGTTGTTGGCGACCAATTTTACGCCTTCTTTTTTCATACTCTTATCTCAGACCTTTCCACCAAAGACATTCGTTTCTACCTTCAGTATATGCAAAAAAAATAAATTAATCAACCGGAAGAACAAAATCAATTGTCTTAGCAATCTTATCTACTCCATTCACCACAACGGTAACGGTTTCGCCCAGACGATACTTTTTGCCGGTACCCTCACCGACCAGCTCATAGCGTTCTTCATCATAATAAAAATAGTCACCGTTTAGTTTGGAAATATGCACCAGTCCCTCTACGGTACTGGGCAATTCCACGTACATTCCCCAGGCCGTCACACCGGAAATCATGCCTTCAAAAGTCTCTCCGATATGGTCCTCCATGTATTCGGCCTTCTTTAATTTATTCGTTTCCCGTTCGGTTTCTTCCGCTCTGCGCTCCAATTTGGAGCACTGTTTTGCCACCGTTTCCAGTTTTGCGTCATAATGAGCTATCCGCTTTTCATTCAACCGACCGCGAATTTCATCCTTCAAAATGCGGTGAATCTGCAAATCCGGATACCTGCGGATGGGAGACGTAAAATGACAATACTCCTTAACGGCAAGTCCGAAATGCCCAAAGCATTCCGTGGAATACCGTGCCTGCTTCATGCTTCGAAGCGTAAGTCTTGTGATGAAATTCTCTTCTGTGCGACCGGCTATGCCGCGCAACAGTTTTTGAATCTCCTTGGGATGAATTTCTTCCTTATCCCCTTTAAAAGTATAGCCGAAATTTTGAATCAAAGTCAGAAGTTTATCGATTTTCTCCATATCCGGTGTATCGTGGGTACGGTAGATAAACGGCATCCCCTGCCAATACATGTGCCCGGCCACGGTTTCGTTGGCAATCAGCATAAAATCTTCAATAATTCGAGTCGCCGAATTATGCTCGTAGGGCTTAACTTCAATCGGCTTGCCGTTTTCATCCAGGATAATCTTAGTCTCCGGCAAATCAAAATCAATGGAACCGCGTAAAACCCGTTTTTCCCGAAGAATTCCCGCTAACTCCTTCATATCCTTAAACATGGGCACCAATTCCCTGTAGCGGGCAATTTCTTCGGCATCCTCTTCTTCCAATATTTTATGCACCGAATTATAACTCATGCGCTCATTCACGTTGATGACCGATTCAACAATCCGGTAATCCGTGACTTCGCCTTTCGGGTTAATATTCATGATGCAACTCATTGCCAGACGGTCTTCCTTTGCGTTCAGGGAGCAAATTCCGTTGGACAACCGGTGGGGAAGCATCGGAATCACCCTGTCCACCAGATAGACACTGGTTCCCCGCTCATAAGCTTCCTTGTCCAGCGCAGAATTTTCCTGTACATAATTGGCCACATCCGCAATATGCACGCCAAGAAGATAGCCCTCTCCGTCTTTGGTCAGACTTACGGCATCATCCAAATCCTTGGCATCTTCACTGTCAATGGTTACCATGACCACTTCCCGAAGATCCTCCCGGCCTTCCTTGTCCGCTTCGGATATCTCCAAAGGAATCCGCATTGCTTGATTCATAACCTTTTCCGGAAATTCCACGGGCAAATCAAACCCACGGATAATGGACATGATATCCACACCGGGATCATTGATATGACCCAGGATTTCCACCACTTTTCCTTCGGGCTTTTTTCCCTTTTTACCGTAGCTTGTCAGTTCTACTACTACTTTATGCCCATCCATGGCCCCTTTCGAACGTTCTATGGGAACGAATACGTCCTCGCTGATCTTACTGTTATCGGGAACCACAAAACCATAATGGCTGCAAAGCTGAAATGTTCCCACTACCGTCTTAATTCCGTGCTCCACAATCTGAAGAATACGGCCTTCCTGACGCTTTCCGGAGGGTTTTCCCAAAAGTTCCACCTCTACAATATCCTGATGGAATGCATCTCCTACGTATTCCGCAGGAATAAAGATGTCCTCCGCGCGGTCTTCCACCTCCACAAATCCAAACCCTTTTGCATGGCTGACAAAGGTTCCGGTCAAAATCTGCTGTTCCCCTTTGCTGTACTTTCCCCGCTTACTGATTTGAAGTTTGTTTTCCTTCAAAAGTTCCGTTAAAATTTCCTTCAAAGCAGGCCGTTCCTCCGGAGCGACCTCCAAAAACACCGCCAGTTCCTTTTCCTTCATGGGAACATAAAGAGGATGTTCCATCAACTCGCAAATCATTTTCTTTCTTCTGTTTTTATCTGCCAAAATATCCTTCGTCTTATTTCCCATCTTTCTTCCCTTTCTTATGATGCGGGCGTTGTCTTCGCATCTCGAACCGTTTCACTCTTCGCCGTTTTACATAAAGAAAAGCACTCCCGTCAACAGGAGTGCTTCCGATAATCCGTTCATTAGAATCTGGAAATATTCAAAATCGCCGCCAAAACAATAAAAGCAATTGCCAAATACTTTGTAATGGTTACCATCTTTCCTTCCATGGAGCGGCTTTTATTCTTGCCCCAATAGGTTTCGGCTGCGCCACCGATGGAACCGAGTCCGGCTGATTTTCCTTCCTGCATAAGTACCAATATTGTTAATGCAATACAAACCAAAATAAAAACGATTGTTAAAAATGTTCTCATTGTAATTTTCACGCCTTTCTAATACTTCAAAACTACCAAACATAGACTAATATAACACACCGCCGGGAGAAATACAACCTTTTTTTAATATTTCTCCATCTCCGAGAGACGCTCTAAAATCTGCCGGTAAAATGCCAGTCTTGTTTCATCTTTCACCTCTTCACCGGAGGAAAAATAAGTGACATTTCCGCATTCACCCTTGGCAAATCCTTCTTTTTCCACGATTGCCGCAAGGTTTCTGGCACACCCCTCGCTTCCGTCCAGCAATTGGCACTGCGTACCGAAAAGGCCGGACAACGTATCTTTAAACAGATTAAAATGGGTGCACCCAAGGACAAGCGCCGAATAATCAGATAATACAGTATCTTGAAAGACTTCTTTTAAATAGTTTTCCACTGCCGGAGAATTAAATTCACCCTTTTGCGCAAATTCCACCAATTTGGGTGTCGCCAGAATGTCTACCAAATGATGGGAATCCACCCGTTCCACCAAATCATGCAATTTCTTTTCCTTTGCAGTCATGGGGGTTGCTATCACCAGCACCCGGCCCCCACGTCCACCTTCCGCAGAAAGCTCATTTGCGTGGGCAATTGCAGGTTTTACCGCCGGCTCAATCCCGATAATCGGAATATCGAATTCTTCCCGAAGCTTTGTCACAGCTACGCTGGTTGCCGTATTGCAGGCCAGCACCACCGCCCGGCATCCGGCCTTGGTTAAAAACTCCACAGCCCCTGTGGTATATTCCAATATTTCTTCTTTTGTCTTTGTTCCGTACGGTACATGGGCCTCATCTGCATAAAAAAGAAAATCCTCATTAGGAAGATAAGAAAGCGCCCGATGCAAAACCGTAAGCCCTCCGATTCCGGAGTCAAATATTCCGATTTTCATGGAAAACCTCGATTATTTTTTATTTCCGGTTTTGACCTGCGATTCGATACAACTCCTCTTTTTCCGCACCATTCAAAACTCGATATTCTCCGGGTTTAAGTCCCCGCAATTCCACATTTGCCACCCGGACACGTTTTAATTTCAAAACCTCATACCCTGCCGATTTCCACATTCTGCGAATTTGCCTGTTTAATCCCTGTGTCAGCACCATGGTCACCTGTCGTGGCCCGGTCTGCCGGATTTTACAAGGCCTGGTCTGCCGTTCCAACTCCTTCAGATACACACCTTTTTCCAGTTTTCGCAAATCCTTATCGTCAGTGGCTTTATCCAGGGTTACTTCGTATTCTTTTTCATGAAAGTGGCCACCCTTCATAATTCCGTGAATTAAATCACCGTCATTGGTAAGTAAAAGCAGCCCTTCCGAGTCTTTATCCAGTCTGCCTGCATAGGTTAAATGCTCCGGGTAATCAATCTCCTCTATTACCGTTCGCTCTGCGTGGGCATCCTTTTGGGTTACCACAACCCCTATCGGTTTATAATATGCAAGCACCACTTTTTCTTTGACCGTTATAACCGTTCCGTGCACCGCAACTTCATCCTGCTCTGTCACCTTTTGACCGGATGCAGCCGGCAGGCGATTTATGGTTACTGCACCGTCTTCAATCAGTTTATCGGCCTCTCTTCTGGAACAAACCCCGCACTGTGCAAGATATTTATTGATTCTGACAGGTTCCATCTTTGGTCCGCCTCTTTCCTACTGCTTACGGGTAATGGAATCGTATTCCGGGAAGCAATCAAATGTTGCAAAATAATCCTGGGGTGTCTCGGCCCGGCGAATCATCTGTACGCTTCCGTCTTCCTTCAAAAGAAGCTCCGCTGATTTCAATTTTCCGTTGTAGTTATATCCCATTGCAAATCCGTGGGCACCGGTATCATGAATCGCCAGATAATCTCCTTTTTCAATCTTCGGAAGCATCCGGTCAATGGCGAATTTGTCATTATTTTCACACAATGAACCGGTAACATCGTATTTGCAGTTTGCTTCAGCGTCTTCCTTTCCAAGCACCGTAATATGATGATACGCACCATACATGGCAGGACGCATAAGATTTACGGCACACGCATCCACTCCGATGTATTCTTTGTGGGTATGTTTCTCATGGATGGCCTTGGTAACCAGCATTCCGTACGGTGCCATCATAAATCGTCCCAGTTCCGTAAAAATAGCCACTTCCGAAAGTCCTGCCGGCACAAGAATCTCATCATACACGTCTTTGACTTTTGCACCGATTACGCGGATATCATTAGGCTCCTGATCCGGACGATATGCCACACCGATTCCTCCGGACAAGTTGATAAAATCAATGGAAATGCCAAGGGTTTCCTTAATTTCCACTACAACCTCAAACAACTGTCTTGCCAGAGTCGGATAATAATCATTGGTCACGGTATTACTTGCCAAAAAAGCGTGCATACCAAGGCGTTTTACACCCTTTTCCTTCAAAATCTTATAACCTTCAAACATCTGCTCTTTCGTGAATCCGTATTTTGCATCCCCGGGATTGTCCATAATTCCGTTGCTGATTTTAAATACGCCACCGGGATTAAAACGGATACTGAGTGTCTCGGGAAGTTTACCGAGCACTTCTTCCAAAAAAGCAATGTGGGTAAAATCGTCCAGATTGATTGTTGCACCTAATTTGGCTGCATATTCGAAATCCTCTCTGGGGGTATCATTGGAAGAAAACATAATGTCTTCCCCCACCACACCGATAGCTTCCGAAAGCATCAGTTCCGAATAGGAAGAACAGTCACAACCGCAACCGTATTCCTTCAAAATTTTAATCAAAAACGGATTGGGGGTTGCCTTCACCGCAAAATATTCTTTGTATCCCTTGTTCCAGGAGAATGCTTCCTTCAACGCTTTGGCATTTTCCCGGATACCTTTTTCATCATAGATATGAAAAGGTGTGGGGTAAGTTTTTACAATTTCCTCAACGGATTTCTTGGATACGAATGGTATTTTTTTCATAATTTTCATCCTCCGGATATATTTCTTTAATAAATCGTCTTTCAATTTCAAATCTCGGATTATCACCCAGACGTTCTACGCCTGCATTTTGCAGAAAACCACCTGCCATAAAGGAATGTCCGCCGCCGTTGCCGTCTCCGATTTCATCCAAAATCTTCTTAATCATCTTACCGGCATCCAATTCCTCCAACTCCGAACGGACAGAAAACTTATATCCGCCGCTTCGAATGGAATACACCATACTGAATTCCACCACATCAAGTGCCAGAATAAAGTCCGAAATAATCGCAATCAATGCATCGGGGCAATCAAATGTGATGCAGGCAAAACCGATGTTTTTATAAATACTGATATTGTTAATTGCGGATGCATACGCTTTTAAATCCATCAATTCCAAGGTATTTAGGGTAAGCATCTTGAGAATTTCATGGTCTACGTAAGGGAACAGGTGATAATACACTTCCACGTCCAATTCACTGACGCCCCGGCTAAAATCTGCCGTATCCATCTTGATTCCGTACAAAAGAATGGTGGCCAGATTTTTCGTAGGTTCAATTCCCATTTCAATCAGATAACTTGCCACGATGGTAGATGCCGCTCCCACCATCCGGATATCCTCATAGGCATATTCACATTCAAATACCGTCGGATGATGGTCGATACAAGCCACTTCATCACAAGGCAAATCCGTACAGTTTTTATTAAATTTCTGGGCATCAATCAAAATAACCGCATCCTGCTCATCCAGATCATCAAAATCCTTCACATGATGCATTTCAATGTCAAAGTAATCCGTCACCCGAATTCCCGACAATTTTGACATGGAACCGTCATAAATCAGTTTGCTTTCCACACCCATTTCCTTCAAAAGAACCTGTAAGCCATATGCGGAAGCAATGGCATCCGGGTCCGGAAAATTATGTGTCTGGATAAAAACTCTTCGCTTTCCCAATACGGAAACTAACTGCTCGATATGATTCATTCCTACTCACCATCCTGCATATCTATATTTTCAATCTGCCAATCAATACTACCGCAACCGTTTTGCTGCAAAAATTCGTTGGCCTTACTAAAATGCTTACATCCGAAAAAGCCGCGATATGCCGACAACGGACTCGGGTGGGGGGCCTCCAAAACCAAATGGGCAGGGTTATTTAACATGGCTTTCTTTTTCTGCGCCGGTGCTCCCCAAAGCATATAAACCATCGGCCGATTCTGTTCATTCAAAACTTTAATGATTGCATCGGTAAACATCTCCCAGCCAAGACCTCTGTGGGAATTGGCCTCATGAGCCCGCACGGTAAGCACGGTATTTAAAAGTAAAACGCCCTGCTTGGCCCACTTCACCAAATAACCGTTGTCCGGTATATAGGTACCGATGTCATCCTGCATTTCTTTATAAATATTAACCAGAGAAGGTGGGATATCCACCCCTTTCTTCACGGAAAAACACAAACCATGGGCCTGTCCCACGTTATGATAGGGATCCTGTCCCAGGATAACTACCTTCACCTCTTTTAACGGCGTATAATGAAGGGCATTAAACAAATCCTTGGACTCCGGAAAAATCTGTCTTGTATTGTATTCTTCTTTTACTTTTTCATAAAGCTTCCGATAATATTCTTTTTGAAACTCAGGGGCGAGCACTTCCAACCAGTCGTTTTCAATCGCACTCATTTTATACTCCTCTTCGCACTGAAATTCCTTTTCCCGCAAGATAATCCTTCACTTCACAAATTTCAAGTTCTTTAAAGTGAAACAGGGATGCCGCCAATGCTGCTTCGGCGCCGCCTTCGGTCAGTGCCTCGTAAAAATGCTCTTTCGTACCTGCTCCGCCGGAGGCAATTACGGGAATGGAAACACTCTCGGAAATCGCTTTTGTCAACGCCAAATCATAGCCGGCCTTCGTTCCGTCGCAGTCCATGCTGGTCAGAAGAATTTCTCCCGCGCCCAGACGCTCTGCCTCCTTGGCCCATTCTACCGCATCAATTCCCATATCCACACGACCGCCGTTTTTATAAATATTCCAACCGCTTCCGTCTTCCCTGCGTTTGGCATCAATAGCAACCACAACACACTGGCTTCCGAATTTTTTGGACGCGTCGGAAATCAACTGCGGATTCATAATCGCTGCGGAATTCACGGAGACCTTGTCCGCGCCTTCCCGCAAAATCTTCCTAAAATCTTCTACGGTTCGGATTCCGCCGCCCACCGTGAAGGGAATAAACACTTCCTTAGCCACCCGTCGCACCATATCGACTACAGTTTCTCTTTCGTCGCTGGAGGCCGTAATATCCAAAAATACCAGTTCGTCCGCACCGGCTTTGTCGTACGCCTTGGCAATCTCCACCGGGTCTCCGGCATCAATCAGATTAACAAAATTTACACCTTTTACCACTCTGCCCGCATTTACATCCAGACAGGGAATAATTCTCTTTGTATGCATCTTTTTTCCTCTTACTAATTTCTATAACGAAATAAAATTTTTCAGGATTGTCAGTCCTACATCCGAGCTCTTTTCCGGATGGAACTGGCAGGCAAACACATTCTCTTTTTCTACTGCCGCATGAATCAGCGTGCCGTATTGCGTAGTCGCTGCCACAATTCCTTCCTCTTCTGCCTCCAGATAGTAAGAATGCACAAAATAAACATAACTGTTTTCTTTAATCCCTGCAAAAAGTTTTCCATCCTTGGCAATATGTAAGGAATTCCAACCCATATGGGGAATTTTTAAATTTCCGTCGGAAGGAATTTTTTTGATTTTTCCTTTTAATACGCCAAGTCCCCGGACCCCCGGCGTTTCATCGCTTTCTTCAAACAACAATTGCAGTCCGAGACAGATACCTAAAAAGGGAGTTTTCTTCGCTACGATTGCATGAATCACTTCTTCCAAACCGTACCCGCGGATTTTCTCCATTGCATCGCCGAACGCGCCGACGCCGGGCAGGACAACCTTATCCGCCTGAAGCAAAACCTCCGCATCCCGTGTAATAACTGCCTCTTCACCTAAATATTCCAGTGCTTTTTCCACACTTTTTATATTGCCTGCATCATAGTCGATAATGGCAATCATACGATAGCTCCTTTCCTGTCACCAAAGCCCAACTGCTTACGGCTCGGTGATTTCTCCGTTTAAATACGCCTCTTCCTCCGGCAATAAATCCGGCATATCCGTACGGCCTTCTTCAGAAGAATTGTCACCGGGAACTTCTTCCGACGCATCCGTTCCCATAGCGTTTTCTCCACCGATACCAAGACCGTTTTCTCCGTAACTGATTCCGTATTCTTCGGCAATTGCCTGCCCTCTTGGAACAAATTCCGTTCCGTTAATGATACTTTGAATCCTGTCGCTGTAATCCAGCGGAGAGTACGCAATCATTTCCATGGCGTCTTCCTCTGAGAGATTAAAATCCGAAGCAAGGGCCGAGAGTATCTGTGCTCTGATTTCATCCATTTGCGGCAACACATCCATATCGGCACCCTGTTCTTTCAAGTCCTCATAGCGGGCCAATCCCTGCAAAAGAACATCCAATGCATCCTCCCGCATGTTCATGGCGCTGTAGTTTTGATAGGATTCCAATTTACGTTCCAAAATAACAATCAGTCTCGCTTTTTCATAAAGCAGACGGTCACTTTCATTCAAATCCTTACCATACATGGCAAAATAAGCATCCATGTAATTGCCCTGATAATAATCCTCTCTTGCATCCTGCAGATTCACAAGAGACGGAACATACAATGTAATCAGGATAATTGCAAACAGGATGGAAAATGACAATGCAAAGGTATTTAAAATATGCTTTCTGGGAATCTTCTTTCCGTCTTCTTTCTCATCGGAAAGAACCTTCACCTTCTTAGGCTTATCCGGCTTTTTCTTTGCTTTTTTCTTCTTTTCTTTGTCTTTATCCTTTTTGCCCTTTTTCTTACCCTTTTTCGTTTCTTCCAACTCTTCGGAATCCAACTCATTGAGAATATTCAAATTTTCCTCGCTGAGTTTCGTTGCCTTCTTCTCGGGAACGGCAGAGTTATCTTCCTCCGGAACCTCCTCTGTCAGGGCATTAAACAAACGCTGGAAGAATCCCGGTTTTTTCTCTTTCTTGTCTTTCTTTTCTTTTGCGGATTCCTCATCGCCCTCCGCAGATTCCGCCGCCGTGGCAGTTTTGGCTCCGCCGGAAAATCCTGCAGAAGAAGTTTGTTCCTCCTCCTTTTTCCTATCTCCGGATTCATTTTCTGTTGTACTTACGTCGGTCAGGCCAAGTTGTTCCGCCAAAGATGCTTCTTCCGACTCCGTGGCCATCTCATCAAACAACGCATTAAAATCTGCAAATCCGCCGGCATCGTCCAGAGCGGTAAACGGCTCCGCTTGTTCCGGGATACTTTCTGTCTGTGGTGCAACGGGCGCCTCCATGGAAAATGCATCATTAAGGGGCTCCTCCAAAGGAGTATTTTCCGTTTTTTGTTCCTCTTCTTTCTTCTTTTTTCCAAAAGAAAAGAATTCTTTTAAGCCTTTCTTTTTCTTGGCCTTTTTCCCGGTCTCTTCCTGCGGGGCCTCTTCATTTTCCTCAGCCTCATCCCACGCAGCCATTACTTCTGCCATGGCAGGAACCTCTGCCACAGAATGGTCTATCAATTCCTTTTCATCGGACTTTTTCAGCATATCACCGATTTCGGCTACGCTTTCATCTTCTTCGCCGAAGGAATCCAACAATTTAAGGAGGTCATCGCTTTCATCCAAGACGGGATTGGCTTCTTTTGCCTGCTGTTCACCAAGCTGCTTTGCTGCAGCAAGTTTCGTTTCGATATCCTCTTCATCCTCGTCATCGATTTCTTCCAATTGTGCCAAAAGGTCTTCCGCGTCAAATTTCGGTTCCGGCTCTGCCAAAAGTCCCTCGGCTTCCGGCTCGATTTCCGGTTCCGGCTCTGCCAAAAGTTCTCCGGCCTCCGGTTCGATTTCCGGCTCCGGCTCTGCCAAAAGTTCCCCGGCCTCCGGTTCGATTTCCGGCTCTGCTTCAAATCGCTGCGTTAATTCTTCTAACGTAGCATTTTCTTCCACTACCTTTTGAAAATCGCCGGGAACTTCATTGCGCTCTTTCATCAATGTCTTTTCCGTA
>SVFE01000005.1 GCA_015057055.1 Lachnospiraceae bacterium | reverse complement strand
GGATTTGTCTGCGAATGTTTTTAAAAGATCCTTTTTAAAAGAGGCTAAAGGGCATATTTTACAAAAAGGAGAGATTACAGGAGAATTTACTAATAAATAGCAAAAATTTAGTCTTACATAGAGATTGAAAGCACGCGATTATTTGAATTTATCTCTCAATGTTATATATGAAAACGGCGTATTTCTTGAAGTATTTTATTATCAACTGGTAGTTGAGTGCATTATTGTACTGTTTTTTTTGAATATCAACTGTTGGTGTGTGGTATTATTTAGACCTATATTGTAGCATCAGTAGTGAAAGGAGGGTTCCCAAAAATGAATCAAGAAAAAATAGGAAGGTTTATTGCATCTTGCAGAAAAGAATGTGGGTATACCCAAGCATCACTTGGCGAAAAACTTGGGATAACCGATAGAGCAGTTTCAAAGTGGGAGACTGGAAAAAGTATACCTGATGCATCCATAATGCTTGAACTATGTAATTTATTAAAAATCAGTGTCAATGAACTTTTAACAGGGGAACATATTGCTATGGAAAACTATAAAGAAAAGGCAGAAGAGAATTTACTCGAGTTACAGGAAAAAAAGGTCAAGGCACAGAAAAGCCTGTTCCGAACAGAACTGGTATTTATTTCAATTGCAATTCTTCTTGCACCTATTCATTTGGCGATAAATTACTACTATCCCAATAATAGCGGAACGGGTGTTGGATTATTGCTTGTAATAATCGGAATCATTATGTTTGTAATTCATTTTTTCCGCAATTACGAAATAAAACTCAAGTAAAAATTTCAGTTTTCACGAGTAATCGCCATGCCGGTACTCACATGCTTGCGATTGCTGGAACAGAGCCGCAAAAACACTAAAAAAACCCTTGAAAATCAAGGGTTTTTCTATGCGGGTGACAGGACTTGAACCTGCACGGTCGCCCACCAGAACCTAAATCTGGCGTGTCTGCCAATTCCACCACACCCGCGTGCATTTGTTATCATAACAAAGCTTATTTTTATTGTCAAATATATCCACTCCGGGAAAGCATAAAAGCATGCTTCCCGGAGTTTTCCATATCCTCATTTATACCTTCTCTTCTATGGTAAATCAGGGTAAATCAGGCACTTTTTTAATAATCTTTCGGTATATATGAATCAGGAAGAGGCTTGATACCGTTACCGACATCATCTCTGCAATGGGGAATGCCCACCAAATCAAATCCAGACCGCCCATTTTTCCAAGAAAATAAGCTGCCGGAATCAAAACAATAAGCTGTCTTGCCGCAGAAACAATAAGACTGTATATGCCATGTCCCAACGCCTGAAATACGGTAAGGCTGATCATGCAAAACCATGCCAGCAGGAAATGACAGGAAATAATTTTCAGCGCCGGTACCCCCAGCGTAATCAAACTCGGGTCCCCTGTATCAAAAATTCGAAGCAGATATTGAGGCACTGTTTGGAACACAGTAAATCCCAGTACCATAAAGCCAAAGGCATAGAGCATGCTTAACTTAATAACTTTTATCATACGGCTTCTTTTCTGGGCGCCGTAATTATAGGAAAGAATGGGAACCAACCCGTTATTCAAGCCAAATACCGGCATGAAGAAAAAGCTTTGCAATTTGAAGTATACCGTGAATACCGCTACAGAATCCTTATTGAGTGCCGTCAGCATTTTATTCATGCTGTAAGTCATCACCGAACCGATTGCCTGCATGGCAATGGACGGGATTCCTACGGCATAGATTCTCGCAATAATCGTTTTATCCGGCCGAAATTTTCTTAAAGCTACCTTTACTTCCGGATTTTTTGTAGTGTTAAAATAAATTGCCAGTAACGCGGCGCAGATTTGTCCGATAATGGTAGCAACCGCTGCCCCTGCCACTTTCAATTCCGGGAATCCGAAATATCCGAAAATCAAAATCGGATCCAGAATAATATTGATAATTGCACCGGTCATCTGCGTAATCATGGTGTAGAAGGTCCTTCCGGTGGATTGAAGCAAGCGCTCAAAAATAAACTGCATATAGATACCAATCGAACCGATACACACGATTGACAGATACTGGGTACCGTACACCAGGGTCAGACCATCTCCGCCTTGGGATTTGATAAGGGTTTCCGATAAGAAGATTCCCACAAACAGAAACACCAGATAACTCGTCAACGCCAAAAACACACCATTATTGGCTGCCTTATTTACAGTCTTCGTATCTTTTTCTCCAAGCGCCTTAGACAAAAGCGCATTCACGCCGACACATGTTCCGGACCCCACTGCAATAAGAAGCGTCTGAAAAGGAAACGCCATTCCCACCGCGTTAAGTGCGGCCGTTCCGGAAGTTGCTGCTTCCGCTCCGTCTTTCAATCTTGCCACAAACGCACTGTCCACCACATTGTAACAAGCCTGAATCAACATAGACGCCATCATGGGCAGCGCCATATTCAGGAGCAATTTATTCATGGGCATGACGCCCATCTTATTTTCTTTTGTGTCTTCCGCGGATGTGTTCTCTACCGCTTCATTCACTTCCATCTTCATCTCTTCCATACTTTTCTCCGTACTACACCGATTATCTGCAATCCTTGCGGATTTTTAGCAAACAGTAATTATTGTAGCACAGCCGAAAAAAAATGCAACTTTATTCCGCTTTGATTTCTTCTGCGGTCTTTTGCAGCATACGTTCCACTATATCGCTGCTGGCAAGATCGATTCCCAAAACCACACCTTCTGTACTCTCTGCCTCCGCGGCAACATCTGCGGTAATAGGCTCCGTTTCGCCGCATTCTTCCGCCTCAAACCGCGAAATAATACGATTTCTTCCGTGCTCCTTTCCGTGGTACAGTTTCTCATCTGCACTGCGAAGCAATTCCCCGTAGTCGTCCGACAAGTCTCCCGGGACAATTCCAAAAGTCATGGTCACACGGATTTCTTGTTCCTTGTATACAATCACGGTGTTTCTGATTTCCTCCAAAAGGTCTCTGAGAAGCGCAGTTCCTTTGGCTTCATCCGCCTCACGGAACACCAGCAAAAACTCTTCGCCGCCCCAGCGGGCCACAAAACCTTTGCCTACCATTTTTCTTCTCATAACTTCCGAAACTTTTTTTAATACAATATCTCCGGCCTCATGTCCGTAGGTATCATTTACCTTTTTGAAAAAGTCAATATCACCAAGGGCCAGCGCAAAAGGAAGTCCTTGCTTTTGGGACTTTTTTACCACGCTCTGCAATTTCACAGATCCATGGCGTCGGTTATAAAGAGATGTTAATGCATCCCGCTCAACCAAAATCCGCATCGCACTCTGCATATCAACCAAAGTCTTACCAACATCACCGAGTTCATCTTCCCGCTTCAATACACTTTTGTTCATGGGATTACTGAGTTCGCCGTTTGTCATCCTCTCCAAAAACTCCCGGATACTACGGATATCTCCGAGCATTTTTCCGGTATAAAACCACACAAACAAACCGGTAAAAACAAGGCCTGCCGCAACCGCCGCGAAAATCGGCGTCATATAATCCCAAGCCTTCTCGCTGAAATAATCGGCCGGCCGGGCAACCGCCACCATACCTACCAATCCTCCATCTGCATTATGCAGCGGCATATAGCAGGAATAGTATTCTGCATTGTCCAAAGCCACATCATAATACAAAAAATCCTGTACTTCTTCCATTTCATTATATATCGTAGCATTTACCCCGGTTGCCACGTAGCGATTTCCTTCTCCGTCGGCAAGAGTCGTCATAATTCTTGTATTTTCATAAAACAGGGTCACGTCCATGCCGGTTTTTTCTTTAATTTCATCAATTACGTCATATTTTAACGTAATGTCCGTATCCCCCTTATACAAAGATACGATTTCTTCACCCACCAGATAGTAATCGCCGGGATACGCCTCGTCTAACTGCGTAGCAACCGTTTCTGCCACATTTTGCATTACCGGTTGCGACTCTTCCCGGATTGCCAGCCGGTATCCCCGATAAGTCAAAAAAGCCATCAGCGCCCCCAGCAAAAGCACAGGGAACAAGGTCCTTAGCAAAACCGCCGTCTGTATTTTTCCTACTTTTCGTTGTTTTCTCTCTGTTCCCATCATTTTCTCCTTTGCCGGTAAATTTTCGCATTTTTTCCTGTTTTTCGGTTATCAAATTCCGTAGGTTTTCCGATATATAATATAAGAAAATAATAAATACCCCTTTTACCTTTCAATATAAAGTACAGTTGTTTTTTCGGGACAAGCCGTCGGCGAGACTCCCGGGGGAATGATTAGGAAATTGATACCTAAGGTAAATCCAATACATATTCCGGTTTAGAAACTCCGTTCACAGCGTCCTTATGCACGATTACTTCGCCAATCGCTTCATTGGACGGCACTTCAAACATGGCTGTTTCCAATACATTGTGAAGTACTGCATTAAGTCCTCTCGCGCCAATCTTTAATTCTTCCACTTTGTCTATAATTGCGTCAATTGCGTCTTCCGTAAAAGTCAGTTTTACATCTCTTTCTGCGTTTAATTCATTATGATAACGCATCAAAATGCTGTCTTTGGGTTCCAACAGTACCCTACGCATTTCTTCCTTGGAAAGTCCCTTCAAAACAGACAAAATTCCTAAGCGCCCAGCCAATTCCGGTTTCATTCCGTATTCAATCAAATGCTGCACCTTGATATTTTCTCCGGTAATCTCGGTTTCTTTCTCGGATTTCAAATCCGACGCAAATCCCATCGACGAACCTTTTCGCAAATCCTTGGCAACGATTTTTTCCAGACCTTCAAATGCCCCGGCGCAGATAAACAAAATGTTCTCCGTATTCATGTGGATATTTTTCGTGCCACCATTGTCAGTGGGAACCGGCACATCCACCACGGTTCCTTCCATCATTCCCAGCATTTGCCCCTGCAGCTCATTGTTAATATCGTCTGCTTTAACCGAACGTCTTGTGGGGATTATTTTATCAAATTCATCCAAAAAAACGATGCCGCATTCGGCTTTTGCAATGTCTTTTCCGGCTTTTTCATAGAGGTGGGCAAGTGCCTCCTCCTTGTTTCTTCCCTTCCAGGGCGTCGCAACAACACCACTGAAATCGGAAATCACCACCGGAAGATTTACCAATTCCATAATCCTGCGAATCAACTCCGTCTTGCCGCAGCCGGTAGGTCCCACCATAATGACATTTCGCTTAATTAGATGCTGGTCCGGATGCAATACCCGAAGATAATGGTTATAAACCGCAGTCGCCAGATTCTTCTTGGCTTCCTCCTGTCCGATAACGTAAATATCCAGATATGCCTTAATTTTTTCCGGCGTATATTCTTCCAAGAACAGCTTACACTCATCCCCAATTTCATCCAGTGCCTTCTTCGCTACCGAAAGAGATTCCCGGTTCATCCGCACGTTCCGGTGAAAATCTTTGCGATACTCATACATTGCGCGAATCAAAAGCCCCATATCGTACTCGATGTCCGCTTCTTCTTTCTGCTGAAACACCACCCATTCGTAAAAATCAAATAACTCGTCAATATCGTCATTTCCTATGCTGTGTTCCAGGCTCTCCCGTTTCGCAAGTTCTTCATCCAAGGGATGCCGAAACTGCGCATTCCGCAAAATCCCCCAAAGTGCCGCGTTTTGTCGCCGGTCTTCATAGGTGGCTCCGGAGAGTTTCATCATACTCCCCAGATTATGCTCCTCCTCAGGCCGCTCCAAAAAAAGATAATAAACCAAAAGGCACAGATACCGATAAATCAGTTCCTCGTCCCGGAATTCTCCGCCCTTAGACTTATATGCATCCAGCCACGCCCGGATAATCTCCTTATATTGTGCTTTTCCTTCTTCTTCGAAGATTTCCTTCATTTGCCTCTAATCTCCTTATCCGTTCCTTACCTGGACTCGTTCCAATCCGGGTCTTGCAGACCGCGGTATTCTACTCCCGCAGCGCCCCGAATGGTATCTCCGTTCACGATAATCTGCTCACATTGCGCAGAAGGCGCGTGATACAGGCATTCTTTGATACCGCGATAAATGATGCTGTGCAGCGCTCGGGCCCCCACATCCTCCTTCATGGCGATGTCCACAATGGCATCGTAAGCATCCTCTGTAAAAATCAAATCGCTTCCGGAAGACAGTTTTATTTCCCGGGCATACCGCTCCGGAATGTTATCCTTCGCATCGATTAAGATGCTTTTTAACTGCTCTCTGCTCAGTTTTTCCAATACGGCGATGCTGCTGATTCGCCCGGCCAGTTCCCGTTTCATGCCGTAATCCATAAGCACGGTATGGGTGATATTTTTCTTACGGATATCCAAATCCATATCTTTTTCCAAAACGCCGCCAAAGCCGATATTTCCTGCTGTTTTGGCGTCTCTTTTTTGCTCCTCCCGGATGCATTCTTCAATTCCCTGAAAAGCACCGGAAAGAACAAACAAAATATGACTTGTATTCATGGTAAATGCCCGATTGCCGTAGCGAAGTTCCACATCGCTACCCTCTAACATAGTCAAAAGCTGGGATTGCACATCATCATGCATATTTACGCCCCGCTCGGAAATAGCAGGCAGGAGCAGCTTATCAAACTCGTCCATAAAAATGATGCCGGTCTCCGCCACTTTTTTGTCCCGTCCCGCTTCTTCCCACAAAGAAAGCAACACATCTTCCTTATGACGTCCCCGGAATTGTGAAGCCCCGAGGGAGGATACATCCGTAAACACCATGGGAAAATCCGTAATTTCCCTGATTTTTCTCATAATTTCCGTTTTTCCGCAGCCGGAAGGCCCGATCAATAACACAATATTGGACGCAAAGGGCGTAGAAAGATTTTCCACTCGGAGCCTGTGACCGTAGACCGCCGTTGCCACAACCCTCTTGGCCTCCTCCTGACTGATGATATAATCATCCAAATAAGCTTTAATCTCTGCCGGAGTACGATAACCGTTATTTTCCCTCTCCGTCCGCTCATGCAAAAGCCAGGTTTTCTTAATCCGATAGATGCGCCCCAGTGCAATATGGTGCGTTTTGCCCGAATCCGGACCGTAGTACCGGCTCAGCAAGCTCACCTCCAAAAATTCCAGGATAAAATCTGCGTCCGCCTTATACTTTTCCCGGTCTGCCATAAGGTCTTCTTCCAGTTTGTCCAAAATGTCCAGAAGACTGCGTTCCTCCGGCTTAATCCGTCCGTCAAATAAAACCCGGCGATACAGAGTATAAAGGTACTCCAAAATACGCATATCATCGCTGCTTGTCTCGTCGCAAACCTTCATCAGTTTCCGATATGTATATTCCAAAAACTCTTTTTTGCTGTGAAAATAATTTTCAAATAAGTTGTCCATTCCCACCAACCTCGGTAATATCCTTTTATCTTCCTTATATTTTACCTTTTTTTCGCCTATAAGGCAAGTTGGCGGGTGGTCATTTTATGTCCTTTACAGTCCCCGAATTTTAATTTCTTTTCGCACAATTTCCGTTATGGTTTCCTTGGGCAAATGTATCATAATATCTTTGTTTTTCTGCTTATCCGCAAAAAAGTCTGCCATGGAAAACCACAGCCATCCGTTTTCCGTTTTTTCAAAGACTTCCTCCGGCACATAAACTGCGTAAATTCCGTTCTCTCTGCGCCAAAACAGGTTTCCCAAAAGATTTTGTTTTTTACCGTCTTTGATGGCGTAGCACTGCACTCTTCTTTGCAAATATCCCCAGTACAGCGCAAGAAACAAAACAATCACACTTACCCCGATGCTAAGAGGAATCAGTACTGTCTGCACCGCGCTGCTTTTTACAATTTCTGCCGTCTCCGCAGCTCTGCCGGCGGCATTATAATGAGGATTTAACACGGTAACATTTTCCTGTGCGCTCTCGTTTTCAGGGAATGCTTCCTCCCGCGTGGCATCCCCGATCATCGCACCGGTCCCTCCTCCTTCTTCGTTTATTAATTCCAAATTTATCTTTTCCCTATCCTCCGTTTCGTTTGTGCCGTTCGCTGCATTATTATCTCCGCTGTTTGCTGTATTTCCCGTGTCGCCTTGCGACGGCGCACCATTGCCACCCGATTCCGAATCCTCTTCTCCGGAAGGCACCAAATTGACGCTGATTGCACCCTCCTCTGAAAGGGATTCTTCCTCTTCTTCCTGTAACGATATATTTTCTGCTCCGGAGGCCGGTTGCTGCGAAGGCGCTTCTTCCGAATCAGAGTTTTCTGAGGACGGACTATGCACCGCTTCAAATTTTGCCACCAGCTCCAAATCCCCTTCTGCGTCCCAGCGCCAGGGCCCGGTAGGATTTCCGTTTTGGTCAAAGACCCGTTCCTCCCCAAAGTAAAAGCCGCAAAACCGCTCCCCGCTTCCGGCAGACGGCACTTCCACCGCCACATACTCCTCTCCGTATATTACTTGCAAAACGCCGTCTTTCACACCGTCCCCGTCGGCATCCTCGCCATAATACACGGTATATTCCTTTGCTTCCCACATTGCTTCCAAACCAATCTCTGACTGAAGCCATCTGGTATCGGCGCCGCTCACCGGCGTACCGTTTTCATCATAAATCTGCGTTTCTCCATTGTAAAATCCCCGAAAAATATAGCCTTCCTTTTCCGGCGGTTGGATGCCGGGCAATGCACCGCCGTATGCAATCTCAAATTCATCCAGAATTTCGCCCTCTGATTCTAAAGAAACCTTGATTGGAATTGACAATTCCGTATAACTAAGACTTGTTTCCTTGGAGCATTCCGACTGCACATCATACCAGGACAGACAAAAGTCATTTCTTCCGTTTTCCGTCAGCCGGATCCGGCAACTGTTTTCGGATAGTGTCACTTCTTCGCCGTTTTGACGCAATACGCATTCCGACACGAACTCCTCTTCAGCCTCAATTTCAATCTGCAAAAAAACGCCTTCTTCTGTACTTTCCCGCGAAATCGTAATCGTTCCTACATTTCCGCCGTCACAAATTCTCGCAGTCGCATATTCCCCGCTGTGAACACCACTGTGATAAGAATGCACATACCCAGGATGAATCGAAGACAATACGACCCCGTTAACCACCCGGTCGCTCTGATTGTTCGTGCAATAATACACCGGGGGCTGATTATCCGAACCGTCATAAATGGTATTGGAACGCCACGTGCCGCCACAGGGAATCCAGCGTCGCTCGTAGCAATTCTCAGATGAATGCTCATGGGTTAACGTCGTGCTTACATTGTCTTCTGATTGAACCAACTCTTCGTCCGCTGCGTGGCTTACCAATGCATTCGGCGACAAAAAAACAACTTGGAACACTAAGGCCAGGAGAAGTAACTTCAGCTTCCCGGCCTTCTCGATTTTTAGACTTTTCTTCTTTGCTTGTTTTTGTCTTTTCTTTTTCATTTTTTCCCTCTTTTCTTTTGTGGCTTTGTTTCGAATTTTATGCCGCCACTTACTCACAAAACCCGATTGCAACAAAAATCTGAAAAAAAGGACGCAAAAGAAAGCAAATCCAATATACATTTACTCGAAAAACAACTTCACTCAACTTTACTATGCTTTACCTTTACTGAAAAACGATTGAACAAATCAATAATAAGAATAATAGAAAATAAATATATAGAAAAAAGAAAATTCAGATTAGGCAGATTGTAAACTTCCTTCTCCGTTCCTCTTCAGATTTGCACCATTGGAGCAATGGTGTACATACGAATATAGCACCTTGTTTTCTCTTTGTCCAGCACTTTTTATACGTGTTATAGAACAGATATTTCTGCAAGTATTATTACTTATGTTTACTTTATTTGAAAATTGTATTTTTAAAAAAAGGAACTAAAATAACACCCAAATCATCCGATTTTCTGTGTTAAATTTTCATTGTAAATTTCTCTTTCAAATTTCAATAAAAATATCTTTTGACTTTAAGAGTCATAAAATATTAGTCAAAATATGCCGCTATATTTTATATGCTTATTTTTATTTACTTATTTCAAAAAATCAGAAATATATACTTTTTTCTTCAACTTTTCTGTCTATTAATTTTTGCTTTTCGTCGCAACCTTTCCTCTAAAATAATATGCGCAGAAAGGTTCGTTTATTTAACATAAGAATATATATGTGCCATATTTATGTTAATAAAATTGATGGATTATAGTTTACATAACAACATTTCTTTATGCTCAAACAAAAGGTTTACATAATTCCTTTTTCTCATTTTAGTTTACATAATATTTCAAATTCCTGCCAGACGTTCCATCGTTTTTTCCATATCCAATGTACCATAGCCCCATTCCCGATTCGGATACTGCAGGCCGGGATCCCGCGCAGCTCCTCGGAGTAAATAATTCCTGATTTTGTTTCCGTCAACATTTCTGTCATTGCCGTTAGTGACAGCCCACTCCATTAACTGACACACGCATCCTGCCGTAAGCGCCGCCGCGGTTTCCGTTCCGCTTCGCGCCCCGAAAGGTGTACTGATGTCTACGGCAGGTGCCGCAAAATCGGGCTTTTTTCCATCCTCCGAGGTATATCCTCTGGAGGACTGCAAATAAAAACCACCATTGTCAGAATCATATCCGGAAACCGTAATTATTCCCCTGGCAGAAGCCGGAGCATTCATGGTAACAAATGGCGTCGACTGGATAAAAAACACATTTTCCTTCAGGAATTCCTCCATTGGAAGCCATACATGAAACTTTGAAATGACATCCTTGTCATCATTAGTGACAAGCAGCGACCATATTCCTTCCTGTGGACGGTCAAACCGAAAATACACCGCCTGCCATCCGGTGTAATTCTCTGCCAACACGTAATTGGCCGTTACGCTTCCCTCGCCATACAAAAAAGAATAGGTAACCGGCGCCTGTGTTTTCGAATCTAACAACGGTGTCATTTCTCCGGAAGGCGAGCGCAAATACAGGGAAAAAACAGCCGGTTCCGTCGCCCAAAACTCCATAAAGAAACCATTCACTCCGGGCGGAACGCTAAACTCCACTGTTTTGCGTTCCACATCGCCTACCTGAAACACACCTTCATAGTGTCTTCTGTCATTTCCCTGATTCCCTGCCCCACAGACAATCGCCAGATTCCGACTATTAGCCAATTCACTGATGTAATTTTCCAATGCACTTTTCCCGGCACGATTCCCCATACTACTGCCGACGCCAAGACAAATAACCACCGGAACTCCTGCTGTTTCCAAAAAAGAACGCACAAAGGAAAGTGCTGCCAAAACATCGGTTTCTTCATAACATGACACTTCCGTCGGTATTTTATACAACTCCTTAATTTGGTCTTTGGCCTCTTTTAATTTCACAACAATATATTCTGCATCCGGAGCAGGAGAGGTATACATAAAACTGTCCGAAAAACTTCTCCCTCCCGAAATTGCAGCCATCATTGTACCATGTCCGGTTTTATCAAAGTGGTTTACATAACTCAGCGGTTTTTCTGCCTTTAATGCAGTGTTAAGATCGGAGGAAGTAAAGAAAGAACCGTAAAAAAAACCGGGAGGCGAAAATCCGTCCTGATTACTTTGATCCCAAATCGCCCTGATTCTGGTGGTTCCATCCGCATTTCGAAACAAAGAATCGGTATAATCAATCCCCGAATCTATGATGGCAAGGATGATCCCTCTCCCTGTTAAATTTAAGGGCGGATTTTGCAAGTCAAACACTCCGGACTCGCTCAAGGGGAGCAAATTAAATTTTTCCGAGGTAATTCCCGTCGCATCTCCTCCCAGGGATGCATAGCACTTTGGCAATACGGAATACATTTCTGTATTCGGAAATGCATCTCTAACTTCGTTTTTGTTTACATAAATATTACTTATGTTGTCCGAAATACGTTGCACACAAAAATCTTTCAGGTTTTTTTGCAAATTTTCAAATAAAATGCTCTCTTCTATGATATCTACATAGTTTTCCGACAATATTTTCTCTCTGCAATCCATTTCTCCACCAAAAAAACACCCAAAAGCTCTCTATATTCTATGCTTTCAGGTGTTTTTTTATGATTACTTTATAGATATTATTCTATTATTCCTAAATTAGCCTTCTCTCAGCTCAATTACCGGTCCGCCGGTACCTTCGATATACTCTTTGGTAATGGTAACCTGCCCGATATTATCATCTTTGGGGATTTCATACATAATATCCAGCATAAATTCATCAATTACGGCACGCAACGCTCTGGCTCCGATTTCTCTTTCCATGGCTTTTTGTGCAATAGCTTTTAACGCATCTTCAGTAAATTTAAGGTTCACTTCATCCAGCTGCAGCAGTTTCTGATACTGTTTTAAAATTGCATTCTTGGGTTCCTGAAGTATATTTACCAGCATTTCTTCCGTCAGTCCTTCCAAGGCAAACATCATGGGAAGTCGGCCGATAAATTCCGGAATCATTCCGAATTTACGTATATCCTCAATTGTGGCTTTCTGCAATATGTTTTTCTCTTTATCAAATTTATCTTTAAGTTCTGCGTTGAAGCCAATAGATGTCTGCTTTTTCAGCCTTTGTTTTATGATTTCTTCCAGTCCGGGGAAGGCGCCTGCGCAAATAAACAATATGTGCTTTGTGTTAATCGTCGTTGTGGGGACCATTGCATTTTTGGATGAAGCGCCAATGGGCACTTCAATATCTGCTCCCTCCAGCAACTTCAGCATTCCCTGCTGCACCGATTCCCCGCTGACATCTCTGGAATTGGAATTCTGTTTCTTCGCTATTTTGTCAATTTCATCAATAAAAATGATGCCTTGTTCTGCTTTATCCACATCATTTCCGGCTACCGCCAGAAGCTTACTTACCACGCTTTCAATGTCATCTCCGATGTAGCCGGCTTCCGTGAGACTGGTGGCATCGGTGATTGCCAAAGGCACATCCAAAAGTTTGGCCAATGTTTTAACCAGATACGTCTTTCCGCAACCGGTAGGTCCGATCATCAACATATTGGATTTCTCAATTTCAATATCATCCATCGTGTCTGTGGCAACTCTCTTATAGTGGTTATAAACAGCCACCGACATAACTTTTTTGGCGTGTTCCTGGCCTACCACATATTCATCTAATTGCGATTTAATTTTATGCGGAGCCGGAATATCCTTAATATCTATGATCGGTTTCCGTTCCCCTTTTTTGCGCTTCTTGATCTTAGGACGTCCTCCCATCATTTCTCCGGGAAAATCCGCCAGATTGATGAAACTAAATCGGGGAATTGCCGTTTTTACTCCGGCATCCTCTTTTTCAGCATCTTCTTTTTCGTCCTCTTCCTTCACTGGTTCAAGTTCCGCATCTTCCGCTAAAACAACTTCGTCGTCCCCGGATTCTTCTTTGTTCTCCGTGTTAATGCCATCGTCCGTCTTCGGCGTCTGTTTCATATTTTTGGCCCCATTCGCCCCCGGCATTCCGTCCATCCCCGGCATTCCACCCATTCCGGGCATCATAAAGGGAGAGCCAAACATTCCGTTTTTCATTAAATCGCTATAATCCATCTGATTTACCGCATCCATCGTCGCATGCATGCAGTCATTACAAATCGTAATGTTATTGGGCAAGCGAAACATCTTTCCCGTCACACTTTCGGTTCTGTGACAAACAAAGCACACATCTTCATAATCTTTGTCTGTCTTGTAATCTGAATCTACCATTTTTTCCTCCAACTAAGTTAGTAATTCTCCGCTCGAAATAATTAAATTCTTTTTTAACTTTCTCATTCTTTGTACCAATAACATGGGTTCATGGTCAACTTCATAATCCATTTTCTCGGCAGCATCCGATAATGTTTTCCCAATTGATAGCCGATGTATTTGTACCCGCTGGTGATAATATACCCCGGTATTTTATCAGCCTTTCCCTTTTCCTTCAAATAAGCAATGGTTTGTTTTACCAACGCTTTTCCCTCTGAAGTGGATGATACCACGGAGAATATTTCCGGGTATTTGGCTTGGGATACACCCAAATCGAAATTCCGCTTCAATTGCTGAAGATTGGTATATCTGTGGGCATGTCTTACCCGTGCATTCGCCTGATAAGCAATAGCGTAACCGGCATTAAGCACCTTCGATGCAAATATCATATCTTCATTGAAAATCATCGGTGTATCAAAGCGTCCCAACTGTTCAAACACACTTCTCTTATAAGCTGCACAAACATTCGAACAAAAGAAAGCTTTAATACCCATGGTGGCAATATCTTCCTTTGTTTTTAAACGCGACTCTTCCGGATAATTAAATTTCCTCGTAAATCCTTCAATCAGAGCCCCACGCTTACCGACGCATTGACGCGCATAAGAAACCACTGCATTTCCCGCCAAAAGAGGCTCCAATAAATTTTCCACCAGAAATTCATCCATGGGCACCGCATCGTCCGTCATACAAATAAAATACTCCGCATCTGACAGGGAAATTCCATAATTTCGCGTTGCACCGTGATCAAATTCCATCCTGGAAATATGCTTCACCAAAACATTCGAATCAAAAGAAAAATTCTTATTCCCATACGCAAATGCCGTAAAATACTTCTCTTCCGTATTAATCAAAATAACGCGGTTAACAGGATAGGTCTGAACCTTCAGCATCTTTAATAGCTTATTCAATTTCTCTGTGGGTTTATACGTAGGTATAATAACATCGACTTTTTTCACAATTCTCTCCGTCTCGTATAATCTAAGAAGGGACCGTCAAACGGTCCCTTTTTTATCCTATTGACCAATATACGGGGCAATATCCGCCGCGATTCTTTCACTGCACTCCATAACCGTGCTGGAAGGCTGGTAATCTTCCACACCAAAGAGGAATTCATGAAGCATGCTGACATTGGTTGCCAAATCCATAGGAAGAACGCAACTTCCCTTGGAACCGATTGTTCCGGTGGAACGATACTCGGTGAAGGGGAATCCTTCCGAACCGACAATGGTGTAGTTTGGTGCCTCTGCTGCCAATTCCAAAATAGTATCCAAGTCAAAAGAGGTAGATACATTTTCAAATGCGTTGGTGGCGATTGTCACCAGGGTGCTGGCACTGCAAAGTTTCGCCTGCTCTGACATCTGGGTAAGCACCGTCCGCTGACGCTCCGCACGTCTAAAGTCATCGCCTGCGGTATAACGAATACGGCAATATGCACATGCCTGAAGACCGTCCAGCATCTGCACGCCGGTATTGGTTACTTCATTATAATTACTGAGTCCTAAATCTTCTGCAATACAGTACTGATAATCATTAAGATATCCGATTTCTGCACTGGTTATATCAATTTCAACTCCGCCAAGACCGTTTACCGTCTCCACAACGCCCCGGAATCCTACGGTTACGTAATGCTGGATATTCAAATCCAGATTCATGTTCAGCATCTGAATGGCCTGCGCGGGACCGCCTGCTGCATAAGCACCGTTACATTTATTATAACTGTCGTTACCAAGATTCAGATAGGTATCACGGTATACACTGACTAATTTCACTTCATGGGTGTCCAGATTGATTGATGCAATAATAATCGTATCCGTTCTGGTATTCCGGTTCAGTTCTCCTTCCCTGGAATCCACGCCAAAGAGCGCCACCTGCATATATCCTTTTCCGGTTCCCTCTTCATTACTACTTGCATTTACCTGCTCATAGTAACTCTCCAATTCCGGATTCTGCTCAATTTCAATGTTAATCTTATCGACCTGCGTTCCCTTGGACACACCCCAAAGTACTACCCCCAGCGCAACAAGCACCAATATTTCCACCGTAAATAAGATGATCCGATTTCTCTTCTTTCTGGCTTTTTTCTTTGCCGCCTTAGCACTTCGCTTTCGTCTTATATCATCCGCATTTCTGTTTTCTGAACTCATTCGCTTCTCCTTTTGATTTTATCTCACTGTCATCCGGCGTAAAAGCCGCCTCGTAACAACAATGCACTAGCAGGCATTTTTATTGATAAAACCTTTAAATAATGTTAAAAATAATATTTTGATATCCAAAAGCACGGTCCAATTCTCAATGTAATACAGATCATGCTCGATTCTCTTACGGATGGAAGTATCACCGCGGTAGCCGTTAATCTGGGCCCATCCTGTCATACCGGGACGCACCTGATGCTTAATCATATAGCGGGGAATCTCTTCCTTAAATTTCTCTACAAACTGCGGACGCTCCGGCCTGGGACCCACAAGGGACATATCCCCTTTCAAAACATTGAAAATCTGGGGCAACTCATCCAAACTGGTCCGTCGCAAAAACTTTCCTACCGGAGTAACTCTGGGGTCGCCCTTTTTGGACCATCCCTGCATCTCCTCTTCATCCTTCTGCTCTTTCATGGTACGGAACTTATACATCTTAAAAGGTTTATTATGCAGTCCCACCCGTTCCTGACAAAAGATAATCTTGCCGCCGTCCATGCATTTAATGAGGATCACTTCAATGAGCATAATCGGTGCAAAAATAATGATACAAGCCAAAGAACCCACAATGTCCATCGCTCTTTTTACGATAATATTTGCTGTATTGGTAAGCGGAACGTGGCGGATATTGATAACTGCCAGCCCCGTCAAATCTTCGATATAAGGTTTGGAAGGAATTACGCTGTTATAATCCGGAATAAACTTGGTATGCACACCGGACTTTTCGCAGATATTAACCAATTCTTCCAATCGGTCATAATCTTCCAATGCCAAGGAAATTCCGATTTCATCGATTTTGTTTTCCGGCAAAATCACATGAATGTTATCAATTCTTCCCAGCACCTTAACCCCCCGATAAAGGGTTCCGGCGGGAATCTTATCATCCAAAATGCCGCAAACAACATAACCCCATTGGGGATTTTCCATAATACGGTTAATATATTTCTCCGCTGCTCTGGAATATCCAATGAGAAGAACATATTTGATATTGTAGCCGGTTGCCCGAATGGAACGCAGAATTTTTCGAATCAACTGGCGGAACAGAATCTCCAAAACGATAACCGTCACATAGAAGATACCCAACATCGTACGGGAAACGTCCTCAAATTTGATGATGTAGAGGAGCGCCACCAATGCACCAAAGCCAATAGTGTTTGCTTTAAATATGTTGTAAATTTCTCTTCTGCTGCTGGAATAACGTTTGGAACGATATAATCCGCACATATGATAAAGCACTACGTATACCGGAACGATGATGTACAACATCCGGAAATAGGTTTCCTGCGACAATGTACCGACACCGAAATTTACACCCAGTACTTCAAATTTTACATACCACGCCAAAATATAGGCCGCTGCGACAACCAGGGCATCCAACAATACATGAATCTGATTTAATACTTTCTGATTATCTCTTATCACGTTGTCACCTGTTCCCAAACACACTCAGATTACATTTTACAATAATCCCTAAAAAAAAACAATCTTTTTACGCAAAAAGACGATAAACCGTATTCTTTAGCAGTTCCCATTGCACTGCCCAGATTTTTGCCCCGCCGATTGCCGAAAAATCAAGACGATGAGCCTTTCCCTCCGGGCTTTTGCACAAGGCAAATCCTTCAATTAAACCTTTACAATAAGTATTTCCCATCCCTTTAAAAATATAAAAGACAATTTTTGTAATCAAGCCTGCCGATAACAGCGGAAAATTTAATGCGATCTGCCAGTTCGGCATATTTTTATACAACAGATAAATGTTATTTTTTGCCGTAAGATGGGCTTTAAACCTATTATACCTTGAACCGGAGGTTGCACTTCCGGCATGAAGAACCACCGCCTTGGGCGCAAAAATATTCACATACCCATGAAGTCTGGCCCGGTAACCAATATCGATATCTTCCAAATACGCAAAATGATTCTCGTCAAATTTTCCCAGGGAAAGAAGTAAATCCTTGCGATAGATTGCAGCTCCGCCGCAAGAGGCAAAAATATGCTTCTTTTTGTTGTAATTCTTTTCCGGCTTATTCTTGGCAGCCGCATACGCCCACCCCAGTGCGCAGTAATAATCGCCGCCGTCATCCATAAGCTCCGGATTTTGCATGGAAAGCATTTTGGCAGATGCCGAAAAAATCTTATCCGATACGCGTATTGCCTGATACAACTCCCGCACAAAGGAGGACTGCGCCACGGTATCGTTGTTTAGCAAAATCACATAGTCCCCTTTGGACGCGTCAATTCCGTCATTTACCGACTTGCAAAAACCACAGTTAATTTCATGACGGATGTATCTGGTACGGGGAAATGCATCATTTTCCGGATACTTTTTCTGCATCTCCTCCAGACTGTTATCAGAAGAAGCATCATCCACCACGATAATCTCAAAGGAACGGACATCCTGCCTCATCAATGCATCCAGGCAGTCTTCCAAATATTCTTTTCCGTTGTAGTTGGGAATCACCACACTGACCTTAATCTGCATATCTTACATTCTCCGCTCACACTGTTTCTTCCGTCTGCATCGGGTCATACAATACACCAATGCCTTTGGCTTTCAATTTATTGCAAAATTGCAAACTTTTTTTTCTAATTTTTTCCACTTCCTCTTCCGAAAGTTTTTCCCAGTCTTTTCGCTGCATGGGATAGGACACGCCCAGCGTTTTTTCAAACAGCGGAATCAAGTCTTCTCTGACCTTCATATTCCGCGCATCCCCTGCCGCAACGGATTGCTGCAGTTTCGCTCCGTGCATATAACCGGAAAACTGTTTTCGAAGTCCCTCGTACAAAATTTTTCCTTTTCCGTCCATGGCACCGCCAATGATTTTGCCCCCCGAAAATACCGGTCCGGCTACAGCACCCAAATCCTTGCGGATTTCAAAAATCTTCTCACCGTACTCCGTTCGATAAAAACCCAAATGCTCCATATGGGTAACCGACACAGCAAAGTGTTTCTCCTTCATATAATCTTCCACAGCCCGACGTCCCGCTTCATAAGCATACATCTTTGATGCCGGATTTTGTGCAGTGGACTCATCATGGCATCGCCAGTGATACAACACCTTCGGCACATGACGAATCCGTCTTTCCCATCCCTCGCCGTAGGTTTTTTCCGTCCACAAAAGGGTCCGTAAGATCAAATCAAAATCCTGGGCACCGTCATATTCTTTTCGAAAACGCAGCCGGGAAATCACATCCTTACGAATAAAAGAAAGATGACAGATATAGTTATTGGTAAGTATTAAATCCTTATTTAACTTTTGTTTAAAATGTGGTTCGTAGTACTTCTCCAGGTAGGTATTTGTTTTATCTTCATCGGTATATATCAGCACAGGACTTCCTACGTTTTGGCTCGCCTCCAAAATTTCCTTTGCCACATGATAAAGCGCATCCGGCGTAAGCAAATCATCATGGTCCAAAAGACCCACATATTCTCCCTTGGCATAGGCAAGCGCCTCGTTACTGTTGCAGGAAATACCTCCGTTTTCCTTTAGCCGCACATAGACAATCCGCTCATACTGTTCCTGAAAATCTTTTACCGTTCGTTCCACAATGTCGCTTTCAGAGGCATCCGCAATAATCAGCTCGTAATTTTTGTAGGTCTGGTCCGCCAATGACAGAATCAGATCTTCCATAAACACCCGCTTCGTTTCATAGGCCGGCACAATCACGGAAAAAAACGGTTCCTTCTTCCACTGTTCTGCCTTTTGTCTCTCCAGTTCTTCCTCTGTAGGGGGGATGTAAACATACTTTTCCTCCCTCGCCTGGGAAATCCGTTCTAAAACAGCATAATAAGTGCTTTCCGGACCGTTCTTTTTAAAATAATTCACCGCTTTTTTTAAATTCGCCACTGAAAAAATCATACTCGAAAACCCCTATATAATACGAAAACCATGTCCGGACTTTCATCCGAATATGGTTCCCGCCTATAGTCTTAACTCTTAATTCTTATAACCGTTCTTACAGCTGCTCTTTTAAAGCATTTGTAAGTGCTTCCAATTTTACTTCCGCATCCTTCAAATCCGTTCCTTTTACGCCCATATAGAACTTAATCTTCGGCTCTGTACCGGAAGGACGGGCACAACACCAGGAATCATTTTCCAAGGCAAAATAAAGTACGTTGGAGGAAGGAAGACCGGTGGTTCCTTCTGCTCCGGTTTCAAGATTTACCACCTTATCCAACTTGTAATCTCTGAATTCGGTTACCTTCAAATCGCCAAATGCCTTCGGCGGATTTGCACGAAGTTTTTCCATCATTGCCGCGATTTCTTCCAAGCCTTCCTTACCTTTCTTGGTAATAGCGTACTGACTTTCCTTGTAATAACCGTATTTCTCATACATTTCAATCATCATGTCCCAAAGACTGATGCCCTGTTTTTTGCAATATGCTGCCACTTCTGCCAGACACATAACCGCAACTACGGCATCCTTATCCCTTGCATGAGTACCTGCCAGACATCCGTAGGATTCTTCCAAACCAAATACGTAATTGTTGCTTCCGGTCTGCTCGAAGAATTTAATCTGTTCGCCGATATACTTAAATCCGGTCAACACTTCAATCAGTTTGATTCCGTATGCCTTGGTAATTGCATGCGCCATATTGGTGGTAACAATGGTGGTTACCAGGGCCGGATTTTCCGGCATGGTTTTGGTGGCTGTTCTTTCTCGCAAAATATATTCCGCAATCAACATACCGGACATGTTACCCGTGAAAGGAACATACTCTCCGGTCTTTCTGTTCAATGCATAAATTCCGAGACGATCCGCATCCGGGTCAGTGGCCATAACCACGTCCGCATCCTTTTCCTTTGCCAATTTCAAAGCAAGTTCAAAGGCAGCCGGGTCTTCCGGATTCGGATATGCAAGTGTGGTGAAGTTCGGATCCGGCATTTCCTGCTCCGGAACCACATACACATTCTTAAATCCGAGTTCCTTTAAGATTCTCCGCACCGGGATGTTACCTGTTCCGTTAAAGGGAGAATATACAATCTTAATATCATCCGCAACTTCTTTAATTACTTCCGGATGAATAATCTGCTTCTTCAACTCTTCCATGTAGGAATCATCAATTTCTTTTCCGATAACCACATACAGCCCCTTGTCCATGGCTTCCTGTTTGTCCATGGTCTTTACTGCATGATAATCCGTAACCGCTTTCACTTCCTCGATAATTTCCTTATCCTTCGGTGCGGTTACCTGGGCACCGTCTTCCCAATACGCCTTGTATCCGTTGTACTCCGGAGGATTGTGACTTGCCGTTACCACGATACCGGAAATACAACCAAGCTGTCGTAACGCATAAGACAACATGGGGGTGGGACGCAACGATTCAAACACATAGGTTTTAATTCCGTTTGCCGCAAGGCAAAGTGCTGCTTCATCCGCAAATTCCGGTGACATTCTTCTGGAGTCGTAGGCAATTGCCACGCCTCTGTCTGCACCGTTTTGCTTGATAATATAATTCGCAAGTCCCTGAGTTGCTTTTCTTACCGTGTAAATATTCATACGGTTGGTTCCGGCACCGATAACACCGCGAAGTCCGCCGGTTCCGAATTCCAATTCCTTGTAAAATCTGTCTTCCACTTCTTTTTCATCATTTCGAATTGCCAACAGTTCGTCCTTGGTAGCCCGGTCAAAATAGTCGTCTTCCAACCAGAAATTAAATTCATCCATGTAACTCATTTACGTATTCCTTTCAAAAAAGATTTTCCATACTAAAGTTTTTACTTCCTAGATTTTCCACTCTGTATTTTACTACAATGCATCGGCATTTTCAACTTTATATTTTCAAGGAATAATCACTCCGGTCCAACGAAAAATTCACATTGTAAAAAGGATCGCCCGCATCAATCAGGCTGCCCCATTTTTCTTTAAAGACCGCACATTCTGCATTGTACCGCTCTGCCCGTTCGCCGTCCAAATCCGACCCTCTGGAATTGGATTCGTAGTGGAACAACTCCGCAAAGGGCGTCCAAATATTCCAATAGCCCTTTTTCATCAGTTTCAGGCAAAAATCCACGTCATTTAATGCTACGGCCAGACCTTCTTCCAGTCCGCCCACTTCTTCAAAAAGGGATTTCTTTACCATCAGGCAGGCTCCGGTTACTGCGGAAACATTCTGCGCATAGCAAAGACGTCCCATATATCCGAGATTTTCCTTATTCACCTTATAATGACTGTGACCCGCCGTACGATGCGCCCCCAGTCCAAGTACAATTCCGGCGTGCTGAATGGTATAATCCGGGTAATACAATTTGGCACCCACGGCACCAACATCCTCCCGCTGGGCGTACATCAACAGTTCTTCCAGCCAGTTTACGGTAATTACCTTGGTGTCGTTATTCAAAAACAGCAGATATTTTCCTTCCGCTTCCTTTGCCCCCAGATTGTTGATTTTCGAATAGTTAAATTCCCCTGTGTAGGTTACCACTTTAATCTTCGGATGGGCTTTTAGTTCTTCATAGTATGCAAAGATTTTAGGTTCTTTGCTGTTATTTTCCACCACTACGATTTCAAAATTCTGATAGGTAGATGCCTCCAAAATAGAATTGATGCACCTTCGCAAATCCTCTTCGTGGTCTTTGTTGGCTATGATAATGGAAATCTTGTCATCCCGTAAAATCGGATACTTAATCCGGAAAATCGTCTCAAAGGCCCGCGTGGATTCAATATCAAAATAGGCATAGCCTTTCCCTCGAAGATAATCCGATACCGCACCCTTGGCCGCATCAATGGCATAGGACTTTGCGTTAATATCCGCCGCCACGCTTCCCTTATGAGAACGCCAGTAATACAGCAGTTTCGGAATATGCACAATACACTTTGCCCGGGCCGTAAGCCGGAGTATCATGTCATGATCCTGGCTTCCGTCAAACTGCGTCCGGAACAATTCCGTGGAGTCCAAAAGTTCCCGCGCAAATACGGAAAAATGACAGATGTAATTGTTGGCGCACAGGTTATCCGGCGAATAGTCCGGTTTAAAATGAAGGGTAATCATGTTGTCCACAGATTTCCCCTGAAACGTACATTCATCACAATAAATATAGTCCGCGCCCTTCTCACAGATGGCTTCCATGTAATAGTAAAGCACGCTGGGATGCAACACATCATCATGATCAAAAAGACCGATGTAATTTCCGGTGGCCATTTCGCAGCAAGCATTGGTATTTCCGGAAATTCCCATGTTCTTTTCCAGTTTTCTGTATTTAATCCGGGAATCTTTTTCTGCATATTCCCGGCAAATATCCCCCACATAGGAATGCTTATCATCCGAGCCGTCCGCCAGACAAAGTTCCCAGCCGCCATAGGTCTGAGCCGTCACCGACGTAATCATATCATGCAAAAATTTCTCCGGCGTATTGTACAGCGGCACCAAAATGGATATGCAGACTTCTTTGGAGAACACTTTTTCTTCCTGGCGCCGTCTCTCCTCCGGCCCGGGGAAACTTGCCGTACCATGCTGTGCCCTTGCCTGCACCTCAATTTTCTTGGAAGAAAGTTTCCGGACAATCCCTTTGATTCCGCCCAGATTCCGAATCCGGTTTTTCTGGCGGATTACCCAGTGCATACACACCCGGAACGGCTTTGACAATTTCCAAAGAGGATTATTCTTTATCCGCATAAGCTGCGCTTCTTTGTCCTGCACCTGCGCCATAGCATCGGCCAAACGCCCTGCCAAAAGCACATTTTTTTGCTTCTCTTTTTCCAATGCTTCTCTGTAATACTCCGCAGAATTCTCTGCCGGCAGATTCTGATTTTCCTGTTCACTCATATCAAATTCCACTTTCCAATCTCATTTTATCGTACATCACATACTGTTTTCCCGTTTTCTTATGGGTCATGCAGACACCGACCCGATAACTTCCCGGCGGTATTTCTCCCCTATCAAACCGGGCACAGATTCCGCTTAAAGCATAGCACGGTTGCTCCTGCAGCACCGCCTTCGTATCCTCCCGAAGTTTCGGAAATGTGGAAATACAATATCCGCGGCCATCCTCGCCTACCAGTACAATGCTTCGTTCCCAGAAATACAGGGGGGATTTTTTCATATTCAGCCAGCCTTCCAGTTCCGTCATCTCCCCCGAATGCAAAGAATCAATGCAAAACTGCATAACCGGCCCCCGTCTTAACAGTTTTCGCAGCCAGCCGCAGGCATTTTCCTTCTTCGGTTTCCACTCCGAAACTTTGGAATGACAGGCTTTATCCTCATGGGGATAACAATACTCCACATGATATTCCCCGTCTAACCGTTCCTGCACCAGATGTCTGCTGTAATAGGGATCCTTTCCCAAAAACGCCGGATGTCTTTGATAAAGAAGCTCCCGTTCCTTAAGAAGGCGCTTCCTCTTTTCTTCGTCTTCATCACTGCCGCGGCTGAGGGATTCATGATGATACAAAACCGCATCATTCCTCTGCACATTGTAATACCCGCTTTCCAAAAGCGCCATACAAAAATCTACGTCATTATAGGCCACGGCCAATTCTTTTGCAAACCCGCCGACTTTTTCATACTTTGTTTTTTCTACCGCCAGAGCCGCCGCCGTTACCGCAATCACATTATACACAGCTTTGTTTCGCCCGTGATAATAATCCTTATCATCGCAAAGTCGTCCCAGCTTATGCACCGGTCCTACCGTCATATTGGTAATTCCCGCATGCTGGATTAAATTTCCTTCCGGGTAATATAATTTCGCGCCTACCGCACCGGTATCCTTTTGCCGGGCCTGCATCGCCATAATCCGCATCCAATCCTTACAAAAAGCGGTAATATCATCATTCAAAAACAACAAAACATCCCCGGATGCTTTTTCTGCCCCCAGATTGCACATAGCAGAAAAATTAAATTCCATGGGCTCGTAGTAATAGGCAAACGGATACGCCTTTCGCAGCGCTTCGGTTTTCTCTTTATTCTCCGTCGTGCTTCCGTTATCTACCACAATAATTTCATAATCCGGATAATCCGTATTGTCCTTTACGGATTTAAGGCACCTTTGCAAGATTTCCGGGTGGTCCTTGGAAGGAATAATCACGGATACCTTCGGCTCCTTTCCCTCCGGCAGGGTGAAACGATACACTTCCTCCTGCGGATTTTCGCTCTGCTTAGGATTACCTCCTTTTTGTACATGAAACAAAATCCGGTCCGCATGGCCGATTCTCTCTTCGCCTTCGCAAAGATACAAAATCCAGTCATGGAAGGTTCGGATTTCCGCTTGGCACTCTTTTAGTTTATTCAGACACCAGGCGGAGCGCACCGCAATAAAATTCCCAAAATAACAAAACGATTTTAAGGTATCCGGAGAGAACTCCGGCTTAAACCAGGGATTACACCGTCCCTCGTTCCCCCATTCATCTTCATCTCCGTAAAACAAATTCCAGTCCCGCTCATCTGCAAAAATCTCCGCCACTTCCCGGTCAGCCCGGCCAGCCGGCCGACCGTTTCGGGATACAAAGACTGCATAGGGACATCCGCTTTGCAGATCCCCCTGCAATCCGGTTCTATCCAGGGTTCCTTCCTTAAAAAGGTCTTCTTTGTAAATCCATACGCAGGCAGATTTTTTTTCCGCCTCCGGCAAATCCGGCGTCTCACCGGTCTCCCATTTTCTCTGCCACATCACATAGGGATTCTTCTGCTCGAAAACTTCTTTTTCGTATTCACTTTTCCACAATTCTTCCCTGCTTTGTTTACTCACACTTCACCTATTCGTCCGCCTGCAGTGTTTCCGTTGCCCGATTCCGCAAAACCTGCCTGGAAAACACACTTTTCGCTTCCATCCATATTTCATAATTTCCCGCCGGCAGAAGTTCTACCGGTATCTTTGCCGCAAAACCGGACAATTCCACATGTTTCTGATCGTAGATATTGGATAACACATCCGGCCGGTATCTTCTTACCGCAGGCACCGCAAAGGTCCGATTACCGGACTGCAAGTACATCTGATACGTATAATCACAGCTGTCCAGGCCCCGCACATGGGCATGCAAATCCACCAAATAACAGGCGTTCTCCCCCTGCATGGCAAACTTAAGCCGCTCTGCATGGTCCACCCGAATAATCAAGGTCTCGTTAATTTCCTCTGTCCCCAGCCGTTTCTTTACCGGGGTTACTCCACCTACCGGCATAAGATTCCGGTTCTCATAGGGCAGGCCGCATTCATAATTTTCACTGACACCGGTAAGATGTCGGCTGTAATAGGGATCAAAATCATAATACCCCGGATTACGGCCATAAAGCACATCCCTCTCCCGTTGCAAACGCGCCTTCTTTTTTTCATCCAGCAAATCATTTCCCCTGGACAATGATTCATGATGATACAACACCACATCATTGCACACCAGATTATCGTAGCCCTTTTGATGCAATGCGAAACAAAAATCCACGTCATTGTAAGCCACCTGCAGTTCCTCGCAAAAGCCTCCCACTTCACGGAATTTGTCCGCCGACACCATAAGACAGGCCGCCGTTACGCCGATTACATTATGTCGCAGACGGTTTCGGCCGTAATAATAAGCCTCCGCGTCATCCTTTTTCATCAATTTGTGTACCGGGCCTTCGTACATATTGGTTATCCCCGCATGCTGAATCAGCGTCGTCCCCGGATAATACAGTTTGGCACCGGCCGCACCGATTCTTTCGGTCTCTGCACACCCGGCCAGTTTTTCCAGCCAGTCCGCTTGCAGGATTTCCATATCATCATTTAAAAACAGATACAACTCCCCGGTGGCATTTTTTGCTGCCAGATTACACATCGCCGAAAAGTTAAACTCCATGGGACTGTACAAATAAGAATAAGAAAACTTCCGCCCCAGCTGCAGATACTCTTTTTTGGCTTCTTCGCAGCTTCCGTTATCCACCACGATGATTTCGTAATCAGGATAGGCGGTAAGCGTCCGGATGGATTCCACGCACCTTTTCAGTACCTCCGGGTGGTCCTTGGAAGGAATCAGAATACTGACTTTCCTGCCGGAAGATACATACGCCGGATGAGATATTCCCTCCCGGTGTTCCATACGGATTTTCCATCCTCTTTCTTCGCTTTCCTGCAATTTTATTTCATCATAAAACGGAGTACAACCCACGCATTCACTTTCCCATGCCGCATCGCTCTCCATATCGGAACATTCCCGGTGATACAAAATTTCATCCAGTAGCGCCGCCGGTTTTTCTCTTGTCAAAGAAAGCACCATGGCATAAATCACTTCCAAGGCATCACTGCTCTCTCGAAAACGATATTTCGCAAGCGCCCCCGCCCGCACCGCAAAAATATTTCCAAAATAGAAAAATGCAAACAAAGTATCCGGGGACCACTGGGGTTTAAACCATGGATGACTTCTTTGTCCATCCGTTCCCACCCGGTCTTCATTTGCATAAAAAATATCCTCCTTGGGATGCCGCTCAAAAAACTCCGTTGTTTTTTGCACCGCAGACTCGCTCAAATACCCGGCCGAAGACGCAAAAAGCACATACTCTGCCTTAGCAAAGTATTCTTCCTGCCAATTTCCTGCTTCGGATGCCATTTTTTCCATCGGAAAAAGAAGCACGTTGCCGTCAAATACCGGCTCCTTTGGCATCTTCATCATTTTTTGCATTTCCGGGGATTCTGCCCGCCGAATATAATACCGGTAAGCATCCGTCTGCACTTCCAATTCTTTTTTGTAGCGCTCTTCATACACATTATGCAGTTTTTCCTGAAAAATCTGTTTTAAAGAAACACTCATATCCTTTTCTCCACGCTACCACAGACGTTTTTTCCGGTTACACATATCCTCTGCCATTTTATGGGGCACCTTCGCAATTTCATAAACCATCCGGATCTGTTTCGGATTTTTCTTCTCCGGTACGACAAAGGTAAAATTCGGATCTTCATGGGCAAATACATAGGTCTTCTCACCGGCTTTGCATCCGTTGTGCCCCGGCTTATTTCCTATCGGCACTTCCCCGTTTTCATCTCCCGCATAAATTTCCTTTATGGTCACTACGCAGCTCTCCATCGCCGGATCAACACGAAAGGACCGGCATCCTTCCGGCAGAGAAAACGCGATGCTTTTTTCTTCGCTGTCTTTTTCCGCTTCCTTCGGCATTACAAAGAAGGAATTTTCTTCCGAAAAACCACTTCCCTGATCAAAATAAATCTGTACCCTTTCCTTGGCCTGTCCATCCTGATAGTTCAACACCGCATCCGTAAGGGGCAACACTTCCATATGGATGGAATCCCGCATCTGACTCATGGAACGGTGGGACTTTGTTACCCGGTTCTGGAATGCCTCTTCCTTTGCCCGCATTTCGTCCTCATTCCATTCCCCTGCGTGAAGCATGGCGCAAACCATTGTTATATCCAAATTTAACTTTTGCATCTTTTCTTTTCTGCCGCTGCCTAAAAAATAACAGAACAAAGCTCTTCGTATAATATCTTCCGGGGATACCGCCTCCGAATAGGTCCACTCATAATCAATCAGTTTCCAGTTTCCCTGCGTAGGACAGATAATATTCGAAAAGATGAAATCATAATCCGTCACTGCGTCTTCTTTATGATAAGCAGCGAGTCCGGCATAGGTTTTCAGCAAATTACAAAACGCTTCTTTCTTTCCCTTCTGCAAAGTCTCATCCAATAACTCTTCCAGCGTTGCACCTTCCAGGTAAGGGAAAACAAGTTCCTCTCCCTCTCTTCTGCAGGGACAAATCTCCAAATCACTGCCGGCAAAGCGAGCCTTCAACAGCGCCTCACTTTCCGCAATGGAATCCATGTGCGCCCCGGACTTTTCGCCCAGCGGACACTTTCTGATTTCATATTCATTCTCCGCCTTCTGCAACATATCCGTGCGAAGGATATACTCTTCGGCCCGGTCGTTGGAAAATTTCGAATATACCACTTCTTCTTCCTTTCCAATCAGCAAAAGATAGGAATTGGAAAAAAGCGGGAACGTCTCTTCCCGAATCACCGAATCAAACGCCTTGGTTTCATCAAACAAAAGCAACCGATCCCTGTCAAAATTTCTGAGATTATTGGTCAGCTCGCCCACCCGGGGAAGCCGCCGGTCGGAATACAAGGTTGTCATAAATTTGTAATCCGGGTAGGGATAATAAAAGGAATACTCCGAAATCCCGCAGGCTTTACAAATCTGCTCCAGTCCGGGGCGGGAAAACGTACGTACCACGCCGCCGGCAGGATAATCCTCCAAACCGGAAAAATAATCTCCCAGATGGTCTTCCCGGCATCCGGCAAAATACTTCATTCCCAGCCGGTTTTCAATGGCAATCACAATTTTCCCATCTGCCTTCAGATGTTTTTTTACAATGTTCAAAAACTCCGTATAGGGATTTTCACCGCCGATATAAGCCATAGCATATTCAAATACACCAATCAGCAGAATGTAATCATAATCCGTATCCAAGGCCGGCTCAATATCCTGAAAATTCCCCACCATGATGCAAATATTGTCCCGCTCTTTATTGCGGTAGGCATTTATCAGGCTTCTCTTTTTGGATAAATCCACACAGGTTACCTGATTTCCGTTCTTCGCCAAGGCACCGGTAATGGCACCGCAACCGGAACCGATTTCCAGCACTTTGCTTCCCGGTTTCATAGGAAGCCAATTCACGATATTGGCTCTAAGGGGCGAAAGATGGTACAATACCGGCCAATTATTTTCCTCCTCAATAATTGCCGGGAATTCCTCCGGTCTATGATTTTTTACAAGTTCCAAAAGACGGTCTTCCACATCCCCGTCACAATACAAATCTTCTCCCGGATAAAACTGATAATCCAGCACAACTTTTCCGACTGTTTCCTGCATTCTTACGATTCCTTTCCGTCCGTAACCGTAACTTTCGAGTTCATATCATAGTATCCCACCGTATTTTTATCCGAAATTACCGTCACATTAATGGCATCATACAAACGATGGTACACCGTAAAATCATCCCCTTCGTAGCCGGTTACACCAAAGGACAACAAATATTCTCCGCCCTGCAAATCCATCTTCTGCGTAAAGGTAATTTCTTTGATGTCTCCTTTTTTGCAACCTTCCAAAAACGCTTTTTCAAACATGGTATTGGTTCCGGTAATTTCCGTACCTTTGCTGTTTTTAAAGGTAAATGCGAAAATCGGTGCCTCTACATCTTCCATAAATTCTACTTTTAAATGAATGGAGCACTCCGTACCTTTAATTATGGCATTGGAACGTTTTCCGTTCTCATCGGTTACAAAACATTCTTTGATAACCGCTTTCCCGGAGCCATACTCCAAAAGTTCCGGATTCTGTCCTGCCGAGGCATTTTCTCCGGAGGCTTTCTTTGCAGCTGCCTGAAGCTGCGCATCATCCAAAAGGTTTTCGTCCGTTTCCGGCTCCTCATACTGTCCCACCAGCACCTGCTTGTAAATATCAATCATTTCCTTCGGCGTTCCTTCGCCCAGCTTCGTGCCCTTATTCAAAAGAATAACGCGGTCACAATACTTGGATATGCTGGATAAATCATGACTTACAAACAAGATGGTTTTGCCCATTTCCTTGAATTCATCAAACTTGTGGTAACACTTTGCCTGGAAAAAAACATCTCCCACGGAAAGCGCCTCATCCACAATCAGAATTTCCGGTTCAATATTGATTGCCACCGCAAAGGCAAGCCGGACAAACATACCCGAAGAATAGGTTTTTACCGGCTGATGCACAAACTCTCCGATATCTGCAAAATCCAATATATCCTGCAGTTTTTCATCAATCTCTTTCTCGGAAAAACCAATCATGGTTCCGTTCAAATAGATGTTTTCCAAACCGGTATATTCCATGTTGAACCCTGCGCCGAGTTCCAGCAAAGCAGAAATCCTTCCGTTTACGGTCACATCCCCTTTGGTGGGATTGAGTACACCGGTGATAATTTTCAAAATCGTGGATTTTCCGGAGCCGTTGGTACCGATAATTCCCACCGTCTCCCCCTGCTTTACGGTAAGAGACACATCCTTTAACGCATAATGCTGGGTGTGCTTTTTCTTTCTGGTAAGATGCAGGGCCTCCTTCACACGGTCCGAAGGTTTGTCATACAATTTATATACTTTGTCCAGATTTGCGACAGAAATCGCTACTTTATCGCTCATATCCGACTCTCCTACATTACATCTGCAAAATGAACTTTCAGGCGCTTAAAAATAAGTGCTCCGATACCGAAAAATACTGCTGTTACAATCCAAAAATACATGGTGGAATAAAAATCCTGCCAAAACCATGTTTTTTCAAACATGGCGCTTCGAAATCCGTTTACCACATAAAACACCGGATTGATTTTAAAGATAATCTGATATCCCTGCAATTCGGAAAGCAGGGAAATATCCCATAAAATCGGTGTGGCCCACATTCCGACCTGCAGCAGTATGTTGATAATCTGAGATAAATCCCGGAAAAATACAACAATGGCGCAGGTAGTGTAGCTCAAAGCCAGCACAAACACAAACATACAAAGCGAATAATACGGAATTTGCAGCAGATACCAATCCGGTTCATATCCGTACAAGAAATAAATCAAAAGCATTACCATGGTAAAAAACACATGAATAAATGTGGCTGCTATAATCTTAATAATCGGCAAAACACTAATCTTAAACACCACTTTTTTCACCAGGTAATTGTATTCCAAAAGGGCCTGGGTCCCCTGCATAATCGCTTCAGAAAAATAAAACCAGGGAACCAGTCCGGCCGTAAGCCACAGAACATATGGTGCCTCAATACCATTGGCCAAAAGCTGGGAGCGGTTCTGGAAAACCACTTCAAATACAAAATAGTAAAGCGCAATGGTAACCACCGGCTGCACCATGGCCCAGATCATTCCCATATAAGAGCCGGCATACCGGGTCTTAAAATCATTTTTTGCCAGTTTCCATATCAACTTTCTGTTTTGGTAAAGCTCCCTGGGCAAAATGGTGATTTTGTCATACAATACGACAAAAACAATCACTGCCACCAAAATAATGACAATCGCAATTACCTTCTTAATCAATTCTTCCTGCGGGTCCGCCAGCGGATTGGTGTGAAACCAAAGCACCAGACTTCCGATTAGCGCCACCAATATTGCAATGGTAATCCCCACCGGTTTTGAAATAACATTTTTCACGTTCTCTTCCGCCTTTTATCCGTTCTTCTTGCTGCAATACATGGCAAAGCTGCTCCAGTTCTGATCCTTTTCGGAAATGGTCAATTCCATTCCTTCCGGAATCGGCCATGCAATACCAATCTCAGCATCATTGTAAGGCAAGCCGCCTTCGTCGCCCGGATGGTAAAAATCCGTACACTTATAACAAAATTCCGCATAATCGGAAAGCACTAAAAATCCGTGGGCAAATCCCTTGGGAATAAAAAACTGTTTCTTGTTCTCCGCAGACAAGGTTACTCCAAACCATTTTCCGAAGGTTGCGGAGCCTTCCCTTAAATCCACCGCCACGTCAAACACTTCGCCGTTTACTACGCGCACCAGTTTATCCTGAGGGTAGTTAATCTGAAAATGAAGTCCGCGAAGTACTCCCTTTTTGGAAGCGGACTGATTGTCCTGCACAAACTTCTCCGTAATTCCCGCTTCTGCAAAATCATTATAATTATAGGTCTCCATAAAATAACCCCGTTCATCACCGAAAACACTCGGCGTGATGATTTTCAATCCTTCGATTTCACAGGTTTCCACACTGATTTTTCCCATTAAAATTTTCCTCCGTCTCAAATAAATTATTCTACATCAAAATAACTGATATTCAAATCCACTCTGGTATTGATTCCGTTTACGCTACCGGAAGAGGTATACTGCCACAAACTGTAATTTCCCGTATACAGTGGCTCCTCCCGATATTCCGCCACCCATAAAACATAGGTGGAAAGTCGTTCGTCTTCCAACTGGTTATAATACCAGTTACGGCTTGCATATACGCCGGCATGATATCCTGCGCTCTGTACGGTTTCACAAAAGGCCTCACACACCAGGGTTCTGGTCTCCGCATCCAAACCATCCGCTCTTCCGTTTCCCCCGGCACCTTCCGTATCAATAAACACCGGATAGTCCAAATCGTAATTCTCGCAAAGGGATACCACCATGGAAGCTTCTTCCACCGCTTCCACCTCATTAATAGCCTGGGTAAAGAAATATACGCCCACGTCCAGACCAGCCGCCTTCGCCCCTTCGATATTCTCTATAAAATAGGGGTCCACTACCAGACATCCGCTGGAAGAACCGCGATAGCCGCATCGAATAATAACAAACTCCACTCCTGCGGCAGCAACTTCCGCCCAATTGATATCGCCTTGCCATTTAGAAACGTCGATTCCAAAGGCGGCATTTTCCGGCCTCAGTTGTTCGGTATGCTCCGTTTCTTCCGCATCTGCTTCCGCTGAAGATTCCTGCGTATCCTCCAGGGTAACGTTAATCTCATCTTCCGTCAGGATATGAAAGGAAATATCATCAATTACGGCATATTCCAGCTGCTCCTTAACGGTTACCCGCATGGGGTCCTCCGGCACTTCATAGCCATCGATTGGTTCCAAGGAAACGAAATAATCCCCTGCCGACAAATCCGGAATATAAATCAGACCGTCCTGATCCAAATCCTTGTATTCGCCCTCTCCGTCCACAGTCACAAAGAAGGATTCGCCTGAAACCACCTCTCCGTCACCATTTACCACGGAAATGCGGATGTCCCTCTGCATGCTGGTAGCCACCAGATACAACATGGGGTCCCCCGCATCATTTACGGAAAGGGAATAGTCCGGCGTCGGCTCCGGATCAAAAAATGTCTCATCCTGCAAAAAGGCCTGTAACTCCTCCTGAGACAGGTTCGGCCCGTATACCTCCCCTTCCGCATTTACTGCAGTATTGGTTGATACGGCCAATGCATCTTCCCTTCCGGCATCCTTATTTACGTATAAAACCATAACAACGATCAGTGCAATTACTCCCAGCACCGCAAGCACTGCCTGATTTCTAAGCTTAGAGTCCATTTGCTACCTCTGCCAAATATTTACCGTAATCTGTCTTCATCAGCGGCTCTGCCAAATCAAGCAACTGCTGTTTGTCAATAAATCCGCGTTTATATGCAATCTCCTCAATGCAGGAAATATAAAGTCCCTGTCTCTTCTGGAATGCAGCCACAAAATCCGCCGCATCAAGAAGCGCATCATGATTTCCCGTATCCAACCACGCAAATCCCCGTCCTAAGGTTTCTACCTGAAGAGTTCCTCTTCGGAGATATTCGTTGTTGATACTGGTAATCTCAATCTCGCCGCGAGCGGAAGGTTTCACATTTTTGGCAATCTCTACCACATCATTGTCATAGAAATATAAGCCCGGAACCGCATAATTACTTCTGGGGTTTTCCGGCTTCTCTTCAATGGAGAGTGCCTTGCCGTTTTCATCAAATTCCACAACGCCATACTCTCTTGGATCCCGCACATAATAACCGAAAATAGTTGCTCCGCTTTCTCTTTCCGCCACCTTACGAAGCAGTTTCGAAAAGCTCTGTCCGTAGAAAATATTATCCCCGAGAATCAGACAAACCGAATCCTTCCCGATGAAATCCGCACCAATGATAAAGGCATCCGCCAGTCCTCTGGGCTTGTCCTGGATTGCATAAGACAACTTTAATCCCAACTGCTCACCGGTTCCGAGAAGTTCTTCAAACACCGGCAAATCCCGGGGCGTAGAAATAATCATGATTTCTTGAATTCCCGCCAGCATAAGAATCGACAGCGGATAATAAATCATGGGTTTGTCATACACCGGCATAATCTGCTTTGATATTGCTTTCGTAAGCGGATACAAACGGGTTCCCGAACCACCTGCTAAAATAATTCCCTTCATAAGGCATACCTCCTGTCTTTTGCGCCAAAATTCATCTAAAATTCATCCAAAATTTGGCAGTCCATTTGCGCACTAAATGGGAACGAAGTATTCCGTTCCCATTATAAGCATACGCAAAAACTTATTTGTTTTTATACATATCCTCGTAGTATTTCTGATAATCACCGCTGGTGACATTCTTCATCCACTCTTCATTCTCAAAGAACCATTGGATGGTAAGGCGGATACCTTCTTTAAACATGGTCTCCGGTTCCCAGCCGATTTCTGCTTTGATTTTATCCGGTGCAATGGCATAACGTCTGTCGTGTCCTTTGCGGTCTTCCACATAGGTAATCAAATCCTTGGTTACAAGGGATTTTCTGGGATCCCCTTCCGGAAGCATTTCCTGCAAGGTATCGATAATGATGTTGATAATTTCAATGTTTTGCTTTTCATTGTGTCCGCCGATGTTGTAGGTTTCAAACAGACGTCCCTTTTCCTGCACCATGTCGATTGCTTTTGCATGGTCCATGACATACAACCAGTCACGCACATTTTTTCCGTCTCCGTATACCGGAAGTTTCTTTCCCTGCAACGCATTGTTGATAATCAGGGGAATCAGTTTTTCCGGGAACTGGTACGGTCCGTAGTTGTTGGAACAATTTGTAATGTTCGCCGGGAATTTGTACGTATCCATGTATGCCTTTACCAACATATCGGAACTTGCCTTGCTGGCGGAATAGGGCGAATGGGGATCGTAAGGCGTCGTCTCGTAGAAGAATTCATCTTCCTTTTCCAAAGACCCGTACACCTCATCCGTAGATACATGCAAAAACTTTTTGCCTTCCTTAAAACTTCCGTCCGGCAATTCCCATGCTGCTTTCGCGCAGTTCAGCATTACTGCCGTTCCAAGAACATTGGTCTGCACGAAAACCTCCGGATTTTTGATACTTCTGTCCACATGACTTTCCGCTGCAAAATGCACCACCCGGTCAATTTCATTTTCTGCAAAAATCTTTGCAATCGCTTCTTTATCACAGATGTCTGCTTTCACAAACGTGTAATTGTCACGTCCTTCCAAATCTTTCAGGTTTTCCAGATTACCGGCATAAGTCAGCGCATCCACATTGATGATGCGGATTTCATTATCATACTTCTTAAACATGTAATGAATGTAATTGGAACCAATAAACCCGGCACCGCCTGTCACAAGATAAGTTCTCATTTTCATACCTCACTTTTCTCTTTTTGTATTGTTAATATCCCAAATAACTGATGTTCATATCCACATGGCCGTTAACACCGTTTACCGTACCGTTTTCCGTATACTGCCACAAATCATAGCGATGGTTAAAAGTCGGTTCTGATGCATACTGGGCAAGCCAGATATTATATCCGCTGAGGGAAGAATAATTTAAGTTATCATAGTACCAATACTTCGATGCATATACTCCTGCAGAGTAACCGGCATTCCGGATAGTTTCACAGAAGGCTCTGCACACTGCGGTTCTCGTTGCCGCATCCAGACCGTCCGCTCTTCCGTTGGCCCGCTCCGTATCAATAAATACCGGATAGGAAATACTGTAATTTCGAATTAGGCTAAGCACCATGGAGGCCTCTTCTACCGCTTCCACCTCATTGATTGCCTGGGTAAAGAAGTACACACCAACCTTAAGCCCGGCTGCCGTTGCCCCCTGAATGTTGGTTCGGAACATAGGATCTTCTACCAAAACACCGGTGGAGGAGCCGCGATATCCGCAGCGGATAATAACATAACTGATACCGGAATTTCGTACCGCGTTCCAGTCAATCGTTCCGTTCCATTTCGATACGTCGATGCCCAGCACGCCGTTGTTGTTCATCGCTAAGATTCCTTCGGAAGTAAAATTATATCTTACGCCCTGGATAATCTGCTCTCCGGTCACCTTATTACCGTTTTTATCAAAGAAATATACATTCCCGTTGATGGTCTGCCATCCGGTATAAGTATATTCCACATCTGACGCAATGTAAAATGCAGATGCCGTATAATAATCCGCGTAAACCGCTTCCACATAATTTCCGTTTGCGTTTCTGATATATACCTGATTACCGTCCCGGTCTTTCAACTTCGATGTGGTATCCTCTGCCGGATTGGCCACAACCGTAACCGTACAGGTTGCCGACTTTTTGTTACCGTCTTCGTCCGTATACGATACCGTAATCGTTGCCTCACCGGTGGCCACTGCAGTAATTTTCCCCGCAGAATTTACTGTTGCCACAGAAGTATTGTTGCTCTCCCAGGTAAATGAGGATGCATTGGTAATCTTGCTTCCGTCTGACATGGTTGCGGTTACGGAAAGGGTTTCCGTACTGCCCCTTGTAATTGTCGTTGTTGATTTATTCAACGAAACCGTGGATACGGTTCTGTTTGCCACCGTAACCGTACAGGTTGCGCTCTTTTTGTTGCCGTCTTCATCTGTATACGTTACCGTAATAACCGCTGTTCCGACGCCTTTGGCCGTAACCTTTCCGCTGGAATCCACCGTAGCAACATTGGTTTTATCCGAACTCCATGTGAAGGAAGAAGCCGTTGTAACCTTGCTTCCGTCCGACATGGTTGCCGTTGCCGCCAAAGTGGTCACCCCGTTTACGGACAGGGACACCGTTGTGGGAGAAACCGTTACAGAGGAAACCGTTATTTCATTCTCTTCCGTAACTGTTACGGTAATGGTTGCCCGACCGCTGTACTCTTTATTATTTGCCGTATCATTCCATGAATATTCCGCCGTAATCGTTGCCGTTCCGGCCGCTACTCCGGTTACTTTACCGGAAGAATTCACGGTTGCGACGCTCGTTCGATCTGAGGACCAGCTAAAGGAGCCGCCGCTAAGAGTACTTCCGCCGGCCTTCGCCGTTGCCGTCAACGTTGTTGTTCCGTTCACGGAAATCGACTGGGTTCCGCTGATGCTTACCGTCGCCGTCACTTCTGTCGGTTCATCCGGCTCGTCATCCTCCGGTTCATTATCGCCGGGATTATTATTTCCGGAATTGTTATTTCCCGGTTCGTTATCACTGGCAGAACCGCCGTTGCCACCGGTGGTATCCTCATCCTCCGCCGTATTATCACTGGTACTTCCCGACTGGGTCCGTACCAGGGTCTGCATTTCCATATGAATTTCTACATAGTTGCCTGCTGCCGCCACAATGTTATCCACTTCAATCACATTTCGTGAAGCATAATCCGGTTCCGGAATGGTATCCCTGTTCACCTGCCGATAGCCATCCGAGCCGCCCACCGGTGTTCTGGTAGACTCAACCCATTCTACGGTATCGGTTAAAACCGGGGTCTCTTCCAATTCCGCTTCCTCTTCCGCATTGTTCACCGCCGTATCTTCCACGGCAACATTAACTTCCTCTTCTGTGCGGATTTCCTGGGAAACATCAATTTCTTCATACACAATCTGGTCTTTTACCGTAATCGTGGTGTCATAAGATGCAAAAGCATAGCCTTCCATCTCGGTTATTGCCACTTCGTATTCCCCGGGCTCCATATCATTTTCATAAATGATACCATCCAAATCTTCGTCCCGAAGTGTCAGTTCTTCGCCGTCCTCGTCGGTCAATACCACTTCAAATAAGAGGTCTGTCACCAAACGATTATTGGCGCCGTTGATAAATTTAATCTTTAAATCCCGTTCTACCGAGGTAAACGTAACTTCGATTTCACTAAGGACCGCTTCTTCCTGCAGCTCTTCCTCGGGAATCTCCACCATGGAGGAGGACATGGCATCTGCAAAGGCAAGCAGACCGCTCTCCCCGGCAATTCCCAGGTTGGATAATTCGTAGCCCACATCGTACATATTAGCCACCTGATTGTCGGTTTCTCTGGCTCCGTTCCAGAACACCAGCGTAATAACCGCCAATACCAAAACTGCCACGCCGGTTCCGGCAACCACCCAGTCTCCGACGCCAAACTCTTTAAATTTTGCTGCCAATAGTGCAACAAAACCTTTTTTCTCCTGCTTTTGTTTCTTCCTTTTCTCTTTTACCGGACGTTCCCGCAAATCTTCCACATCGGTAAATTCCAGTACATCGTCCTCTTCGTATGCTTCCTCGTAGAGTTCTTCCTCTAATGCTTCGTCCGCTTCCGCATATTTTTCCTCGTAGTACTCTTCGTCTGCTTCTGCGTATTCTTCCTCGTAGTACTCTTCGTCCGCCGCAACATACGCTTCTTCAACGTACTCTCCTTCAACGTACTCTTCTTCGATATATTCTCCGTCTGTCGGAATATACTCCTCTTCAATATACTCCTCTTCAATATACTCTTCTTCGATGTATTCTTCATCTGCTGCAAACGCAGCTACTTCTTCCGCAGGCAACTCCCCGGACTCTAAGGCGAGTTCAATTTCTTCCCGAATCTTATCCGTAGATTCTTTGTCGTAAATCACCGCACCGTTATATCCGTTCGAATTCTCTTTTGTGATTCCTTCCACCGCATCCGCAATACCGCTCATGATGATGGTATCCACCGATACTTCACCCTGAAACACTTCCGCACCTGCGGCCTCTTCGTTTATCGTCAATTCTTCTGCATTCGCATTTACATTTACATTTGCACCTGCAGTGTTTTCTTCTGCTTCGTAATTCTCTTCCGAAATGGTCTCTTCTGTACTGTAGTATTTTTCTTTTGTATCCTCTTCTTTCACAACAGGTAATGCATCCGTGAAATCGAGGTCAATGATGTCAAATTCCTTCTTCATCTATCTTAACCATACCTTTCTTCCCTTTTCCCACAAATTCGCAGAATACTTCACGACTCCCCCTCCCCAAGGCATGTCGTTTATGTAAACCGCTTATACCCACAATACCTATGCATTATAACATGCCACACCACAATATATCAAGGAAAATGGGGGATTTCTATGATTTGGCAATTGCATTTCGTCATATTGTCGAATAAACCCTCTATTTCTCATAAAAATGCTATGGAAAACCCCTTTTTCCTATGCTAAAATACAAATGGTTAGCATCCACAGTATAATGTATTTTGTGAGGATTTTATTGCATGCAGACACGGAAAATCAGTCTCTCCCATATTCTGCTTTTGCAACTGGGAGTTGTTATTTATACCTGTGCCGGAATTTTAGGAAAATTAGCGTCTTCTTACGAGCTTTTTTCCGTTCCGTTTTTGGCTCTTTACGCAGGAGAAATATTGGTTTTGGCCATTTATGCCGTTCTCTGGCAGCAGATGATTGCAAGGGTAGAACTTTCCGTTGCCTATGCTAACCGCGGAATGTCGCTCCTATGGTCTTCCTTATGGGCCGTGCTTTTGTTTAGCGAACATCTCAGCCCCCAAAATCTTCTCGGCATTGCCGTAGTTACTGCCGGCATTATTTTAATTAACTCCGAAAGCAGTCCCAAGGAGGTACACGATGAATCCTAGTTACCTTCTTTTATTCGGCTCTGTTCTTATCGCCTCCTTTTCACAGATTTTGTTAAAGATGGGGGCCGCTAAGAATTACCCTACATTTTTGAGACAATACCTAAACCCTTATGTAATCAGCGGGTACGGTCTGACGTTTATTTCACTCCTGCTCACTACATTATCCTATCGGGGGCTGGAATATAAAACCGTTCCTTTGATAGAATCCCTGGGGTTTGTTCTTGTCCTTATACTGTCCCGATTGTTCTTCCGGGAAAAGGTATCCGTTCGAAAAATTGCAGGCGTATGCATTATTTTGGCAGGCATCGGCATTTATTACTTATAAGATTCGCATAAAGAGCCCAAAATGTGATACAATCATATTTGTGTACCGGCAAAGCGAATGCAGGAAAGGGATGAATTATTTATGAAAAAAGAATTTGAAGATGAAGATGACGATTTGGAAATGATTGATTTAGAGGAAACCGATTCTCGCTCCGCTTCTCCTTCCGCCGAGGAGGACTACGAAGAAGAGGACGAGGACGAAGATGAGGAGGACGAGGACGACGGAAAAGCCAAATACTTCCACATTGCCCTGCTCAGTACAATCGTGATTTTGATTATTAGTGCCGCCATTATACTGATTCGTTGGAATCAGGGAAGCGAATTCATTATCGATATCGATCCCAACGAAAACTACGATGTAGAATCCGAAGATTACCGGGTAGATTTTAATCCGAATCGAGTGGAGGGCTACGTAGATGACGGAGTACAGAACATCGTTATTTTGGGAGACAGTTCCATTGCACACTGCACGGACGAAACCGGTATCGCTGCTTTAATCGCAGAAAAGACCGGCGCCAATGTAACCGCTTTGGCACTTCCCGAAAGTACCATTGCCCTTCAGGAACCTTCCTACACGATTGAATACGCCGAAGACGCCTTCAACCTTTACTATGTGGGAGTTTCCATTTGCGGCGGCGAAATGGGTGACTACAGTTTGCTGTTCTCCGCACTAAGCAATATCGAAAATAACGGCGATTATTATAACTATTGGGATGCTCTTCATGTTATCGACTTTGATACGGTGGATACCTTGATTATCTCCTACGGAGTGGAAGACTACATTGCTGCACGGCCTCTGATTGGCGAAGAAGTATACAGCCAGCAGATTTATGGTTTGGAAAACAGCGTGGCCGGCGCATTAGATGACGTAATCGAATTATTACAGCAACGTTTCCCTTATATGCAGATTATTGTTTCTTCCCCCAGCTTTTGCCTTGTCGAAGACGAGGATGGAAATTTCGTAGGCGGAGACACCCACAATACCGGAATCGGCACCTTAGGAGATTACGTGGTAAACATGAAATATGTTGCCATGCAGCAAAGCGTTGCCTTTGTTGACAACTATTTCCTTCCGAACTACAATGCCTCCGATTATGAATCCTATCTGGAAGAAAACGGACGTTATCCCAATGCGGAGGGACGCGAGATTATCGCCGACCATATCGTGGAATTCATTTACCAGCCGGAAACAACCGCGCAATAAAGTCAAAACAAAAATGAAGAACTACAATTCCTGTAGTTCTTCATTTCTTTTATCCCAGTCAATGTTCGTATATTCATAAACTTCATATCTGTCCACTGTGTATATCAGCGCAAATCCGCACTCTTCCGGCGCAGTCATATAATATTTATTCCCATCCACAATCAAATATCGTGTGTAGTTATATTCGCACTTCTTAGCCAGATTAACAAAATCCAGTTGAAGTTCTGACATCAATTGATAAAAACCGTTTTCTCCGCTCCAATTTTCGTCCAGCATTTCCCTGCCGTAGGGCATCCGCACCGCCACATCATATTGGCGTACATACGGTAACATTTCCGGCGGAAATGCCGCATATACGGTATTTTCCTCGTATTCTTCCAAAAAATCAACAATCTCCACGACTTCGCCCGGAATTTGATAGATATTGTCCGCAAATTGCATCTCGCCTTTACCGCTATAAATAAAACGTCCGCCAAACAAAAGCACCACAAAAATCAAAATAAATCCTGCTATCCTGTGTTTATGAATCAGCGTCGTTCCCACATAGGCAAGACAAATTCCCACAGGAAGAATCCACCATAATCTCCAATACGTAGATGTATCCACATAGTTTACAAACAACGAGTACACCGGCGGAAGGAAAATAAAAATTACAATCGCAATATTGCCGTACAATAAAATCGTTCGGACGCTTCGGTTTTTCTCCTGAAAAGCCAAATAAAACAGCCCGACAAAAAACAGCATCATGACAATTCCGGTTCCGGTATACATGGAATATATTTCATAAATCTTACCAATCATATTCCTTTACCCTCACACTATAACAATACATATAACAAAATGAACAGAAAACAGGGAAGTGCACTGCCGACTCCCGCAAAAACAACCCAAGGGTGCCGGTTCCGCAGGGCTATGAGAAGCAAAAATCCTCCCTCCAGAATCAAAAGAAGCAAAAGTCCCAAACTACTTGCCAATGCACCGGTCATATTTACCAGAAAAAGTAAAATATACCAACCCGAAACGCTTCCTTTCGGAATCCTCTTTCCCCGCTCTGTTTTTTTACATATCATAAACAAAATATACAAAGCCATCGGCAAAATCAGATTGGCCAAAAGAGATTTCCCCTGCCAGGTTCTGGTCAGAAAGAAGGTTTCGTTGGTATAGACCGAAGAACCTCCAAACATCTGCACCATGGCAATCAGCACCATGTAAACGGAAAGCTTCTTTTCTTCTTTTTTCCAAAACGCTTTTCCCAGTTTATAAAACGTCAGGTACGTCAGTGGTATCAACACCAGCGGCAATATCGTATGGGCAACCGCCGCTGCATGCAGCCCCGATTTTCTCGCCAAAAGAGCAATGAACATAGGGAATGGTGCCAAAACATGTCGTTGGTCCAATACCCCCACCACACCGGTATACGGTTCCATGACATACATCGAGTCAAATTCATCCGCCATAACCGCATGGGTAACGTAATAGGCATCATCTCCGTCAGGCGTCATATAAATCACTGCCATAACCATTTGGAAAACAAACAAAACAGCAAAGAGACTCCAGGTTAACCACTCCTCTTTGCTGCTGTTTTTGGTGTTCGGAAAAGCAAAGCAATCCGCCACATTTTTCCGTGTAAGTTCAATTGCTACGATAATTACCCCTATCATGGAAAGCAATCCCAGCATTACCGTATACATAAAGTCCAAATCAGTCAGTGTTTTTCTTAAAAGTACGCAAGGTACCGCGCATACCTGAAAAAGGGCCAGCATCAATATCCAGCCTGTCAAAAATACGGTCGAAGGTGCTTTCCTTTTTTCGCCCAGAGCCACTGCCGGTATAATACCGACACAAAAGGGAATCACCAACAACCACAATCCAAATGTTGTTACCATTTGAAAAATTTCCATTAAGCCTTTCCTCTACCGATTCCGAAATACGTAACTTTTGCCGCTTCCATTTCCGCAGGCTGATAAATATTTCTGCCATCAAAAACAACCGGTGTTTTCATGAGTTTAACAAACAAATCCGGTGTCACCTCGCGGCACTCTTTCCACTCCGTGAAGACAAAGCATACATCCGCATCCTGCAGAGCCTCCGCCGGCGTACTTACATAAGAAATCTTGCCGTTACCACACATTCCTTCCGGATAATGCTTTTTGAAATTCGCCTCTGCCACAGGATCAAATGCACAAATCTGCGCACCTTCTTCCAAAAGAAGCGGTACATTCTTAAGGGATGCCGCTTCACGCAAATCATCCGTACCCGCTTTAAACGCAAGTCCCAAAACAGCCACTTTTTTCCCTGCAAAGTCAATTCCTGCACTCTTTGCTTTATCATACAATTTGAGCTGCTGCTTTGCATTTACCTCAATTGCAGCACCTACCGTCTTCATCTCGTATCCCAAATCCGCTGCCAGTGATTTCAATGCTTTGGTATCCTTCGGGAAACAGCTTCCGCCGTATCCGATACCGGCATTAAGGAACCTGCTACCGATTCTTTCATCGTAACTCATTCCCTTTGCCACATCCAGGATATCTGCTCCCACCAACTCGCAAAGGTTAGCAAGATCATTCATATAAGAAATCTTCAATGCCAGGAAATCATTGCTGGCATATTTAATCATTTCCGCGCTTCTGCGGCTAACTGATACAATCGGTCTTCCAAACGGTTCATACACCTGCATCATGATGCTTTCCGCCTCTTTGGACTCCGTTCCGATAACACAACGGGCCGCATGCAGGGTATCTCTGACCGCCGTACCCTGTGCCAGGAATTCCGGATTGGAAGCCACTTCAATATGAACCGGATTTACCAGATTCTCCCGCAAATAAGCCTCCACCTTGTCATTGGTACCAATAGGCACCGTTGACTTTACTACCACAAGACAATCCCTTGTCACAGACTCCGCAATCTGCTTTGCTACGCCAAAGACATACTGCAGATTTGCACTTCCGTCCGGCATCTCCGGAGTACCGACACCGATAAAAATCACTTCCGCATCGGCATAAGCGCTCTTGTAATCCGTCGTATAATCCAATCTTCCTGCTGCATAGTTCTTTTGCATCAGTTCTTCCAAATCCATTTCATAAATGGGGGATACACCACTCTTCATCAATTCAATTTTTGCAGCATCCACATCCACACAAATAACATTATGTCCGACTTCCGCCAAGCAGGTTCCCGTTACCAATCCAACATATCCTGTTCCTGCAACTGCTATACGCATTTTCTTTTTCCTCCGGTATTTTTATTATAAGTATTTCTCTCTGTTACATATTTTAAGATTTTCTACAATTTTTTTAATATCTGCCGTACTGTCCTTCGTACAAATGAGGGTTGCGTCTTCGGTATCAACCACAATCAAATCCCGGATTCCGATGGCCGCAATCAGCTTGTCCGAACCTTCAATAATACAATTCTTGACATTGACTGTCATGGCATTACCTTCCACCACATTTCCGGAATCATTAAGCGGCTTCATTCGTTCTACGGAGAGCCAGGAGCCCACATCATCCCATCCGAAGGTTCCGGGGAGTACATAAATATGATCTTCTTTTTCCAAAATTCCGTAGTCGATGGATTCCGAAGGAATGGTATCAAACACACCATTTAAAACCGCCTCTGCATCCTCCGTACCGATGGTCTCTTCTATGCGAAGCAATCCTTCATAGATTTTAGGCAAATGCTTTTCCAGGGATGCCAAAATCGTAGAGGCCTTCCACACAAACATTCCGGAATTCCACATATATTCTTCCGACTCCAGATATTCCTTCGCTTTGGCCGTATCCGGTTTTTCCACAAAACAGTCTACCGCAAATGCTCTTCCCTGAATCGTGCCGGGATTAAATTTAATGTATCCGTATCCGGTTTCCGGAGCAGTGGGGGTAATCCCCAGCGTTACCAGGTTATTGTCTTCCTCCGCAACCTTAATTGCATCCTGTAATACCGTCAAAAACATTCCCTTATACTTAATCAAATGATCACTGGGAAGTACCAACATAATAGCATCTTCATATTTTTTACGAATATGCACCGCACCAAGACCGATGCAGGGCGCAGTATTTCTTCCCACCGGCTCGCACAAAATATTTTCCTCCGGCAGTTCCGGAAGCTGCTGGCGAACCAATTTCTTATAATCCTTATTGGTCGCGATATAAATATCCTCCATCGCCACCAACGGAAGAATGCGGTCTACGGTCTGCTGAATCATGGTTTTACCGTCACCGGTAAGACAAAGAAACTGCTTCGGATTATTTTTTCTGCTTCTGGGCCAAAAACGTTCACCTTTGCCGCCGGCCATAATGAGTGCTGTAACCTTCATTTTAATCCCCCTGTTTTTTTCTTTATAGGTCACAATATTATAGCATCCTTTATCACCACATGTCAAAACTATATATTTTTCTACCCGTTTCGTATAATTCGTGCTATAATAGAAGGCATCAAATGAAAAGTGGAAAATGTTGCATTTCGCAATCATTATTTTCGGAAAGGAACCCTTATGATTTCAATTGTTATTCCTACTTACAACGAAAAGGACAACATCAAGCCGCTTTTGGAACGGATTCACGGCGCTTTACCCGGAATTCCCCACGAAGTGGTTTTTGTGGACGACAGTCAGGACAGCACACCCGAAGTTATTGCGGAGATAGCCAAAACAGACCCCACCGTCGTATTGCATCACCGCAGCGATGAAAAGGGTCTGGCTACTGCCGTTGTTAAAGGATTTTCCTTGGCAAAAGGGGACTACGTAGCCGTTATGGACGCAGACCTCCAGCATCCGCCTGAGGTTTTGATGGATATGTATGCTGCAATGGAAGCCCATGCCGACATGGCAATTCCCAGCCGTTTTATTCCGGGCGGAAGTGACGGCGGATTAAATCTTTGGAGAAAATTCGTATCCTGGACCGCACGCTATATCGGAAAAATTCTTCTTCCCTGTCTTCGTAAAGTAACCGATCCGACCAGCGGATTGTTCATGATTCGCAGGGAATTACTGGAAGGAATCGCATTAAATCCCATTGGATGGAAAATCATGGTAGAAGTTATTGCCATGTGTCCGGTTAAAAAAGTTCTGGAAACTCCCTATGTTTTCCAGGAACGGGAAGCCGGCGAATCCAAACTTTCCACCAAAGTAACCATCCAGTATTTGAAACAGGTATTTCACCTGATGAGCGCCGCAACCAACCGGGGCAAAGGAATGAAGGTACAACACTGGAGCCTTGAAAAACTGGAAGAAAAAAAATTAAAATACGGAAGCCCCAAAGCATAATTTTTTAAATTTAATCAACAAAAAACCTGCAACCAATGGTTGCAGGTTTTCTTTTTTCTTAAATAAGTAACTTAGCACTTCCTACTACTGGGGAATGGATTCGAACTCATCGTAATCACTTGTACCATAAGCTACAATATCACCGGCTTCATCTACGACTACCATCATGTAAACTACACTGGGATCAAACTCGTCCAAACCGATATCAGATGCATAGAAATAGTTTTCCAAATATGAACCGGAATCTGTTCTGAATTCATCACAAATGTAAATCGGTTCATCCATATTGTTTGAATCAAATACCATAAAAGTATAAACGAAATCATTATAGTAATAATCATCTGCCGGAATCAAATCAAGTTCCAATGTATCAGAGTTGTTTGTCCACCAGTAAACATCTTCAAGCATGTACGCATACGGAGAAATACCTTCTTCCACAGAAACAGGGATATCTGCCGGACCGGAAGGTTCTGCTACAACAGAATTGGTAATGGTACAGGTGGGTGAAGTAACTACCAAATTTCCATCCATATCATACACCTCTGCGGTATAGGAACCTGCAGAAACATACATACCGTCACTACTAGGATCATCGTATGCATAGAAAGGCATTTCGATGAATGTACCGTCAGTATATTCTACCGGAGTTGCAGTACCGCTGTATACTTCAGAACCGTTCTGGAAAATAATGTACTCAACCATAATATCATTGGCTGCTGCAACGCCTTCCTCGTTCAGTCTGATGTCAGCTTCAATGTAGTACGGATTATCAAATTCATAAGAATCTGAGAATGTAGAGTTGATTGTATCGTACCAAACGATTTCATCAATCATTGCAGCCAGTGCCGGCTCGAATGAAATTTCGAAAGATGCAAGATCATCGAATACTGTTTCAATAACATCATCGGCATTGGATACTAACCAATCTTCATCATCAAGTTCAAATTCAAGCGTAACGGAAACGGATGTTGTTTCGCCATCTGCGATAGCATCAACAAAGGTATCCTCATCTACAGTCAAATCTTCGTCCTCAGCAAGGGCTTCCAAATCAACATAGGTGAATTCAACATCGATGGAGCCTTCTCCCTCTTTTGCAGAAGCCTCAACCGACTCAACGTCTACTTCATAAGTAATCGTGGAAAGTGCTTCCTCAAGAACTGCACTGTCGGTGGATTCCAGCTCAAGCATAGCATCCTCACCAACTTCTGTGGACATCTCTTCAATTGCATCAAAATCGATGTCTGCCAAAGCTGCTGCATAATCTTCTGCCACTTCTGTAACAATTTCTCCGGACTTGTCACAAGCAACCAGTGAAACCATCATTACAGCAGAAGCAGCAATAACCATTAACTTCTTAAATGCTTTCATTTTTTTACCTCCCAAAAATTAACATGCAACCATTATATCACATACCGCATTATTTTTTCCTACACATTGTATCCAAAATAAAACGCTTATTTTTCGACAATTTAAGTGAATTTTACCATAAAAGTATTGTTTTTCGCCAAAATCAGCCTTTAATCCACTGTGCCCATTTCTTCCGGTAATCCTCCGGACACATTTTTTCATTTTCCTCAAATAATCCCCGGAGTACCGCTTCAGAACCAAGGCCGGACTCTTTTGCAATTTCCTCCACCGGCTTAATGGTAAACCGAAGCATTTCCTTTGCCTTATTAAATTTCCGGTTAAAAATGTAATCCGTTACGGAAATACCGTATTTTTTCCCAAACAGAGAATTCAGCCCATCCGTATCCAACCCGTATTTTCCGGCAAGTTCCTCGGCCAATCCGTCCTCGGCAAACCGCTCATTAATGCATTCGCGAATTGCTTCGAAATCACTGGGACTGAGTTTTCCCTCCAAATCTTCTGCCCCTCCGTTACCGTTTTGCATATCCCGCATACACAAAGTAAATATTTCAAACAAAAATCTGGAAGAATCCATTTCATCCAACAGGGTTTTTCGATTCTGTGCCTCTTTAATCTTCTCCCACAGACTTGCATATACTTCTGCATTTTTTCCCAAGGCAAATACCGGTACAAATTCTTTTTTCGAAACCAATTCGTCAAAGCAACGCTTTACTTCCAAACCGTCAAAATGAATCCATTTAATCTCCCAGGGATTCTCCTCACTGCTTTGATGCTCATAGTAATTCCGGCAATCCAGAAAAACACCGTCCCCTTTTTTCACCGTATAATTTTTCCCCTCAGAAAAGACACGGCCCTCTCCTTCCAAAACCATAAAGAACAAGAAAGACTCAATATTCTCCCGGGCACATACATGGGGCTTTAAACTCTTTAAAACACCGACTTCCTGCACATAATTCAAACTGTTTCTGGCAAAAATAGAAGGGGTGTGAAAAATTCGTTCCGAACTTGTCATTCCCGTTGTATCAAATAATTTTTCTCTCATAACTATTCCTTTCCTGCGTTTCGCCAGTAATTCAATACTTCTTTAATCGTTTCTTCCAACGAAATCTCCGGCTTCCAACCGGTAACTGCCTGCAACTTGGAAATATCCGCCTCAATAATCGGAACATCCACAGGGCGAATTTTGGCTGGGTCAATTTCCACTTTAATCTCCGCCGTGGAAAAAGAAATAATCTTATCCAGAATTTCCCGAATCGCAACCGCATTACCGCTTCCCACGTTGTAAGTCTCCCCGTTTTCCCCTTTTTCTGCCAAGAGGGCATAGGCTCTTACCACATCACGCACATCCGTAAAGTCCCGCATCGCCGAAAGATTGCCCACATACATAACCGGTTCTTTTTCACCCTTTTCAATGTCGGCCACCTGCTTGCAGAAATCCGAAACCACAAAAATGGAACTCTGTCCGGGGCCGATATGATTAAACGCCCGCACCATAATCAGTTCCATATCATACGCTTTGGAATAGATGCTTCCGATCATATTCTGGCAGGCTTTGGTCGCAGCATATATATTGCCGGGATTTAAACGGTTGTCCTCCCTAATCGGCGTCTCTCCGTCCCGGATATGTCCGTATTCTTCCCCTGACCCAATCAGCACAACCCTGGGTTTATAATACAGTTCCCGCACCGCATCCATTACGTTTACTGCGCCTTTTATATTTACATCTACCGTAAGCTGGGGATTTTTCCACGCCACGCTGACGGAACTTTGCGCCGCCAGATGAAAAATGTAATCCGGTCGCACTTCATACAAAATTGCCACCACATCATCCTTATTCAAAATATTCAAATCGTAAACTTTGGCCGGCAGGTTCCCAAGGTTTTCCTGGGGTAATTTCGTAGCTGCCACCTCAAAGCCGCATTCATCGTGCAAGTGCCGGATCAGATAACTCCCCACAAATCCCGCTGCACCGATTACCAATGCCTTTTTCATAGGATTGTTCCTCCAAATATGCAAAAGGGAATGGAAAAGAGAATTGTCTGCTTCCCTTCTTCATTCCCTTATCTTTCTTTGCGTTTCCTGTAAGAATTTTATTTCATGGAATTTGCATAAGCAATTTCTTTTTCACACAATTCCAAATCGTTCTTTACCATACGCTCAACCATCTCGTCAAAGGAAATTTCTCTCTTCCATCCCAATTTTTCTTCTGCTTTCTTGGGACTTCCGATCAGCAATTCCACCTCTGCAGGACGGAAGAATTTCGGATTAACTTTAACCAACACTTTTCCGGTTGCTTTGTCCTTACCGATTTCATCAACACCGGCTCCGGAAAATTCAATTTCAATACCTGCTTTTGCAAACGCAATCTGTACAAATTCACGAACCGTTCTGGTCTCACCGGTAGCTACCACGTAATCGTCCGGAGCATCCTGCTGAAGCATGAGCCACATTGCCCGTACATAATCCTTGGAATGACCCCAGTCGCGCTTCGCATCCATGTTACCAAGTTCAAGACATTCTTCCAGACCCAGTTTAATTCTGGCTACGGTAGAAGTAATCTTTCTTGTAACGAATTCTTTTCCTCTTCTTTCCCCTTCGTGATTGAAAAGGATGCCGCTGCAAGCATATAAATCAAAACTTTCTCTGTAATTCTTGGTAATCCAGTGTCCATAAAGTTTTGCCACGCCGTAAGGACTTCTGGGATAAAACGGAGTTGTTTCATCCTGAGGAATTGCCTGCACCTTACCAAACATTTCCGATGTGGACGCCTGATAAAATCTTGCCTTAGGATTTACAATACGGATAGCTTCCAACAGATTGGTTACTCCGATTGCATCGATTTCTGCCGTTGCAATGGGCTGTTCCCAGCTGGTTGCAACGAAAGACTGTGCTGCCAGATTGTATACCTCATCTGCCTGTGAAATACGCATTGCGTTAATCAGAGATACCACGTCCGTCATATCTGCATATATAAAGTGGATTTTATCTTTGATATGTGCAACATTGCCATAATCCACTACTGACTTTCTTCTTAAGATACCGTACACCTCGTAACCTTTTTCCAAAAGTAACTCGGAGAGATAGGAACCATCCTGTCCGTTAATTCCGGTAATCAATGCTCTTTTCATTTTCAATTGCCCTCTCTTTCCCGTATATCAAACAATATTAGTAATATTATAGCCATAATTTCCGATTATGTAAATGATATTTTTCTATCCCCGCTCCCGACCTTCTTTGTACCACTTGCTAAACTTATGTTTTTTATATACATAGGCACTTTTTTTCAAAAAGTCCTCGTTCCTGCAGTTTGCGGCCAATGCCTCTCGCTCTTTTAAATCCATTTTATAATAATCCATATAGGATATTTTTAATTCCGTCAGTGTATCATTGCACCCCGGACAATTTGTGCGGTGTCCGCTAAGCATGTGCAGATAATCGCATTTTTTACAATAGTGCATATAAATCATAATGTCGTATCGCCTTCCCATCGTTTTCTCTTTTGTGACAATTTTACCACAAAATGATTCCGATTCCACGGCAACCCATCGCCCTTATTTTCCGAAATTCGACAAATTCCGAACCGGAAAATCCGGCTAATCTTTCTTTTGCACTACACCTTGTTTTGTAACTTCATAAATAATATCACATTTTTCAATGGTGGTAAGCCGGTGGGCGATAATCACCATGGTTTTTTCACCGTGCAGATGATTAATCGCGTCCATGACTGCCTTTTCCGTATCCGTATCCAACGCAGAAGTTGCCTCATCCAAAACCAACAGTTCCGGGTCATGATATAAGGCCCTTGCAATTCCGATTCGTTGCCTTTGTCCGCCGGATAAACGTACGCCCTGCTCTCCTACCCTGGTTTCAATTCCTTCCGGCAATTGTTTAACAAACTCCGCAATCTGGGCCAGTTCCAAGGCTTTCCACAATTTTTCCTCATCTATTTCTTCTTCCCGAAGACCAAAGGCCACATTATTCTGTATTGTATCATCGGACAAATAAATACTCTGAGGCACATAACCGATTTGCCGATACCAACCGGAAAGATTGCTTTTTATATCCGTCCCGTCCACCGATACTTCTCCGCTTCCGGGTTCTAAAAGTCCCATAATAAGATCCGCCAGCGTGGTCTTTCCGGCGCCGGAAGGACCAATCAGCGCTACCGCTTTTCCCCTGGGAACCTCCAAGGAAACATTTTTCAAAACATTCTCTTCCGTGTTCCAATACCGGAAAGATACATCCTTTAAGGAAAGGACTTGCCGGAAAGGCATCAGTTCCGAACATTCCTTTTGGGAATAACAACGCTCACCTTCCAATTCTTTCAAATCCCGGTACACGGCATGCACCGTAGGCCGATAATAAATAAGTTCCGTCAAAAAAGTGTTAATTTTCCCCACCGAGGGCAACATCCGAAAGGCCGCAACCGCAAATACCGCAAATACCGGAACCATATTTTCCATACTTTCGCCGGCCTTTGCCGCAACAATAAGCAAAATCATCACGCCGCAGATACAGACGGTTTCCGTCAGCATCCGGGGCATCTGCAAAATCACCTGTTGTTTGCGGTTTACATCGGCAAATGCCTTGTTTTGCTCGTTATACATTTCAACAAAATAGCTTTCCCGCCCCAATAGACGGACCTCTTTCATTCCTCCCATGGACTGCAAAATCCATTGGTTCATTTTTGTCTGGCTGTTTTGACTTATGGTGCCCAGTTCCTTCACTTTTTTCTTGGAAAAAAACAAAAACAGGCCGCAGCAGATACCCAAAAGCGCCATTAAGAAAACCGTAATTTTAACATCCGTAAGAAGAAGATAGCCCACCAGCGTAATACAGATAATTGCTTCCGTCATAATCTGGAGCAAAAATTTAACCACATAATAGCATCCGCTGACATCGCCCCGTACAGTTCTTTGAATCTGCGATACATTACGGTGCAAATGCTTTGCATAAGACTCTCCCATATAAACCGATAACATTCTGGAAGAAAGATTCTTCATGCCCTTGTAAACAAAAGAAAAAATGACATGATACATCCAAAGCAAAAATCCGTTTTTAATGATGTACAATGCAATCAGTAACAATGCCAAAAATACAACCACCCTGCGGTGCACTCCCTCGCCCGGGCCGATGATACCCCCGATAACGCCGATAATTTCTGCATCCGGCTGCATGATTGCCTGCACCAGGGGAAGTACCACGGAAACACCCAATAGTTCCAAAAACCCGCCTGCAAGCATCATAAAAAACAGTCCCGCTAACTGACCTTTCTCTTTTGCCGACAATATATATTTTAATTCATCAACAATTTCTCTCACCGGTTACAATCTCCTAAGCCTCTTTATAAACGGTTTACCGCTTTTTCTTTATAGTTTTGAATCAGCCCGAACAAGCCCAGTTTTTCCAGCACGTTTCGAAGCCCCGTTTTTCCCCGGATAATCATCTGAAGCGCCGTATATTTCCGCTCGCCGATTAATTTTAAATACAACCTGTTCCTTCTGCTTAATTTATCTAAATAGGGATTCTTTTCATAATCCGGGAAACGTCGTTTCATGTACGCACACATTTTACGAACATACACGGATTTCGGATCGTCCTCAATCATTCGGGGCACAATTTCCAAAAGGGTATGCAAAATCGCAAAATATTCCACTTCCTCTTTGTATTGCTCATATGTTCCCCGGGTAACAAAATAACGATACTGCTCTTCTATATTACGGACCATGTCATACATCTTTTTGTGGTCACGGTTTTTGGTAATGGAAGTGTCCCGCTGCCGGTAGATGTATAACGGGGCATCCGTAAAATACAGATTCTTCGCCCCCAACATAACCTTCAGCGAAACCGCCACATCCTCATAATATCGTTTCTCCGGCAAAACAATTTCATTCTTCGCGAAGAAATTTCGGTGAAAGATTTTGCCGCAACAGGTTACCGGCACAGAATAAAACTTCGCCCGCTGCAACTGTTCCATGGGAATAGTTTGCGCAAAGGACAACTCCGGCACAATTCTTCCATTCGGATACAAATAAGCAAAGTTAAAAACCGCAATATCATCTTCCTGCATCATCCCGGTCTGTCTGTCGGCTTCTGTAAGCAAGGTTTTATCCACATAATCATCGCTGTCCACGAACAGAATCCATTCTCCCTTGGCATTGGCGAGTCCCGTATTTCTGGCTCCGCCAAGTCCCCGGTTTTCCTGCTCCACCAGGCGGATTTGTTTGTAGCGTTCCATATAATCCAAAGCAATTTCCCTGCTGCCGTCCCGGGAACCGTCATTTATCAAAAGAATCTCATAGTCATCTCTCGGAAATTGCACCAGCGAATCCAGACACTCGGCCAAATATTTTTCCACATTATAAAAGGGTACAATAAAGGAATATTTGATTTTCAAATCCTCGCCTCCCAATCCCCGCATGGTTAAAACAAGCGGAAAAATATTTTACTGCGTATTGACATTGTTGTACGGTCCAAAGGAGCATCCTTCGTGTCTTTATGGTTCAACAATTGCAATGTATTTCTCAGATTCTTTTTGTAATTCTTCAATAGCACAATATCGTTATAGTACGGCAGTTTCCGGGCATCCTCCGTTACCCGCAAAAATTCCGACGCCATTTTGCTGATATCGTAGTCTTCTTTCCTCCGTAACAAAAGGAATTTCTCCTTCAGCCAGGGAAGAGGTACAATTTTCCGATGTCCCAGTCCCACCACGTTATCTGCGTGAATCCGATGTAAAACCTTCGGTTCCTTATCATAAACCACACCTCCCGCATACAATGCATAGCACAATGTCATGCTGTCATGCATCATTACCGAGGTCAGTTTCATTTCTTTTAATCTGTCCATCAAAGCCCGGTTCATTCCCATGCAACATCCGGGAATCTTGTTATAAAAAAGCATTTTAAGGGGCGTAAGCTGCGGCTTTGACTCAATTCCACACCGTTTTACCGGCGTCAAGTTTTCATCACACAAACTGTAATTGCAGCCGTAAAGAATCGGAGTTTCCCCGGCCCGGCGCATTTGTTTTACCGCCGTCTCCACCTTATCCGGAGCCCATACATCATCCTGGTCCGAATAAAAATACCAATCCGCCTCCCCCGCGGTTTGAATCAAACGCAGAAAGCTTCCTGCCGGTCCCAGATTTTTCCCTTTGCGAAGAACCAGCGCTCTTCCCTTCGGCCTCTTCACGCCAAGGATTTTTTCGCTTGTCCCGTCCGCGGAACCGTCATCCCTTACACAGACAGTAATTCTTCCCCCATAGGTTTGGTTATAGATGCTTTCCAACTGCTGCTTTACATATTTTTCCCCATTATATACTGCCATCAGAACAATCACATGGCCATCGTTTTCCTTCATAGCAATTCCATCCCGCAATTTAAATAAAATAAACTTTAACTGCAAAAAACGCTTTGCACAGCAACTGCTGCCAAAGCGGAAATCTTCTGTATTCTTTCAGATAATAGGCATAACTCTTTTTGTATGCCCTCCTGTATCCGCTCTTTCCGATATTTTGCAAAACCGTTGTGGAATGCCGATGAATCACCTTGGTTTTGGTTACGCAGGCGCAGCGGTATTTTTTCCTTCTGAGTCGCTCCGCCAAAATTGCCTCTTCGTAATACAAAAATGTATTTTCATCCAGGTATCCGCATTGCTCCAGTTTTTCAATATCTGCCAAAAAACAGCATCCCTGTACCCGGTAGGCATAGCACCAGTCTTTCTTTCCGGCGTTCCTTCCCTTTTTCCGATACTGCAGTAGTCCAAAGGTGAGATCCATCCAGGTGGGACGTACCAATTCCCGGTTATATAAATACCCTTCCCCGGAATAAACATCCGGTGATACCGCTGCAACATCCGTTTGCTTTTGCAGTACTTCCAGCAGCGCCGGAAGTAAGTTACGGTCCGGAAACGTAACATCGTTATTCAGGACCCAGGCATATGTCGCCCCGCGTTCTTTTGCATAGCGGAGTCCGATATTATTTCCGGCTGCGTAGCCACGGTTTTCCGGTGCCCCGATAAAATGATAGCCATCCTTTGCATGCGCCTTCAGCACCTCCCCCGACCGGTTCGGGGAAGCATTATCCACCACAATAATTTCCGCATCATATCCTTTGATTAGCGGTTGCAGCGAACGAACCATACAAAGGGTCTCCCGGTACGTTATATAGTTCAAAATAATAATTGCTATTTTCACGAGTTTTTCCCCTAACGATTTCCTCTTACCGCTTTTCTGCGGGACCGACAAAATGCAATGTATCTGCCAAAAAGCGCTGCGCTACCGCTTTTGCACACGGCATAACGGGCAAAAGACATCTCGCTTCCACATTTTTTCAAATACATTTTATATTCCCCGCTTCGCAATACTTTGTTGCAGGTGCGGATTTTTTCCGAATAAGGCATAGGATTTTCCGGTCGCATATAATTTAAAACCGCCGTCTCCAAACAGTGCAGTGCCCTTCTGTAAAATCCCGAAGTGTGCGCTATCCCCCATTCTTTCTCCAGACCGGCAAGTAAGGCAATCTCATTTTTCTTTGTATCAAACATGTCTTCATAGTAGCGACCGCTTAATGTGGTCTTCCCGTGTTTTCGATACCGGTAAAGCGGCTCCGCTATCATTACAAGTTCGGAAGGATTTTTCATTTTTAAATATTGCATATTAAAAATGTAATCCTCAGAATTGCTGACCTCTTCATCGTAGCGAAGTCCATAGCGCTTAATGATGTCCCCCTCGTATATTTTGTTCCAGGGGATGTGAATGAACGTTTCATTCACAAGTTCAGCCAGCGCACTTTTTTCATAAACCACGGTAGCCTCTTTCCCGTTGGCCCCTCTGCCGGTAACCATCCGTCCGGTTTTTTCATCAAACTCTTCATAACCGCAAAGCACAAAAGAGTCCGGATGTGCCTGCTGCGCCTCCACCATTCTGACACAATAATCCGAAGTCAAAATATCATCCCCGTCCAGCACAAAGACATACTTTCCCTTTGCCGCCAAAAGTCCTGCATTCCGGGCCGAAGAGACCCCTCCGTTTTCCTTATGGATTACTAAGATTCTCTCATCCTTTGCCCCGTATTCATCGCAAATGGCGGGACTATGATCCGTGGAGCCGTCATCCACTAAAATAATCTGCAACGCACAGTAGGATTGTTTACATATCGATGTAATCAATTCCCTCAAAAAGTCTTCCTGATTGTAAATCGCTACAACAACAGATACCAGTTCCATTTAAACCCTCTTCATATATCCCCAATACCGAAATAAGGTATATTTCAGCAAATTCTTTACTTTTATCGGTTTTATGCGCATCAGTTTTGGATACTGTCCGTGAAAAAGTTCCTTGATTTCCTTCTGCCTACGCTTCCCGTCCGCGTCCGGATTTTCCGCGAAATAAAAATGCCGGTAGTGCTCCCATAGCTGGCGGGCTGCAGACTGCAGACAATCCTCCGGCCCATTTTCATGCACATAATCGAACCGGTCGCAAATGGCTTCCAAAACATCCAGGCGTTTTATCTGCGTATTTGTGGATGTAATGCTGTCCTCCCGTCGGATATATCGGTACAGACATTTTTCTACCAAAACCGCCTTTTCACACCGTCCGAAAATATGGTGAACCGCAAATTCGTCCTCATGGATTTTTCCCTTTTTGAAACGAAAATTTTCCCACAAAGAACGATGATATAACTTGTTCCAGGCTACAACAAAATAAAAACTGTTTTCTCCGGTCAGGGCTTCGAAAAGTTGCCTTTTACCCCAGATGTCATTTTTTATTATTCCGGAATCTCCAAGCACTTCTCCTTCCGGCGTCTGCCACAAAAAATTAGAAATTGCAATGTCTGCTTTTGTTCGTTTTACGGCCGAATATAACTCCTGTATCGCCTCCGGTTCTATCACATCATCCGCGTCAACAAAAAAAAGGTATTCTCCTTTTGCCTTGTCAATTCCCGCATTCCGGGCATCGGAAAGACCGCCGTTTTCCTTGTGAATAACCAAAATCCGGTCATCCTCCTTTGCCAAACGGTCACAGATTTCTCCCGAAGCATCTTGCGAACCGTCATCCACAAGGAGTATTTCCAAATTGGCGTACGTCTGCGCGCGCGCCCCCAAAATACAGGCTTCCACATATTTTTCTTTGTTGTAAACAGGTATTATGACCGATACTAATTCACTCATATTTTTTCAATCTTTTCTTTGTCTCTTCCAGTCCCAAAGAAATACGTTCCTCGCAAAAATCCAACGCTTCTATGGCCGTGGAAAACGTAGTTACTGCCCTTTTTATTTTCAACCCTTCCAAAAACGTCAATACTTCCAACGGTACATTGTCCAACTGCAGCGTTATGCAGTTCTTGCCCAAATCGCCGTAATCCGTCTTTTCCCGCGGATGGATTTTAATCAGAACCGTATCCGTGCCATACTGCGTAACCAGTTCCCGGTACAACTCCAGCTTCCCTTCCTCCGTCGTATAACCATCCTCTGACAGGGGCTGGGTAATAAGTAACATCACGTCTCCCTTCGCATATGCGAGAATACGCTCCTGCTCTGCCACGGAAAGAAACGCATCCAAAATCCGTTTTTTGTCCTCCGTCGAAAGACAAGCATATAAATCTTTTCTCGGTACCTCCACAACTTTTGCAGAGGATAACAGTATTCCGTTCTTATCATTAACTTCTATACTCTTCGTAAAACGGGATTGTCCGAAATTGGCAAAATCAATTCCCATTCTCCTTTTTATTGCTCTTTTCAGCGGATTGCCTGGCGTAGCATAGGTTAAGAACGTCGGAAAACGGAAACAGTTCAAACCATCCTCCAATAAATGATAAGAAATTTTGTGACTGTTTAACCACCTTCCCCACACAGAAGAATCATTAAAAATATAAATTTCCCCATGCTCCGTTTTTTCTCTGCCGACCCATTCATCCAGCTGACCTTGCAGCGCTCTCCTACGTTTTAAAACCGGAACGGAAAAATCCAGTTCCTTTGCCTTTTTATCCAAATTCGGAAAGGTTTCAATCCGTTCAAATATGTCGGATTGTCTGACTCTTTGTATTACCGCGTCCCCGATATAATCCGAAGCGCAAAGAATCAGCTCGGAATCCCTTTCGGAAAGCAACGCCTTCACCATGGCAATGAGCAGATGGTAGGGCGTATGGCAGATGTACAGTTCTTTTCTCATACAATTTCCTTAAAGTAAGCAATGGTTTTCTTCAACCCTTCTTCCAACGCAATGGTGGGCTCCCAATCCAGTTCTTTTTTCGCAATTTCAATCACCGGTTTTCTCTGGAGCGGATCATCGGAAGGAAGCGGTTGGTAAATAATCTTGGAATTGCTTCCCGTTAACTCAATAACGATTTCTGCCAGCTGCTTAATGGTAAATTCCCCGGGATTACCGATATTAACCGGTCCGGTAAAATCCGCTCTCGAATTCATAAGACGGACCATTCCTTCAATCAGGTCATCCACATAGCAGAAACTTCTGGTCTGACTTCCGTCACCGTAGACCGTAATATCTTCTCCTTTTAATGCCTGTACAATGAAATTGGATACCACGCGACCGTCCGCCGGATGCATGTTGGGACCATAAGTATTAAAAATACGCATCACTTTAATTTCTACTTTATGCATTCTGTGATAATCAAAAAACAAGGTCTCTGCAACACGTTTACCCTCGTCATAACAAGAACGGATACCGATGGTATTTACACATCCCCGGTATGACTCCGGCTGGGGATGAATCTCCGGATCCCCGTATACTTCGGATGTGGATGCCTGCAAAATACGGGCATGTACTCTCTTGGCAAGTCCCAACATGTTCATCGCTCCCAGCACACTGGTTTTCGTTGTTTTAATGGGATTGTACTGATAATGAACCGGGCTGGCAGGACAGGCAAGATTGTAAATCTGGTCCACCTCCAAATGAATGGGCTCTGTCACATCATGACGGATGAATTCAAAATAATCATTTCCGATTAAGTGGCGAATGTTGTTCTTGTTTCCTGTGTATAAATTATCCAAGCAAATAACATCGTTACCCTCTTTAATCAGTCTGTCACACAAATGTGAACCCAAAAAACCGGCTCCCCCTGTTACTAAAATTCTCTTTCCCATGCGATTTCTCCTTTCAAATCTTTTTCTATTTTGGCTATCGTTAAAATATTTTTATTTTCCCAACAAAATTCGTACATAAGGCGTTAGGGAATGATAGAGGGCCGGAAACAGGCCGTAATTTTTTTTCACAAAGTGAAACCAATCTTTCCCCGGTAAGCCCTTCGGGCCTTCCTTCAACCGTCTTCTTTCTTTCCGCGGCAGTGACGTATCCAACCAGGATCCGGTGGTGTCATTGTCCTCACACACGCCCACATGATGCTTTGCATTCACAATCCGGTAACCCTTTCGCCGAAGCGTCATCCCGTAATCATAATCACTCATACTGTGGGTGTACGCAGGGTCCAAATTCCCGACTGCCTGAAATGCATCTTTTTTTATCAAAACGCAATTTCCGTTAAAGGTATCACATTCCGTCGCCTCTTTGGAAGGCGGAATCAATGCAAATTTTGCAAATACATTCGATTTTTTTCTTACACCGCCGTAAGTCATCTCACCCTTTTTATTACAGGTAGACCCGACCACTACGGGTGCATTCGTCTCTTTGCTGCGCAATACCAGTGCATCAATTGCTTCCGGATAAAAACCAACGTCATCATTCACCAGCATAACATAATCGAATTCCTCGATATGTTCCAGCGCATACGCGAAGGACTTTTGCATGCCTCCGTTCCAGTATAACTTACCGTCACCCGAAAGCAGCACAACATCCTCCATCTGCGCGATTGCCCCGGCGGTACCGTCCGTGCTGTCATCGTCGGTGACCACAAAACAAAACTCACACAGTTTATTTTTCCGTAGGGTCTGCAGACAGGTAAGCGTATACGCTTTCCGGTTGAAACAGGTAAGCAGCGCCGCAATCTTACACTTATGCAATTGTTCCTCCATATCGTATAACACCTTTCTGCAAAATCATTCTCAAAAACTGCAAATTCTCTTCCCGGTCAGATGAAACAACAACCGGCTCCAAAAATCCACCCGTTTCTTATCTTGGGGCCGATTCTTTTTTTCTGCCGCTTCATACACCTTATAAACATGTTTGCACCAGGCGGTATTCCATTTGCTCACACCGATTTCTTCCTGCAAACGATAGATTTCATATTTTCTCTTGGCATTGTCCTGCCCGGTTTTATTATCCTCATACATCCGGTATACGGAATACGCTTCCTCCGTATATTTCACCTTGGCCTGTTCAAACATTAGGATAAAGAATTTCCAATCAAAGGCATAGGTGTAGGATTCATCCAGCCGGAGCTTGCTTCGTTTCCAAAATACCGAAGGCTGTACAATGTAATACCACCGGGAAATCACCCATTGAGGCACCCCCCGATTGGATTTATTATATTCCGTAAGTTTTTTTTCTTTGTCACAATACCAGGCATCTCCCACTACAATGTCCGGCGCTTCCGGGGATGCAAACGCATCTGCCACCTTTTCCAAAACCTTGTCATCGTAATAATAATCATCGGAATTAAGCCAGCACACAATATCTCCGGTGGCACGTTCCAGCCCCTTGTTAATCGCTTCTGCCTGCCCCTTGTCCGGTTCTCTGATATACAAAATCCGGTCATCTTCTTTTGCATATTTTTCCACAATTTCCCGGGTGCCGTCATCGGAACAGTTATCCACAATGATATATTCCAAATTTTTGTAGGTCTGCCCGATTACCGATTGAATGGTATCTTCAATATATTCCGCCTGATTCCACGTCGGAGTAATCACGGTAAACTTTTTCATTCTTTTTCTCCAAATCTGTTTATTCTTTCACTCTAATTTGTACCGGAAAGAATTCGGTACAGTTCCCGAATCACACCGTAGCCGCCGTTTTTCGTAGAAACCCAGTCCGCAATCTTTAAGATTTCTTCTTCCGCATCTGCAGGTGCTCCTTTGGTTCCGGCCAGCATCATGGCTTCATAATCATTCAAGTCGTTACCGATAAACATGACTTCTTCCAATGCATACCCGTTTTCTTCGCAGAATTTTCGTAAAATGGTCTTCTTATCTTCCACGCCGTGAATTACATCAATCTTTAATTTCTCTGCTCTTCTTTTTACCACTTCATTGGTTTCCGTAGAAATTATAACCTGCTTGATGCCCAGCTCTTTGATGCGGGAGATTCCGTAACCGTCTCCCCGACTGACCATCACGCTTTCCACGCCGTGCTGATCCACAAGGACGCGATTGTCCGTCATTACGCCGTCAAAATCATATACCAATAACTTAATTTTCTTACTGTCTAAATGCATCCTATTGCTTCCTTCTTAATCCATTGATTCCGTAACCGATAACCATAAGAACAAACTTGGCATTGGTTACCGCATAACGTTTCCACAATCGCCCGGGGTCCTGCAAAATCCGATAAAACCACTCCAGATAACACTTCTGCATCCATTTCGGTGCCCGTTTTATGGTTCCCGCATGAAAATCAAATGCCGCCCCCACGCCAAACATCACTGCATGAATTTTTCCTTTGTGTTCATTCATCCAATATTCCTGCTTGGGCGCACCAAGACCTACCCAAAGATAGTCCGCGCCGGATTCGTTAATCCGTTGTACGGCAGCTTCCTTTTCTTCCTCCGTCAACTCCCGATAGGGCGGGGATTCCATTCCCGCAATCTTAAGATTCGGATATTGTGCTTTCAACTTTTCTTCTAGTGCTGCTATGGTTTCTTCACCGGCACCATAGAAATAGTGCGACTCCTCCTGACTTTCTGCCGTCGCTTCCCACATCCGCTTCATAAAATCCGGTCCGGCAATCTGCTCTGCTTCCTCGTACCCTCTTTTTTTCATCACAAAGGATAGGGGTTTTCCGTCCGGCATTACCAGCGCTGCCTCATTTTGTACTTTTCGAAATTCTTTTTCTTCTTTGGCTGTCACCGTGGTATGCACATTCGCAAAACTCACATACTTCCCTTTCAGGCGCTCTTTGTTTTTCCTCACATAGGAAACAGCTTCTTCCATATGGGAAACCACGGTTTTTACGCCAAACAGCTTACACCTTTTCATTCCTGACTCCGTTTTATTTTTTGCTGATTTTTTTCTTTACAAAGTCTCTGACTTTCCGCACACCAAAGTACTTTTTGATATACGCTTTATCGTATGCCGTATCCCTTTTCACCGGAACGTTAAAGTTTATGGGAAATTCCATTTTCCCATAGGAGAAATCCTCCGTCGTGCCTTCCGTGGTGTGGGTTGCATCTTCCCGGTCGAATCCGATATTGCAAATCAGATTTTCCCTGGGCACAATGCCGAGCCCCCGATGCTTGTATCTGCAATAATCCCACTGGATATCCCAGGTATCTTTCTTTTTGGTATAAACACTGTTGATATTCCTTACCAGGAACAAATAAGCCAGGCCGTTTTGCACCTTCCGGAAGGTACCTTCCTTTTTGATTTTCGGCCAGTCCGCCACATCAATATCATAGTTCTCCCAGGCCCTTTTCCAGGTAGCCCATCCCCAAATGCTGGAATAGCAGGAAAATGCATAGGGCGTCTCCATCTTGTGATTCTTCATAAGGTTGGTACCGGATACCATCATCACCCGCTCGTTGTCTTTGTAATGCTCCAGCATAGCCTGACAGTAGGGGAAAAATTCTTTGGCCGGCACCACGTCATCTTCCAAAATAATGGCCTGTTCTTCCTTGGAAAACACCCAGGAAATTCCGCTGGCCACCCGGTCGCGGCATCCCATATTCGTTTCTGCATAATTCTTATAAACCTGACACTCCCAGTCAATATGCTCTTCTACATAAGCGCGGGTCTGCTTTACTTTTTCCGTATCGTCTTCCCGGCCGTCTCTTGGCGCATCGGAAATCAGATATAATTTTTCCGGCTTAGTCTCTCGTATTTTTTCAAAAACCGCCGCCGTCGTATCCGGCCGGTTAAAAATGATAAAGGCTACCGGGGTAGTAAACTTACTCTCTGTCATTATTTTGATCCTTTCCGGAACAATACCACTCCAATGGTTTGCAACAAAATCTTAAAATCAAGCCGCAACGACCACTCATCAATATATTTTAAATCCATTGCAACAACTTCATCAAAATCCTTAATGTCACTGCGCCCGCTTACCTGCCACATTCCGGTGAGCCCCGGCGTTATGGAAAGGCGTCTGCGGTAATGCGCGTTATATTGCTCAAATTCATTTACGGTAGGCGGCCGGGTTCCCACCAGACTCATATCGCCCACCAAAACATTCCAAAATTGCGGCAACTCGTCCAAACTGGTCTTTCGGATAAACCGTCCCACCTTTGTAACCCGGGGATCATTTTCCATTTTAAAC
>SVFE01000004.1 GCA_015057055.1 Lachnospiraceae bacterium | reverse complement strand
TGTTACCTCATTGCCAAATCGTTCAATCAAACTCGGAACACATGGATAGTAACTACCATCACCGATTGCAAGCGAAATTCCAATTGTAATCAAATAGCTAATTACAATTCCACCTAATAATCCAACAAACACTCTACGAGCAAATTCTTTTTTCATATATTTTCACCTCATAATCCTAATACTTTTTTGATTTTGGAAACATATCTTCTGGAAACATAACTTACCGTTCCATTTGATAATTCCATACAAATTGTTCCTACAAAGCTTAAATCAAGGCTTTTAACCTTCTTAAGATTCACGATTTCTGAATTAGATATCCTAACAAACTTACTGCTATCCAGTCTTTCTTCCGCTTCATAAAGTCTCAATCTAATTTGATACGTCCCTTTGTTAGTTTGGGTAAAAACCTTACTGTCTTCTGCATAAATCTTTACTATTGCATCTGTATCCAATAGCTCGACCTTATCCTCTCTAATACCGGAAATAATTGTTGGAGCATCATCTAATCTGCTTACAAAATCAACAACTCTGTTAATGTCTTCCGTCATATGCGCTGTTGTAATCATAATTTCAGGTTCTTTAGCTCCTGCATCGATATTAATATTCAGTTTCATGATTTTCCTCCTTTCTTGCTTTGTAGTATATCTGAATTAGAATTATTATCTACACCTTATCAATAGGTGGTCATTTTAGACACATAACTGGTCAAAACAACATTTTAGTCGATAACTTTACTCTAAGTTGACGCAGTTTCAATTCATCAATATCCGGCATTTCTAATTCTTTAATTATTTCTCGAACGATTCCTTGATTCTGTTTCGAGCATTCAAGCCGGCAAGTCAACTCATGTAGGGTCCGGATAACATAGCTATTTTCTGCTTTCGTAATAGTCAATAATCATCTGCGCGCCGCCCGAATTGCCCGGTGCTTGTCCTATGATTTCCCGGACTTTTGCAAGATTGTTTTTTATATCGGCATCGCAAAGTACAGACATGACGGTTTCCTTCAGCGTTTCTTTACTTGCCTGCGAATACTCTAATCGTTTCCCCACACCAAGTTTTTCTACGCACCGCGCATTTACCGGCTGGTCAGACGCAAACGGAATCACAACCATCGGCGTCCCGCTTACCAGAGCCTCTGAAACGCTATTCATCCCACCATGGGTAACAAACACATCTGCCATTTTCAGCACTTCAAGTTGTGGCACAAAGCGGTAGATATGAATATTGGCCGGGAGCCGCTTTCTTAGGTCAAAATTCTCGCCGGCGGAAATAACCACATCCACCGCTTCGTCGCCAAATGCCTCTATACATTTTTGAAAGAACGCTTCAGCTCCCTCTACCACGGTCCCCAGTGAAATATATACCACCGGGTTTTGCCCCTTTGCAAAATCCAAAGGCTCTCCTTTCCTATCGTAAATGGAGGGGCCCAGAAATTTGTACTGCGCCTCGGGAAATTCTGCTTCGTACGGCTGATATTCCCGAAGGGTATATACAAGATTCAGCTCAGGCGGATTAAAAATGATTTCATCAAGCCAGTTATCAGTTTTCATTGGAATGCCTTTGGCAATATTTTTCGTAAATGCTTTTGCAATCCATTTATGCTTAAAAACGGACATCGGCCCTTTGGACGCGATATATTCCTGCATCAACGTTTCGTTTGTGGCCGGGGCAGTGAAAATCCTTGCCACCGGTTTCTTGTACTTTTCCGCCAGATGTTTTCCCAAAAAGAAAAACTGCTCATAGATAACAAAATCATACTGTTCTATCATGCCTTCTGCCACGGCATACGCATTCTTCATCTGCTTCGAAAGTTGCTTATGGTTGTCATATCCGGCAAACTCTGCACCGCTTTCTGCAATCTTTTCTTCCCAGGAAAAAGGCAACAGATAGGTTACCGCGCAGCCCTTTTTAATCAATTCCTGCACAAGACCGATGGTAGGTATCACATGACCATAATAGGGCAAATTTATAAATAGAATTTTCATGGTAGTTCTCCTTTTTCCGGCAGAAGCGAGAAATTTACGCCGCGCCAAAAATTTAGGCTAAGGCCCTATTTTTCATAAAAAATCAGTGTCAGTTTATCGTTTACCACTTCACTCTTTCCGGTTCTGTGATACCCCATTTTTTCATACAAATATCGATTTCCCTCTTCCTGCAAAATCGTATCTAATTCCCAATTGTCATGGCCATGGATGTCCTCGCACCGCTTCATGGCCTTTTGGGCAATTCCTCTGTTTTGGTGCTCCGGCAATACGAATAACGGACTGATCTTTTTCTTGCCCAGCGGATGGACGACAACCCGGATTGCCCCAACTTTGACATCATCCGCAACGATAAAATAGTAAAAAGTTTCCTTTTGCTTTAACCGATTTATCACCTTTTCCACCGGCTCGGCCGCCGGATTGGTTTCATAATCCTGATATTTATCGAACAAATCCCGAAAGGATTTCACTTGCATTTCCCATAGCATGGAAGCATCCTCCATGGTTGCCCTGACCAATTCTATATTCACACAATCGTACCTCCGCCTACTTTTCTGCCAATTTTCCCGCTTTTTCTCATTCCACCGCTCAATCTTCTTTTTTTCTTTTTAGGCGGTGCAAAGCACTCTTCCGACACCGCCTACTTTTCTTTTTCTTTTTTCAGGCGGTGCAAACCACTCTTCCGCCACCGCCTACTTTTCTTTTTTTCTTTTTAGGCGGTGCTAAGCACTCTTCCACCACCGCCTACTTTTCTTTTTTTCTTTTCAGGCGGTGCAAAGCACAACCTCGCCACCGCCTACTTTTCTTTTTCTCTTTTCAGGCGGTGCTAAGCACTCTTCCAACACCGCCTACTTTTCTTTTTCTCTTTTTAGGCGGTGCTAAGCACTCTTCCAACACCGCCTACTTTTCTTTTTCTCTTTTTAGGCGGTGCTAAGCACTCTTCCGCCACCGCCTACTTTTCTTTTTCTCTTTTTAGGCGGTGCTAAGCACTCTTCCGCCACCGCCTACTTTTCTTTTTCTCTTTTCAGGCGGTGCAAAGCACTTGCGGGTCACTTGCAGGACACTTGCAGGGCACTTGCGAGGCACTCTCGAGGCACCCACCCTCGCTCTCGTTCCACTTCACAAAAGAAGTTTTACCGCTCCGCTTACAAAACAGAGTTTAACGTTCCATTAACGTTCCATTTTCCAAAAACTTGCACTGTAGGGCGGAAGTTCGCTGCCGCCGCCAAAATCATGCATTTTTCCGCTGATGAGTTCTTCTGCCTGACCGCAGCCTGCATCAAAATGGGCGTGATACGGGTTTTCATCCATATTGATGGCCACAAGCACCCGTTCCCGCTCTGTCTTTCTCTCGAAAATACACTGTTTATTGGTAAGCACCACGCTGCGGAAGCCGCCATAATTTAACGCGTGGGAATTCTTCTTGATTTCACTTAATTTTGCAATATAATCCGTAAGTTCATTCCACTCCGGTGTCTCAAAGCAAGCTCTGAGGGCAGGGTCTCCCTGGCTCTTATCCGCTTTTGCGCCCCACTCACTTCCGTAATATACGCAGGGGATGCCGGGCATACCATAGACCATGGCATACACCAAAGGCAAACATTTTTCGTTTTGAATTACACTGGCAATACGGGACACATCATGATTATCCGCAAAGCTGAGCAAATGACCATCCCGGCAAATCGTCCAATCCTCCGGCCCAAACATCCGAAGCAACGAATGAACGATTTCAAACATATTGGCGCTGTTAAAGGACGAGTGGATTCCCTTGTAACACTGGTAATTGGTCACGGAATGAATGTTCATCTCCCGAAGCATTTTCCCGTATTCTCCATGAAGCACCTCCCCTAACAGAAAGAAATCCTCTTTCTTGGAATCACAAAAAGCCCGGAGGCGGTTCAAAAAGCCGTAATCCAGACAATAGGCTACGTCCAAGCGGATACCGTCAATGTCAAATTCCTTAATCCAGCCTTCCACTGCGCTGAAAATATGATTTACCACATCCTCATTGTGAAGATTAAGTTTTACTAAGTCATAATTGCCTTCCCAGCCTTCGTACCAAAGCCCGTCATTGTAATTGGAATTGCCGCCAAAATCAATGCGATGGAACCAGCTGACATAGGGCGAGTTTTCCCGATTTTTCAGCACATCCTGAAATGCCCAAAAGCCGCGTCCCACATGATTAAATACACCGTCCAAAACCACTTTGATACCGGCCTTATGGAGCGCATCGCATACCTCTTTAAAATCTTCATTCGTTCCCAGGCGACAGTCAATTTTGGTATAATCTCTGGTGTTATATCCGTGCGTATCCGATTCAAATACCGGGGAAAAATAAATGGCATTGATTCCCAGTTTTTGCATGTGGGGAATCCAATCCAACACTTTTTTAATTCGCGACGCAGCGACCCCGTCGTTCTCAAAGGGTGCCCCGCAAAATCCCAAAGGATATATCTGATAAAATACACTTTCGTATGCCCACATAGTTTCTTCCTCCCAAAATATTTTTTTTGCAAGTATTATTACAAATCCCGCCTTCTTATTTTACCATATCTTGCGGTACATTTACATTTTTTCTTTATCCCCACAAATATTGGTCTGATTGCCCTTTAACATTGCGGAAAAACTGTGCAAATTTTATCAGTATTTCCTAATAATTCGCACATCCCGCGGTTTATTAACATAATATTCAGAACTTTCAAATAGTTAAATTTAAAATTTCTTTTCTTTAAATCCACAATATCCACAAAGTTATCCACCATTTATCGCTTTCCATTTATCCCAAAAAAGGGTGATTTCTTCCCTTATGGTGTTCTTGTTTACCGTGGAATAGCCGCGCCACTCCCGTGGAAAAAGTTTCCGATAGGAGTTCCCCATAAAGCGCTCATCCAAAAGCGCCACTACACCGATGTCCTCGCTGGTTCTAATTACCCTTCCTGCCGCCTGCAAGACTTTGTTCATCCCCGGAAACCGGTACGCATAATCGAATCCGTCCCCGGATTCTTCGTCAAAATATTCTTTTAACAATTCCCTTTCGCTGCATACTTGCGGCAAACCTGTCCCAACAATAATTGCTCCGATTAAGCTGTCGTTTTTCAAATCGATTCCTTCCGAAAAAATACCGCCCAGCACACAAAATCCGAGTAAAATTTTATCAGAAGTCTTCCCCTCCGTGAATAACTGCAGAAACGCTTCACGGTCCGTCTCGGTCATATATTCCTCCTGCACCACACATTGCATCCGTTCCTCGGTATAATACAATTCCATAAAAACTTCGTATATTTTGGACAAAAAGGCGTGAGACGGGAAAAACACCATGTAATTTCCCTTTTTGGCGCTGACAATTTCATAAATATAGGTTGCAATATTTCGAAACTCCGCCTCATTTCTCCTTGTATACTTGCTTGTTACATCCTTCGCAATGTATAGTCCCCGTTTTTCCGGCATAAATGCAGTTTCGGCATAGGCCTCATAATCCGTCTCTTCTCCCCCCAACAATTTTTTGTGATATTGAATGGGAAGCAATGTGGCTGAGAACAAAATACTACTCCGCCCCTTCGCCATGGCTTCCTGCAAATTAACCCGGGGATTAACGCAGAACAGTTTTATCACAAAATTTCCGTCTTCCTGCAGGCGGCAATAGGTTAAATAGTTTTCGTCCAGGCGTTCGTAAATCAGCAAAAAATGGCAGATTTCAAAATAAAACTCCAAAACCATCTGCCGAATTTCCGAATCCTCCTCTTCCTCCAAAAAATTGTCCATTGCCGTGTATAGACTCTCCACATAACCGGCAAAGGTATCGACGCTTTCCAGAACCGTACATTCATCACATTCCTTCTTAAGTCGCAACAATTCCTTGTTGCATCGTTCCAAGGCAGACACCAATCGCTTTGCAACCGATGGTTTCTTCAGCATTTTGGTCAGAGGTTGCCGTTCTATCACGTAATTCAACTCTCGCTTTAGTGTCAAAAAATCTTCCTTACATAAGGATGCACTAAACATTTCCCTACCCCGGTCCACCAGATTATGGGCTTCATCTATCAAGAATACATAATTTCCTTTTTGCCCGTCGGAAAAGAATCGTTTCAAACTGACATGTGGGTCAAAAACGTAGTTGTAATCACAAATGATTGCGTCCGAAAACAAGCTGGCATCGAGGCTGAGTTCAAACGGACACACCTGCCATTTTTTCGCCGTTTCAATAATGACATCTCTGTCAATCCCATCTCTCGTCGTAATTACATCATACAATGCATCATTAACCCGGTCATAATGTCCCTTCGCAAACGGGCATGTCACCGGATTGCATTCCGCTTTTTCCAGCGGACACACCTTTTCCTTTGCCGTTAAGGTAAGGGATTTAAAACACAATCCCTGTTCCCGGAGCAAACGGAAGGTATCCTCAGCCACGCACCGGGTGATTGTTTTCGCCGTCAGATAAAAAATCCGTTCCGTCAATCCTTCTCCGACGGACTTTACCGCAGGAAATATAGTGGAAAGGGTTTTTCCGACACCGGTGGGTGCTTCCATAAATAATTTCTTTTTTTCCAAAATCGTGCGATACACATACACCGCCAGATCTCTTTGCCCTTTCCTGTATTCATAGGGGAATTGCAGTTTCTTAACGGAATTTGCCCTTGCAATGCTCCACTGATACTGAAAATCCGCCCATTTTTTGTATTGCTTCATCAAATCAAGGAACCATTCCTCCAGTTCGGCATATGAATATTCTTCGAAAAAATATTTCAGTTCCTCTGTTTCCATATTACAATAGGTCATTCTCACGCATATAAAAGGTAACTGCTTCTCATAGGCATAAATATACGCATATACTTTCGCCTGGGCTAGGTGTACCGTTGCCGGAGCCGTAATATACTCCAAATCTTTCGCTACACATTTGATTTCATCAATGGTAACCAGAGGATTTTCCTCAGAAATATCGTATTGATTTAGCGCCGGCAGGTTTTGCATTAACGCTTCCGCCTTCGCCGACTTATTCTCAAGAGTGATAATTCCATCTGCACGCCCCTCAATCCCGATCAAGTAGTCCGGGGTTTCATAACGATAACGTAAAAGCACCTCCGCTTCGTATTCCTCCCCCATTCTGCGTTGAATCATCCGATGCAGACGGCTCCCCTCCTGCATTGCACTTTCCACGGAAGAAGTGCGCCGGTTATCAATATCGCCGCTGCGAAGTACAAATTCTACCAGCTGTCTCACCGAAACTTTGATTTCGTAAGACAGGGGAACTTGTAAAACATCATTTTCTTTTAAATTCTTCTGTTCCAAAGACATGCTTCCTATCCTCATTCGCAAAAACTCTTATCTCTGTTTTCCGTCTCATATTATACAACATTTACATTCGGTTTACTTCCCTTAATGTATCATACATTTGCTAATTTTTTTGTTAAAACAACCATTTTTATGTAAACCAAACAACACTTTCTAACATACCGAATTATGGTAAACCAGTCCTTTATGTAAATAACTTTTTGTAAACCAAATTTTTCTGTGATATATAATACTTTTAATTTTATGTAAACTTTTATATTAAATAATTAATATTATTTTTCTTATAACTATCCCGGTCAAAATTTCGAAATTCCTTTTCATTTTTTCATGATTTCTATTTATTAAAATTTGCATTTGATTATTTTCTATAATTTTGCTTTATGTAATGTATCAGAAATAACTTATAATATTTTCTTCAACTCTTTATGTAAACCCTAAATACAAACAAAAAAATAAATAAAAAAATTATGTAACATGCTTTTTTAATTCTCACTAACGAAACATAATTCTTTTATTTATTTTCATATGTTTTTCCGATTCCGAAACCGCCATGCCACAAGCAAACATATGTTCTGTTTTAAGAATAACATACTCTCCTATAAATTGCAAGCATTACACTATATTTTTTCATTGTTCCTCACAGGACAAAAATCAATACATTATTCCTTCTAAAACATTGTATTTTCAACAAAAATATGGTAAAATTGTCACATATTTTGAAGTGTATTGTAATTATTTAATAAAAATGTAAGGGGAGGACTCACTTATGACATTTGAACAGTTACTTGATTATGCCATTGCCAACGAATGTTCCGATATTCATATTACCGTAGGAACTCATTTGGCAGTACGTCGTTTCGGAACATTGCAGATTATCAATCCGGAACCTACCATGGATGAAGCCCGCGCAATGCTTTACGAAATCATGACCGATGAGCAGCGCGAACTTGCGGAAGGCGGAAGGGACCTGGATTTTGCCCGTTACAGCAAAAACGGAAAAGTTCGTATGCGTGTTAACATCTATCATCAGCGTAACAATCTTGCGGCAAGTATCCGTATTTTGAACGAAACCATTCCTGATTTCTATAGTTTGAAGCTTCCTGATGTAATCGAAAGTTTCTGTAAACTTCCTCGTGGTCTTGTTTTGATTACAGGTCCTACCGGTAGCGGTAAAACAACTACCCTGGCATCCATGATTGATTACATCAACAAAAATCGTCCTTGCCACATTATGACTATCGAAGATCCGATTGAATACATTTATAATCACAAATTGGCCATGATTCATCAGCGTGAGCTCGGAAAAGACGTTTCCGACTATGCTACCGCGCTCCGCTCTTCCCTTCGTGAAGATCCGGATATTATCCTTGTAGGTGAAATGCGTGACTACGAAACAATTTCCGCTGCTATTACGGCGGCAGAAACCGGACATCTGGTATTCTCTACCTTACATACCACCAGCGCTGCCCAGACCGTAGACCGAATCATTGACGGTTGTCCTATGGAAGGTCGTGATCAGCTCCGTATTCAGCTGACCAACATTCTTTACGGTGTTGTATCCCAGCAGCTTCTTCCTTTGCAGGATGGTAACGGACGTATTGTTGCTACCGAAACGATGGTTATGAACCCTGCTATCGGTAACCTGATCCGCGAAAATAAAACCAACCAGATTCCCAGTACAATTCAGGCGAACGGCGCAATGGGTATGCATACATTGAACAGTGATTTGAAGAGACTCATCAGTAATGGTATGGTTGACCGTGCTACTGCATTCAGTTATTCCAATGACCGTGACAGTCTCCAGAGATTGCTGAACGGCGGAAGTCTTCACTAATAATCATTTTGATACGATTCGCAAATTAGCGAAGACATTATAAAACGATATCAAAAAGGCTGTATCCTTTCGGAATACAGCCTTTTCTATGTTCAAAATCAACCTTCAGCAAAACTTTTTTCCCATATTTACTTATATTACATTTTAGTTCTCGGAATCTGCCAGTTCCGACAATTCTTCCCATTCCATCATATACTGCTCTTCCAACGCTTTTTGGGTTGCAATTTCATCACCAATCTCCTGCAATTTCACATAATTGGTCGCATATTCCGGATTGGCCAGTGTTTCTTCCAACGAAGCAATTTTCTCACTGCATTCTTCGATTAGAACTTCTAATCTTGCAATTCTACGCTCCCGTTTTGCTTTCTCTTTACCGGGATTATAGTAGTTCTTACTCTCTGCCGGTTTCTTTTCTGCCACTACCGGTTCCGGGTTTGCTGCGGAAAGACGAAGGGCCTGTTCTGCCGTAACTTCCTGTTTTTGTTCACCGTATTTTTCTTCGTATTCTTCATAGCCGTAAGGAAAATAAAATGGTTTATTTCCTTGAAAAACTACAAGCGCATTGGCCAACTGCTTTACAAAATACCTATCATGAGATACAAACAACACCGTACCTTCATATTGCATCAGCATCTCTTCCAAAGCTTCTTTCCCCACGATATCCATATGATTGGTTGGCTCGTCCAAAATCAGAAAATTAGGCTTTGTCTGGAATATTTTTGCCAAAGCAAGCCGGACTTTTTCTCCTCCGGACAACATGGACACACGCTTAAATACATCATCTCCGCGGAACAAAAATCCGCCCAGGATATTTCTGACTTCCGTCTGGGTTAACGTGGGAAATGCATCCCAAAATTCCTGGATAACCTCTTTGTCGCTGGTATACTGCGCCATCTGCTGATCAAAATAACCGATTTCCACATTATAACCGAATTTATATTTTCCGCTCTTTTTCGGTAACGCTCCGGTCAGCGTCTTTAACAGAGTGGATTTACCTAAGCCGTTTCCGCCAATGACACCGATTTTTTGCCCTTTTTTCATCTCAAAAGAAACCTTCGCCAATTCCTCCGTATAGCCGATTCCCAGATTTTCTATGCTGAGAACATCGTTTCCGCTTTCCTTTGCAACCGATAATTTTGTTTGAAAGGCCCGGTCATCATAATTTTCCGGTTTTTCAATTTTATCCATGTGCTCAATGGCTTTTAACTTGGAACGGGTCATGGCCACCTTTGTGGGCTTATTTTTAAAACGGTCCACAATCTGATTTAACCGCTCTATTTCTTTCTGCTGGGCAAGATAATCCTTCTCCTGTTTCTCCCAAGCCGCTTTCTTCTGCACCACGAAATTGGAATAATTTCCCGGATAACGCGTGGTTTTTCCGTGCTCAATTTCATAAACAACATCTGCCACCCGATCCAAAAACATTCGGTCATGGGATACAATAACCACAGCCCTGGGATACTCCTTTAAATACCCTTCCAGCCAGGAAATCGTAGAAATATCCAAATGGTTGGTTGGCTCGTCCAAAAGCAGGATATCCGGCTTGGATAACAAAAGCTTTATAAATGCAATTTTCGTTCTCTGCCCGCCGGAAAACTCCGACAGTTTCCGCCTTTCATCCTCTTCGGTAAAACCGAACCTGCGAAGAATCATTTCATAATCCTTCTCATAACGGTATCCACCCAAATACGTAAACCGCTCCTCCAATGCCGAATACTCTTCTACCTTTTTCTCATCTGCAGAATTTTCCAGTATGGCAAGGAGTTCCTCCATCCGGGCTTTCATTTCCAAAATCGGACGAAAAACCTTTTTTATCTCATCAGACAAACAGATGGCATTATCATCAAATGTCATCTGTTTCAAACAGCCGATTACCGGATTCCCCGCTTTCGCGATATAGACATCTTCTTCACTACTGATTTTGAGCAAATCCACTTCGCCCAAAATCAGTTTCAGAAGTGTACTTTTTCCGCATCCGTTACGGCCCACTATTGCAATTTTTTCGGTATTTCGAATTTCAAAATTTACATCTTTCAAAACGATATTGTTGCCGTAAGCAACCTTACCGTTACAAATCTGGTATAACATCGCCGTCCTCCGACGTGTGCAATTTCAAACTACATATTGCGGAAAATATCTGCATCAATGCTGTCAGATTCATCAGAATACTCAAATTTAACAGCCGGCACGGTAATATTCAAACCTACCATGGTAGCAAGCACACGTATTTTTTCATTTACAGCCATCATAATCGTGTTAATATAATTGTCTTTAATAACCTTATCAAGATTGTCTACAAAAGTATTTACAGAAACCATAGTTACAGTTTCTACTTCAAGCAAAATGGTTTCTTTTTCATCTCTGGCAGAGAAAAGAACTACAACGCTGGCTATCGTAGGCGCCGCAGGATTCAATTTAATCCCTACGTTGGTTTTTACTTCCATTTTCACCGGCTCGCCGGGTTTTGCCATAAAAGAATTGTTGAATTTAATTCCTTTGATATCTGTGGGTCTCATGTTAATTTCTACTGTTTTCATCTTTTCCTCCATTCTGAATCACCTTCTGTGATTACTTACTTATTTTTTCATAAAGCGGTGCCATCATTTTGGCATCCATCTCATATGCTTTTCCTTTATCGCACGCACTTGCATATTCGCGATTCAACGGAAGCTGCAATACCGTATCGATATCATAACGTTCTGCGATGGCTTGTATCTCACTCTCACCGTAAATATAATGTCTCTCTTTGCAGTTTGGACATTCAAAGTAGGACATATTCTCCACGATGCCCAAAATCGGTACATCACACATCTGCGCCATTTTCACTGCTTTTTCCACCACCATGGAAACCAACTCCTGAGGCGATGTAACTACTACAATCCCGTCAATAGGCAGGGATTGGAATACGGTCAGGGGCACATCTCCGGTTCCGGGAGGCATATCAACAAACATGTAATCAACCTCTCCCCAGATAACCTCTGACCAAAATTGCGTTACGGAATTGGCAATCACCGGTCCGCGCCATACCACAGGATCTGTTTCATTCTGCAAAAGTAGATTAATACTCATCACAGAAATACCGTTCTCCGCCTTGACGGGATATACTCCGTCGAAATCATTTCTTGCCTTTTCTTTAATTCCAAACATTTTCGGAATCGATGGCCCCGTAATATCCGCATCCAAGATTGCGGTCCGCTTACCCATATCGGTAAAATGCTTTGCCAAAAGCCCGGTAATCATGGACTTACCCACGCCACCTTTTCCGCTGACCACGGCAATCACATGCTTTACATCAGAACGGGAATGGGGCTGCACTAACAAGCTCTCCGCCGTCCGTTCTCCGCAGTCTTTTCCGCAACTGCTGCAATTATGTGTACATTCTTCGCTCATACCATCCCTCCTTGTTTTCCGAAGGAAAATGCGACTGCTGTTGCACTGTTATCGTCAATTTTCTCTACTGTGCATTGTGCTTCTGCAAAATGTCATCTCTGTTTAAGATAAACAAATCCGCAATGGCTTTTCCTAATACATACGGATACATCTGCACCATATCCGTTACAACCACATCTCCCAGTTTTACCCTGAAGTTAATCTGCAGAAAACGGTCATCGTTGGGAAATTCATACGCTACGTATTCGCCCGCGCTCATATGGGCCGTCTCCGGAATGGAAATATCCACCACTCTGTCCATCATGGTACTCATGGCCGTCGCCGCTGATCCCATCATCTGGTTCATCGCTTCCGATACGGCACTGATATGAAGTTCGGAAATTTCCTGTTCATAAAACATTCCGTACCCGTCACTTCCCATCATTAAATCGGTAATAATCTTTACATCTTCTTCCTTCAGGAACAAAATACTGTAGCCCTGAATTCCCTTGATGTAGTTTACCCGGATAATAACCGCGTTCTCCTTGTGCATCTGCACAATCTCGCCTTTGTTTTTAATTTCTATCCGGGGCGTGGAAATTTCCACATTGTTATGAAGTAAAATTCCTAATGAAGTCGCTGCATTTCCCAAACTGATATTGGAAATCTCTCCGATTGCGGAGAGTTCCATTTCATTAAAAGAGATATCCTGCATAAAATCCATACCTTTCTCTCATTATAGTAAAAAATGCCACTGTAAAAATTAAGTTCGGCTTCCTAGTATCCCATAAAAATTTGTGCAATCGGCGAATCTGCATCCAAAATCAATGTAGTCTCACCGGTCAAAGACGCCTCTGCTGCCTCCAACGCGCGGATAAACATATAAAATTGCTGCTTCTCCGGCGAATCGTACGCCTCCGCCAGAATCCGCATGTATTCCGCTTCTCCTTCGGCTATAATCGCAGCCGCCTCCGCCTCTGCATTGGAAATGTTAACCTGTACAGTACGATCCGTTTCATTGATAATCATCTGTGCCTGGGACTCACCCTCTGCCCGATATTCTGCAGCGATGGCTTCCCGTTCGGAAATCATTCGCTCATACACGGCCTCTTTGTTATCATCCGGCAAATCCAAACGCTTCGTTTCCACTGCAATAATCTCCATACCGTACTGCTCTGCACCGCTACCGATGGCTCTCATAATGGATTCTGCAAGCCAGCCGTCACGCCCGCTGATGACATCTTCCTGAAGGGTAGAAGAAATCACATTTTTGGTTGCATTATATACGATTGTATTGATTCGATATTCCGCATTGGATATGGAAGAATTCAACGTCTGCGCAAACTTAACCGCATCCGTAATCCGCCAGAGAACAAATTCATCCACAATCATCGTCTTTTTATCCGATGTAATTACGTCTGAGGGCGGAATGTCGTAAAGCATAATCTCTTTCGGCAATACCGTTACGGTTTCCACAAAAGGAGTCAGGAAATAATAACCCGCATCTTCTACCACACGGTCAATCTTACCAAAACGCAAAATCAAATGGTATTCATCCTCTGCCGCGTAGGAAAAGCTGTTCAAAAGTACCATCGTCAGGAAAACGACCACAATACCGCTGATTAACTTAAATTTAAACTTATTCATCGCCATCTCCCTCACTTTCTCCCATGGTTCCTATGGTAATATTTCCGGTTCCGCCGGTTCCCGTAATACCGTATTGAGCAAATGTTTCCAACGGATACAGGGTCTCCACCGTTCCGTCCGAATTGTTAATAACAATCTTCATATCCGGCAGGATATTTTCCATCGTTTCGTAGAACATACGAAGTCTTGTCACTTCCGGATTTTCCAGATACTCTTCGTACATCGCATTAAACATGGCAACTTCCTCGTAGCCCTGGTTGATTCGCTGGGTACGGATAACCTCTGCCTCCTGCAAAATACGGTCCACCTCAGCAAGGGCCAAGGGAATCTGCTCATTCATATACTGGTTCGCTTCGTTGATGGTAGTCTCCATACCCTGTTTTGCCGTTTCTACGGCTTTGAATGCAATCATAACCGCATCGGTAGGGGGTTCCGCATCCTGAATGGTAATATTTACTAACTGGATTCCGATATCCATCTGCTCCAATTCTCCAATAATGCGTTCCTTAATCACGGACTGGATTTCGCCCTTTCCCGTGGTCAAAACCGCATCTACATCATAACTTCCGATGGTATCACGAATCCAGCTCTGGGAAATGTTTTTCAAAATATTGACCGGGTCCTCCGATGCATACAAATATTTCACCGGGTCCACGATGCGATATTCTATATAGAAATCTACATTTACGAAGTTGTAATCCTGTGTAATCATAAGGGATTCACTCTCATTGGCTTCTTCTACGCCGGCCTCGTTAATCCGGTATCCCATCATCAAACCATTGATGGTGGTATTTACCTTGGTCACTTCTTGAACATAAGGAATCTTAAAATGAAGTCCCGTCTCCGTTACCGCCCGGGGCATACCAAAGGTAGTAACTACCGCTGCCTCCTGCTCGGAGATTGTATAGAAGGAATTAAACACCGTAATCACCGCAAAAAGCACGCCGGCTACGATAGTGATGATTTTCCGGATATTTTCCTTCATTTCCATTGTTGCTTCTCTGCCGGATTCTTCATCCTTACGGATGCTTTCCCCCATCACCATGCGGAAAACAACGAATACGACAATTGCCATTACCATAAACTTAAACATCTTTTCCATCCTTTCCTTTCACCTATATTCCGGCACTTTAATACTTCTCCATGGACCAGCAATACAATTCTTCCTGTCCCAGCATTTTACCGGTATTAACAAATCCGCAACGCTCATACATGCGTTTCGCCTTTACATTTTCCGGATTCGTCGTAAGATAGATTTCTTCACACTCCTCCAAACTAAGGATTTCTTCAATGACAAGCCGTAAGGCAATTTGTCCGAATCCCTTCCCCTGGTGCTTGCGGTCAATCATCAGACGGCAGATTTCATATAAATCATGTTCCTTGTTGTAGCCGAACATGGCGAACCCCACCGGACACTTCCCGCAATATACCGCACGTACATTCCACGTGCCCTCATAAACTGCCTGTACAATGGACAACGCATTGGACGCTACATATTTCTCACAGATTCTGGGCATTTCCTCATCCTCGGTAGACAGAAATACCACATCCATCCAATTGTCCTCATCAATTTCTCTCAGCCGAACCGATACATCCATTCTGCCTATCCCTCTGTTTCTTCACTCCGGTGCATGGAAAACTCCAGGTCTCCATGGGCAGCAATACTGTCGCCGATGGTTCTTTCATCCGCCAACGCAACACTTCGGTTTCTGTCTGCCGCTGCCTGCACCGATGTTTTGATTACCCCGGGGCCGCTGACACAACCGCCGGTACAAATCATTCCTTCCAAAAAGTCCTCCGGCAGTTTTCCGGCCTTCATCATCATCAGGGCCTTCTTACATTCTGCCGCGCCGTTACAGGTAAATACCTTAATTTCATCCGTTACTCCCTGCTCTTTCAGCGCCTCTTTCACTGCCGCGGTAACTCCGCCGGACTTCGCAAAATTCTTACCGTGTACACTACCCTGCTGATTTTCATAGTCCATCGGCTCCAACACGATTTCCTTCGCCACCAACATCGCGTACAACTCTTCAAAAGTCAAAACCAAATCTGCATTTTCTCCCTGAATGTGCTGGGACTGTCCTGCTTCACTTTTCTTGGCAATGCAAGGACCGATAAAGATGCACACCGCATCCTTATCCAGGGCACGAATCATCCGGGCCGTAGCCGCCATGGGAGAAATCGTCGTGGAAATATTCTCTGCCAGAGACGGGAAATGACGGCGAATCATATGGACAAACGCCGGACAACAGGAGGTTGTCATCTTCTTCCCTTCCTTATAGGCCTCGCCCCATTCCTTTGCCTCTTCGAAGGCTACAAAATCGGCACCGAGTGCCACTTCAAACATATCTTCAAAGCCCATTTTTTTCAATCCGACCCGCAGGGATTCCATCGTAATGCCGGGGCCAAACTGACCTTCTCCTGCCGGTGCCACCATGGCGTATACCTTTTTGTCGGAAAGCAAATGCTCAATAACCTCTACCATTCGAGAACTGTCGGAAACAGCACCGAAGGGACAGTCTTTAATACATGCACCGCAACGGATACATTTTTCATCATCAATGCGGACCCGCATATTTTCATCCATGCTGATGGCATCTACGGGACAGGACTTTTTGCAGGGACGGAGCAAATCCGCAATGGCATTGTAGGGACATGCCGCATGACACTTTCCGCACTCCCGGCAAAGCTTCGGCTCAATATAAGCCTTGTCCTTAAACATGGTAATCGCACCGAAATTACATGCTCCCTGGCATTTCTTCACCATACACTTCTGACAGTTGTCCGTTACTACATAACGGGTAATGGGACAACCCTCGCAGGCCGCCGGCAGAATCTGTACGGTATTGTGACAGGGCTCCCCGGTGATGGGATCCCGGTTTCTTGCCAAACTGATCCTCTCCCGGATAACTTCCCTTTCCTTGTATATGCAACAACGAAACTTCGGTGTCGTACCTACGATTTCGTAAGGAATCCGCTGTACCGCTTCTTCCAAATCACCTTCAAATGCAGCCTTTGCCACCCGGTATAACACCTCATGTTTTACATCCACCAATGTAGAATTTTCATGTAACATGGAAAATCTTCCTTTCTGTCTTTTCTAAAAGCAACTTATAATTCCCCTTGTCTCTTACACTGTACTCTCTATTATACCAAATTTTACTTCTTCTTCGCAACTATATTCACAACAAGGGAATTCACCTGATAAAGCACCGCGCTGGCCACAATAACGCCTGCCAGATACACGCCAAATACCAGGAAATTCTTACCTGCGGAGAAGGTCTGCCCCGCAAATCTGCCCACCAGATAGATGACCAGTAAATGATGGGTCAAAAGCACTGCGTAGCCGTGCTTCCCTGCCACCTCAAATATTTTGTAAAAAAGCTTGCTTTTAATATTTTGACAAAGCCATACAATCACCAGAAACAGGCAAATCCCCACAAAAGGATTCCGGTAAACCGTTGGGATAAAATCCAGATTCAATACAGACAGCAGGATAAGCCCTGCTGCGCCGACAATAAATGCCGGAAGTTTCACCTTTTTTCCGGAAGATACAAACCACATGCCAAAGAAAAATTCCGGAATGCGGAACAAAAAGAAAATCTCATCCGGAATTCTCCACTCATAGACAAACGGTCCTACTATCCACAAAAGAAGCACTGCGCCCCAGGTAAGATAGGGCTTTTTCTCCAAGCCCGCCTTCAAAAGCGGGAACAAAAGATACAAAAGAATAATGCACCCCAAAAACCACTCTCCCAGAAGATAAAATGTCGGCGTAATCCACATTACATAGCCGTCCATACCAAGCAGTGTAAAAATCGCCTTCCAGGGCTCCGTCCCGGGGAAATTATTCCAAGCTCTGAAAAATACAAATGCCACAATATAAGCAATCCAAAACATCGGCAAAATCCCCAGAAATCTTTTCTTAAAATATTGCCCGGTTTGCAATGCCCTGCCGCCGTACACACACATTAAAGATGCACCGGACACGATAAAAAACACGGAAACGCCTACATTTCCCAGATATACCCCAAAGGGCTTTATCGGCAGAATATTAAACGGGCATGTTACTCCCACACTCCCCAGTGCATCGATGTAATGCGCTGCCACCACGGGAAGCATGGCGAGGGCACGTAAAACATCCAAATAGCCCAGTCTTGATTTTTTCTCCGTATTCTTCTGCGTCATTTATTCTGTTCCTTTCAATGCATTTTACTGTTAGAATAAGCGCGTTACAATTTAATTCATGCAGTTTAAATTGTAACACGCTTACTCGACAAAGTCATTATTTCATTCTAAAATTATTATTTTCTTTAACTCTCTTGAAACATCACTTAAGGATAGCCTTATCCATAGGTTGACCATCCTCCCAAAGTTCCGGAGAAATTACTCTGCATCCATTTTTTTAATCCGCATATATTTTTTCTAATTTACTTATCGCACTTTTATACTCAGCTCTCCCAGAGCTATCTTCTTCACATGTCAAAAACGCTTCGTTTACTTTTCCACTAAATCTATTGTAAAAATCATAGTCTCTCATTTCCGGATTGGCTTCAAGTACACGGATAACCAATTCTAATATTTCTCCTTCATATAATTCTCCGCAAAAAGGATCTCTTAAAAGCATCGTATATGAGATTGGTATCGCAATATCCAGATACACATTTTGTCTAAGCATATGAGATATATCACGTAATGTAAGTTCCTTTTCATTCTTTTTTACCATTTCAAAATACCATTTACCCAAAGGCGAATCTTTTTCGATTTCATTTATGTTTATACCTTTAATTTTATATATCTCCATTTTTACTTTCCTACGTCTCCTTGTAGATAGTCCAAATATTTCTTCTCTAATAGTACCATTGCATTTTATTTAAATAACTGATGAAGCTTTTGCAATAATATATTTAAATCCTTATGATATTCTTTTAGTTCTGCGTCATTGCATAGTCTCTCCACCAATAGCATTAAATCTCCATAATATTCTGACGTAGTTGTATAATTAGTTTGGCAAAACCAAACAAGTTCGTTGTACCACCTCGAGTTTTCTCCACAAAAATCTTTTAATTCACTAATAAAATTTTTAACACAATCCATACTGCCAAATTTTCTTTCTTCTTTTCTTCCCAAATTCTCATCTGCCTTTCTTTGAAGCATTCTAGTCTTTGTGCCCATATATTGTTCTGCTTTTTCTAAAATAGATTTGTCATTTCCCAAAATTTCCATGACGGTAATCGAAAAAATATTCATCAAATGCAAATCATTATTATTTACTATTTCTTCAAAATACGAAAAGATTTCTTTTAACCGTTTTGTCTCCTTATTTTCACTTAATAATTTCAATATCGGAGGCATAAAAATATCTTCTATTACCACGGTTTCCAATACTGTACCGTATTTCTCTATACTTTCATTAACCATTTCCCTTGTCCCTGGGAAAAACTCTTGCATTTTATCAATAAATTCTTCTGTTTGTTTATTCATAATCCGTTCTCATTTAATAATTTTCAAAAAAAATTATGTTATCATATAAATTTTGAAAGATTTCTATTTTCAAACGCCCTTTATTCTATCTTTATCCTCAATAAAACTAATCACATCTTTCAACTGATAACCAAATACTTGCTGGTAATATAATAAAAAATCTTTCAGTGCTGTAAGAATATTTTCTTTCTCAATTTCTCCATTTTTTACATATCGACTGATACAATTGTACCAATCATTATAAGTAGCCGGGTCTGCAGTTTTTTTATCTGAAAAAATATTAGGATCCATATCACTTAGTAATGAGGCAAGTGAAGCATTCTCTGACCCTCGACAATAATAATCATCAAGAAAATTATACATAACAATATACGCCTCTTGTATACTCATAATATTCCTCCTCGTATTTCTTAATTCCCCCCGGAATAAATAACTTAAATGCTCCAATATCATTCATCTCTGACAAGCTTGTACTATTCGTTCCTGCAACAAAAACAACCATTTCCCGGGCACTATAAGTTCTCTTTATTCGCCCAAAATGCATAAATGGGTAGTACTCCATAATCTAAAAAAAATCTCATACCTATAGGTATAGAATACCTGTTTTTCCCCGGAAAGGGAAGTCAGATTTCGCAGAAGGTTCAGAGCAAAAGGGGCAAAGAAACAACTTCCTTATACGCGCAAAGTGTTTTATATAACAAGATTGTTTCGGGGAAACTTTATGCCATACCAAAAACTCCCCCACCAACGAATCGTTCCGCCCATTGGTAGAGGAAGTTTTTATTCACTAGCTACATACTCTTCGGTTCGCAGGTCACTTCACATTCCAACCGCTGGAAAGTCTTTTTGTCTGCTGCCGAAAGCATCACGCTGGAGTGCACCTGGCAACCTTTCAACTTCGGAAGCTGTTGCAAGGTCAGTCGCGCCGCCTCATTGTCCGCTGCGGTTGCGGAAAGTGCAATCAGCACCTCATCGGTATGGAGTCTTGGATTCTTGCTTCCAAGGTACTCTGTCTTTAAGGTCTGAATCGGAGCAATGGATTCCGGTGAAAGCACCATGACTTCATGGGGAATTCCTGCCAACGCTTTTAACGCATTCAGCAGGGCCGCTGAGCTGGCGCCCAGAAGTTCTCCGGTTTTACCGGTAATGATATTGCCGTCGTTTAATTCAATAGCTACCGCCGGTTTTCCGGTCTCCTCCGCTCGTTCAAGTGCCGGCGTCACCGTTTTCCGGTCTGTTACGGCTAGCCCTTCTTTATTCATCAGAAGCTGCAATTTTCCCACTTCTTCGTCGCTGCATTTTCCTTCCGTCGAGCCGGTCAGCGCCTGATAGTAGCGCCGGATGATTTCCTGACGGGAGGCTTCTTTACAGCCTTCCTCATCCACGATACAGTTCCCCGCCATATTCACACCCATATCCGTAGGTGATGCATAGGGGCTCTCTCCGTAGATTTTCATAAAAATCGTATTCAGTACCGGGAAAATCTCCACGTCACGGTTGTAATTTACCGCTGTTTCCCCGTAGGTTTTCAAATGATACGGGTCAATCATGTTGATGTCATTTAAATCCGCAGTGGCTGCCTCATAAGCCAAATTCACCGGATGATCCAAAGAAAGATTCCACACCGGGAAGGTTTCGTATTTGGCATATCCGGCCCGCACGCCCCGTTTCAGTTCGTGATATAACTGGGACAGACAGGTACTCATTTTTCCGCTGCCGGGTCCCGGCGCCGTCACCACCACCAACGGACGGGTCGTTTCGATATAATCATTCTTCCCAAAGCCTTCCTCGCTGACAATCAGGGGAATATTGGCCGGATATCCGGGAATCAGATAGTGCCTGTATACTTTGATACCCAGTTTTTCCAAACGGGTTTGGAACGCCACTGCGCCGTGTTGCTTAGCGTATTTGGTAAGCACCACGCTTCCCACGTACAGTCCCTTTCCTCGGAATTCTTCAATCAGCCGGATCACATCATTATCGTAAGTGATTCCGAGGTCACCTCTGATTTTGTTCTTTTCAATATCGTCGGCACTCACCACCATTACGATTTCCGCCTGGTCTGCCAACTGCATCAGCATTTGCAGTTTACTGTCTGCCGCAAAACCGGGAAGTACCCTTGCTGCGTGAAAGTCATCGAAGAGTTTCCCGCCAAATTCCAAATAAAGCTTATTATCGAATTTTTCAATCCGCTCCATAATGTGCTCTGACTGCATCTTTAAGTATTTTTCATTATCAAAACTGATTCGCACGAAACGTTCCTCCTAATAAATCCTTCTGAAAATCCTTCTTTCCGAAAAAATAATTGTATCATATTTTCTTCTTTTTCTCAAACCTATTTACACATAAAATACACAGTAAAATCTGTAGGCAAATCCGAAAGATTCCCACCCGTTCCCGGCAAGAATATGATATGATAAAAACATATTCTAAAACCTCGGAGGTACCTGTCTTATGAAATTTGCCAATGGATGCTGGTTGCAAAAAGAACACTGCGAATGCTTTGCTCCAAAAGAAATCTACTTTTCTAAAATTACGGAAGAAAAAGCCGTGTTTACGGCTCCCACCACAGCAATCCGGCACCGGGGCGATACCCTTGGCGGTATCAATTTAACCATAGAAATCACCGCTCCGATACCGGAAGTTTTTCATATACGCACCTATCATCACAAAGGAGCCATTGACGATTCGGTCACCTTTGATTTGCATACCGGCGCCCTTCTCCCCCTCTATCCCCAGGAAACAGAAGATGCCTATGTTCTCCATAGCGGAGAAACTTCTCTTCACATCGGGAAAAATCCCTTTTCCATGACGTTTTTGCGAGGGGACGAAATCATCACCGGCGCCAAAGAGAAGGATTTGGCTTTAATGAAAACAAACTGGAGCGGCCCGGCCTACGACAAAGGAGATACCCGTGATACTTACCTTCGCCAAATGTTCTCCCTCTCCGTAGGGGAACTGGTTTATGGTATGGGCGAGCGGTTCACTCCCTTTGTCAAAAACGGACAAACCGTAAATATCTGGAACGAAGACGGCGGTACCAGCACCGAACAGTCTTACAAAAATATCCCTTTTTACCTGACCAATCGCGGGTACGGGGTATTTGTCAACCATCCGGAAGAGGTTTCCTTTGAAATCGCAACGGAAATGGTTAATCGGACACAATTTTCCGTAAAAGGCACCGGCCTGGACTACTTCTTCATCAACGGCCCCTCCATGAAAGAGGTTCTGATGCGCTATACGGATTTAACGGGGAAACCGTCGCTTCCCGCGCCCTGGACCTTTGGGCTCTGGTTATCCACATCCTTTACAACAAACTATGACGAAGATACCGTCATGGAATTCATTGACGGAATGCAGTCCCGGGACATCCCGCTTCGCACCTTCCATTTTGACTGCTTTTGGATGAAAGATTTTCATTGGAGCAATCTTTTATGGGACGAACGGGTATTTCCGGACCCTGCCGGTATGCTGAAACGAATTAAAGAAAAGGGCCTCAATGTCTGCGTGTGGATTAACCCTTACATTGCCCAGGAATCCGAGCTGTTCGACGAAGGAATGACCGGCGGCTACTTTATCCGTCGCAGCGACGGCACCGTATGGCAATGGGATATGTGGCAACCCGGAATGGCCATTGTGGATTTTACGAACCCCGAGGCATGCCGCTGGTACCAGGAAAAACTGGCTGCGCTGGTTGATATGGGCGTGGACTGTTTCAAAACGGATTTTGGCGAGCGTATCCCCTTCGAAGAGGTCTGCTACAGTAACGGCGCCAATCCGGAGAAAATGCACAATTACTACACCTATCTGTACAACCAATGCGTCTATGAGCTGCTTGTCCAAAAGAAAGGCGCCGACAACGCGGTTTTATTTGCCCGCTCCGCCACCGCCGGATGCCAGAAATTCCCGGTACACTGGGGCGGTGACTGCTGGTCCGATTACGAATCCATGGAGCAGAGTCTCCGAGGCGGCCTATCCCTTCTGATGAGCGGTTTTGGCTACTGGGCCCACGATATCGGCGGTTTTGAAAGCACCTCCACGGCAGACGTGTATAAGCGCTGGGTGGCCTTCGGGCTTTTGTCTTCCCACTCCCGCCTGCACGGAAGCCATTCTTACCGGGTTCCCTGGCTTTACGACGAGGAATCCGTGGACGTGGTACGGTGCTTTACCAAACTCAAAGCCCGCCTGATGCCTTACTTGTTTAAGACCGCTGCAGAGGCTTCCAAAACCGGCATCCCCATGATGCGCAGCATGATTTTGGAATTCCCCGAGGACCGGAATTGTCATTATCTGGATAAACAATATATGCTGGGCGACAACCTTTTGGTTGCGCCGATTTTCAACGACCAAAGCATTGCCGAATACTATCTGCCGGAAGGCGTATGGACTGATTTCTTTACCGGAAAGGAACTGCAGGGCGGCCGTTGGTACAAAGAACCATGCGACTATATGCACATTCCTTTGTTTGTCAGAGAAAACGCCATCCTTACACTGGGTTGTACCGACCGGCGTCCGGATTACGATTTTTCCGAAAATCCGGAATTTCTCGTATATACAGGGCATGGTGATGATTCCTCCGCGCGGGGAACATTCTCTTTGGACTGCAAAGCAAAAATTTGCAACGAAAAGGGCGTACCGGTTGCTTCTTTGCATGTTTTGGGCAACGATACCGGCATTACAGCGAAGTATCACTGCCCGGGAGATTTTACCCTTCGTTTTGTCAATCTCTCTCCGGGGAAGGCATTTCCCGCGAAGGAAGGGATAGTCTGGTAAAACTCAGCGGCGACGGCGAATACCGCTTTTCCGTGACCTAGTTTTTTTCGTACCGATTTTTTAGCAAAACAAAAAGAGTATTTCACCGTTTCCGGTGAGATACTCTTTTTTATCAATTTCATGAAATCATTTGTCGCAGTTTCTTATTTTGCGTTTTTATCTTATTTTAACAAATCCAAAAGTTCCGCTTTACTTCTTCCGCCGGAAACCCGCTCCTTAATCTCTCCGTTTTCCATCACCACCAGCGTAGGCACGGCACGAATTTTAAAACGGATCGCCAAATCTTCCTCTTCATCAATATTGATTTTACAGATTTTGTACTGCGGATTTTCTTCTGCCAGCTGCTCCACGATGGGACCCAGCATTTGGCACGGGCCGCACCATGGCGCAAAAAAATCCAAAAGCACTTTTCCTTCTGCCTCCGTCACTTCCCGGATAAAATTTTCCTTTGTTACATGAATCACTCCCATACTATGCTTCTCCTTCTATCGTTTTTTTCGGATGTAATATCCATTTTGTTTTTCGCGGAAAAGCCGAGGCCTAAACGCCGGCTTTCTCCAATATCCTTTTCAGTCGGTATTCGTAGGAAAATACCTCTCCGGCCCGCTTTCTTCCGGCTTCTGCAATTTCCCTGCATAACTCCTCCTTCGGAAGATAAAAAGCGATTTTCTCCAACAAATCCTCCGGGGACTCATACCATACCAATTCCTTCTCGTAGGAAAAATACTCCGGCAGTTCTGCCCGATAATCCGTCAGTAAAAACCCCCCTGCTCCAAGTATATCCAAAATCCGAAGCGGTATCCCACTTTTTATGGTGCGAAGAGAGATATTAAGATTGATTCTGCTTTTCCGAAAAACCCGCGGCATGGTTTTTTCGTAATCCACATATCCCATATGCCGTGCCCGAATTCCCTCCGGCTTTTCTTTACAGCAAAGGGTCAAATCTGCCATGGCTCCGATTGCCTGTAAAAGAGTCGTCCGCTCATCTGCCGTAATTTTTTTCCGAATCATATTGCAAAACACTTCGTCCCGAACATCGAAATAATCCTCGCCAAAACCCAGTTTCACATAAGCAGCCATTTCTTCCGCTTTCTCACCGGAAAACACATCTCCCACCAAATCAAATCCAAAAAACATTTTCTGAGCCTGCAGGATTCCGTCAATGTATCCCCGCAGGCCTTCCGGCAGATAGGCAATCTGATCCAAGAAATTGTATTCATCCCGGTAAAGATTTCCCACAAAGGAAACCGCATATTCTCCGGGGATGAGTCCGGACAATTCCGCATCCAGTCGCTTCCCATGTACCGCCAGTGGTTCGTAAAAAACCGTATCCGCCCCCAAACTTCTTAAACGCTCACATTCCGCCCGGTCAAACAAAAAAATTCGATTTACGGGATTCTTTACCTTTTTCGAATACAGGGTTAAATGCGGCGAATCATACACCCAGGCCACATATGGCGTTTGCATTTCCATACACAATTCCGACAGCACCGGAAAGAAATCAAAAGAGAATACAAAGTCGAATCCTTCCTTCATTTTTTCTGCAAAAGTATCCCATGCCGTCGGCTCCGTATAATTTTCCGGCGCCGTCAACACCCGAACCGTATGTCCCATTTCCGTCAGACAACGGACGGCATACGATATGTAATTTCTCCCCAATAGGCATACAGAATTTTGAAATTTTTCAACACAATCCCAAGCCTTTCCTTCCAACAACATATGGGCAAGGTACGCACCCCCCCTGCCCATATTTGAATTCTGTTCATTCAGTTTTTACTTCGTCTGAACTTTTGCCAAAGCACGATCCATACTTATTCCAGCAACGCAGCCAGTTTACGTTTCATCTCATCCATGGATGCTACGATGCTGTCCGTAGATGCCGCAATCTCTTCTGCCGTACTGGTAAGAGTCTCTGTCTGGGTATATACAGCCGTAATGGTTTCGGACAACTGACGGGCATCTTCCTGAATCTTGCCGATGGATTCCAAAATATTCTTCTGGGAAATCTGGCTCATTGCCGCCGTATTCTTAGAACCTTCCGCCAAATGATTAATTTCACCCGCAACAACCGCAAATCCTCTTCCGGCCTCGCCTGCTCTAGCAGCCTCGATAGAAGCATTCAGCGCCAGCAAATTGGTCTGGGACGCAATGGCAACAACCTCTTCGTTGTTTTCGGTCAGTTCATGCAGCAATCCGTCAATCTGAATCATGGAAGAATTCAAATCCTCACAGAAACGATTTACTTCATTGATTCCGCCGAGAATCTTTTCACATTCCATAACGTTACTGTTATTACCGATGGAAAGTTCATCTACGGAAGTATAAATGATATCCATTCTCTGGTTCACTTCCATAATCGCGTCCGCGATACGCTGCGCCTGTGCCTGAATCAGTTCCTTCTCTTCCTCTACTTCCATGGCAAGTCTGGATTCCTGAATCTTTTCATTTTCGATCTGTTTCTTCAGATAATAGATACAATTTTCTTTGTGGTTAAATCCGTTGTGAATCGCCATTGCCATTTCCCGACAGCTGTTATATCCGCAGCAGGAACAATCCACACATCGGTCTTCCTGAGAGAATTTCAACATATCATTGAAAATCGCATCCTGCTCCATGGCATTAGGTACGGAGTAAGCACACTGTCCGGAACGGTCCGTATATGTACAAAGATAATCATCCAACTTAAGATTCGCAAAATGCTTATTTAATGCCTTCAACCGTGCTTCCGGTTTCTGTTTTCTCGACCATTCCCCCTTCGGAGTTGTCTTTTTACACTTCTCGCGGATCCGCATTACTTCGATTAAGGCATCATCGGAATTGCTCTTCATAGGCTCAATACCGGTTCCGTAAAGACATCCTGCGGAACAGTTCAATGCGTCCACAAATACATAGGGAGTATCACCGTTTTTAATCTTATCTTTATGTTCCTCCAAATAGTGGTACATATGTCCTTCGCCTTCCACCTGGCGAATCAGAACATCTTCTCCGAGGAACCAATATACATTTTCCTTTAAACCGCCGGGCATGGGATAAATTGCGCCCAGACCGTATTCAATTTCATCCTTGCACATGGTGCCATAAATTTTATGTTCTCTGACATATTTCATCAAATGGTCAAAGGTTACATTGTAATTTATCAGGGGGGCATCCGTGCCGGCCTTGCCGCGAACTGCATTGATTTCGAATTTCTTAGCAATACAAGGACTGATAAATGCCATCTTGTCGGTAATACCAAGTACCTTCCGGGCATAAATTGCAGTACACATCATGGGGCTTTGTACCGGGAACAATTTCGGCAAAAGTTCCGGAACATATTCCTCGATATAACCTACAACCGCAGGACAGGGCTGCGAAATTCCGCCAAGGAAGTTGTATTTCTTAACATAATTTAAATAGGCCCATGTGGTAATATCCGCACCAAAAGAAACACTGATAATGCGGTTCACACCCAACTGTTTAAGACCGCCGAGAACACTTTCGTATTCCTTCGGATAATTAGCCGCAAAAGCCGGTGCAAGCAAAATCGTAATCTTCTCTCCCCGATTCAGTGCTGCAAAAAATTCTTCCGTATCATCAATAAAATCACGTGCATCGTGGGCACAAACATCAAAACAAGCACCGCAGGCAATACACTTGTTTCCGTCTACCTGGATAACATTTCTTCCGTCTTCTGTCTGATGCGCTACCGTAGCCCCCACGCAACTACAAACTTTAATACATTTGTTACAACCAACACAATTCTCATTGGTCCGAATCAGACCATTATTCATCCCCTGCTGAACCATTCTGCCTACCTCCGTAATAGTTTGCCTTTCGTTGACTTACATTGTAACACATTGACAATAAAATTACCACAAAAAGGTTGATTTTTGTAATATTTTATGATTAAAAGTCTTTTTTCTTATCATTTTGCCCAAAAATTGATGATCCAATATAAAAATCCCAACACCCAGCTTGTAAAAATCCCATACAAAATAACCGGACCGGCAATGGTAAATATTTTGCTTCCCACACCAAATACCTGTCCCTCCTTTTTGTATTCTATCGCCGGTGAAGCTACACTGTTGGCAAATCCGGTTATAGGCACCAAGGCTCCCGCGCCGCCCCATTTTACAATTTTCGGATAAATTCCAAATCCGGTCAGCACAACCGAAATAAAAATCAAAATAAGTGAGCACCAGCTTCCCGCCATGCTTCGATCCATTCCCATTTTGTCCATGGCCAGATTTAATATCCCCTGCCCGAGAAGACAGATAAACCCTCCTGTGAGGAATGCCCTGAGCATCTGCTTCCACAGACAGTGCACCGGCGTAATCTCTTTAATATATTCCTGATACTGCTGTTTTTCCTGTTCCGTCATATAATATTCTCCTTTTTTTACGCAAAATATCCCTTTTATTCTTTGCACTTTTTAACTTTTCATTCATGTATTTTTCACTTATAATAGAAATAGTATCAAGCGAAAATTTTGACAGAAACGGAGAGTTCTATGAATAAAACCGTAAAAATCATTCTTCTTGTCGGTATCATAATTCTTTTTTCGGGAGTCATTTTTGTTATAAATATCCTGTTGGAAAAAAGCGAGCGCATTCCGGAAAATCCTATATACTCCGTGGGCAATACCGCCGGAAACTTATACAACGACGGACTCTTTTGTGAAGCAGACGGGATGATTTATTTTTCCAATCCCTACGACAATCATTCCCTGTACCGCATGGAAGCCGGACAAACCAATATCACCCGGATTTCCACCGCCCCCGCTGAGTACATCAATGTTTTGGGTAACTATATTTATTACTATTCGCCCAGCGGAAATCAAGAGCCGGGCCTGGGCTTTATCCGCGGAGGACGCGGCATCTATCGTCTGGAAATCGGCGAACGAAATTCCATCTGTCTGGTTAAAGCAACCACCGACAGTATGTTGGTTGCAGGTAATACCCTGTTCTACACCGACATTACGGAAAACGAAAATGACATTTATAATGCTTTGGTAACGGTTCGCCAAATCGGACTAAATGATACCCAGTCCCGTCATGTTTTTACAGACCATATACGGCTGGGTGCTTATAACGACGGAATTCTTTATTATGCCGGGATGAACAACGACCATTACCTGCATACCTATAACCTTACCGATGGTGCCATGCATGTCGAATCCATGGAAAGTATGTATCTTCCGATATACTCCGACGGCTATCTGTTCTATCTGGATTTAAATGATGACTACAAATTAAAACGATACTCTTTCACTGACGGCGAGTGCATTACGCTGGTAAATGAGCGGATTGATACCTACAACCTCTATAACTCCATCATATATTACCAGACTTGCAACGAAGAAAACTATCAGCTCAGAAGGATTTATACGGACGGCACCGGCGACGAAACCGTCTGCGACGGTGTATTCAAAAACATCCAAATCACCTCCGAATATGTTTATTTTACGGAATTTGGAAGTGATGTTCCGATTTACCAGACATCGACATACGGCGCAGTTAATATTTCCACCTTTTCCGGTGCTGCTATTGCCGCCAATGAAAATATTGCGGATGATACAAATCCATAATCAAAATACAGACATCGATGCAGGAGGACTTCACAATGGACCGCACAGAAAAAGCAAGAGAACTTTTCGGCACGGACTATTTTGCCACAGAAACCACAGGAATCGTAATCGAAAAGGCCGAGACCAACTATGCCCGCTGCTCTTTCCGAATCGAAAAAAAGCACCTCAATGCCAACCACTGCGTGATGGGCGGTGCTTTGTTTACCTTAGCTGATTTCACGGCAGCCGTTGCTGCCAACGGGGATGACATGGCCACCGTTACCTTAGACAGTCAGATTCACTATATCCGGCCGGCCAAAGGCACTTATCTTGTTGCCGAGACCCAATGCATCAAATCCGGGCAAAAAACCTGTGTCTTTGAGGTCACGATTACCGATGACAACGACAAAACCGTAGCCATTGCTACTTGTACGGGGATTCACTTATAGAATCCCCTTTTTATTTGCAAATATGACGTTCTTTTACTTCCCCCAGCATTTCTATGATGGTCTGACCGGTCACCGGATGACACAAATCCGGCGTTAAAGATGCCAGCGGTTCCAATACAAAATCCCTGTTTTTCATGTCCCTGTGAGGGATGAAAAGTCGTTCGCTTTCATATACCAGCCGGTCAAACAAAAGAATATCCAAATCCAGCGTACGGGGGCCCCAGACCACATCCCGCACCCGGCCCTGCGTCTGCTCCACACGGTGCAGAAAATCCAGCAGTTCTTCCGGTTCCAGATAGGTTTCCGTTTCCCAGACACCATTATAAAAATCATCCTGCTCCACACCGCCGTAAGGCGTCGTTTTGATAATCTCCGAACTGCGCAAAATCTTGCAGGATCCATCTGCATTTATCGCTTCTTTTGCAGCACTAATTTGGGCAAGCGGATCTCCCAGATTGGCACCAAACGCAATATAGGTTCTGTGACGCTTTCTGGAAATGTATACAGAAACAGAAGAAAAGTCCGCATCTAACGGCGCCTCCGGTTTTCTGATTTCCAAATCAACCTGCTGCAAACGCGGATACTTATTTAACAAACACACACACACCGCTTCCGCTGCCGCTTCAATTAAATCATAATTTTTTCCCTGCATCTCATTTACTATATCATCACATACTGCAGCATAGTTTACCGTTTCCTCCAGGGCATCCGTCCTTCCGGCCTTTTGCAGCGGTAAAAACAATGTGGCATTCACAAAGAAATTTTGTCCCTTCTCCTTCTCGAAATCAAAAACACCGTGATGCGCAAACACTTTTAATTCCTGAATTTTTATTCTGTCCATAGGTCCTGTCCGTTCCTTTAACTTTTCTTATCCTCGGTGCAACGCCTCCAGCATCTGAAGAAACCTTGCATTTTCCCGTACATCATGCACCCTTACCATCCTGCATCCGGCATAATGCGCTGCCGCGGTGGTTGCCAAGGTGCCTTCCAAACGCTCATTTTCCGGCACATTCAGCGCCAGCCCAATAACCGATTTTCTGGAACACCCCAGTAAGACCGGATACCCCAGCCGGACGATAGCATCCAGATTCTGCAATAATTCCAAATTCTGCTCATAGGTTTTGTTAAATCCGATTCCCGGGTCCAGCATAATTTGTTCCCGGTTCACTCCAGCCGCCAGAAGCACTGCTGTCTTTTCTTCAAAATCACGGCAGACTTTCCCGATAAAATCCTCATCTTCGGTCTTTCTGTTGTGCATCAGCACATAACCGCATTGCCGCTCGGCAACCAGTTTTGCCATTGCAGATTCTTCCAAAAAACTGATATCATTGATGATATCCGCCCCGGCATCCAGCGCCGCCGCCGCAACTTCCGTTTTTCTGGTGTCCACAGAGATCGGGACAGGATACTTTTGCCGAATCCCTGTTATCACGGGCAGAATCCGTTCCAGTTCTTCTTCCGCATCCACCGCTTCGAATCCCGGCCTTGTGGATTCACCGCCGACATCAATCACATCTGCGCCCTCGGCAATCAGCTCTCCCGCATGTTGCAACGCTGCATCCGCATCCGCATATTTGCCGCCGTCAGAAAAGGAATCCGGTGTAACATTCAGGATTCCCATAACGTATGTTTTATTCGGTTTTAATAAATCACAGTTTCTGATTCTCACGTTTTCTTTTATTCCCTTTCCAGCATACGGAAAAAATTCTGCTGCAAATTGGCATCTTCCGCAAATACTCCTCTGGTTGCCATGGTCACGGTTTTGCTTCCCGGTTTTTTTACGCCCCGCATCGTCATACACATATGCTCCGCTTCAATAACCACCATCGCTCCCTTCGGCATCAAATGCTCCATCAGGGCATCCGCAATCTGAGCCGTCAGCTGCTCTTGCAATTGCAGACGCTTTGCAAACACCTCCACCAGCCGAGCTAACTTACTAAGCCCCACCACCTGTCCGTCCGGAATATAGGCAACGTGTGCCTTTCCGAAAAACGGCATCAGATGATGCTCACACATGGAGTAAAATACAATATCCTTTTCTACGACCATCTCACCGGTTTCCACATGAAACGTTTTCGATAGATGCACTGCTGCATCCTCCTCATATCCGGCATAGATTTCTTTATACATTCTGGCAATGCGGGCCGGGGTTTCCGCCAAGCCTTCTCTGGCATGGTCTTCCCCCATTCCTTCCAACAAAAGTTTCACTGCCTCTTCAATTTTTTTCTCATCAATCATCTCGGCATCCTATCCTTCCTGACTACCTGCTCAAGCCTTCCCAAATAAGAAAGGGAGCCAAATGCAATAATAGCACATTCCAGCCCGCTTAGCAATGAAGCAATCTCTACCGCTTCCTCCACGCTGTCCGCTGTCGTGACACGGGAATGATAACGCTCGGCTTCTTTTGCCAATTCATATGCCGGCAACGCTCTGGGGTTTTCCGGTGGCATCAACGTGATAATATGTTCTGCCAAATCTGCCGTATGCTCCAAAACCTTTGCGTATTCCTTATCCTTCAATACACCGATAATAAAAATCTTTCTTTTATCGCTAAGAACCGTCTCCAGCGATTCCCGAAGGCGGATTGCTGCCGCCTCATTGTGTGCTCCGTCCATAATAAATATGGGTTTCTTTCGAAGAAGTGTAAACCGGCCGTCCCACCTTGTACTTTTCATCCCTTCCGCCAATGCCACGTCAGAGATGGTAACGCCCAGACTTCGCAACGCCGTAATGACCTCCAGGGCAAGCGCCGCATTTTCCGGCTGGTATATTCCGCCCAGCGTTATCTGCACCTTTTTGTACGGCCCATAGGAAAAAGTCTGCTTTTCCAATCCGTAGGAGACTTTTTCCGGCGCTTTTGCCACCTGCAACTTACAGCCGTTTTTTTCTGCCGTTTCTTTGACTATATCAAGAACTTCATTTTCCTGTATTCCGCTTACAACCACTGCGCCCGGCTTTATTATGCCGCATTTCACCCACGCAATCTCACCCAATGTTTTTCCGAGAATCGCCATATGGTCCATGGATACAGGGGTCAACACACACACCAGCGGCGCCGAAATTACATTGGTTGCATCCTCCCTGCCGCCTAATCCGGTTTCCAGCACCACATAGTCGCATTCCTTTTTAGCAAAATACCAAAAAGCCAGTGCCGTCTCTGCTTCAAACAAAGTCGGCGACGAGAACCCATCCCGCTCCATTTCCGAAATAGCATCCCGGATGAGTGTCATTCCCTCTGCCAATGCTTTCTTTGTGATATTTTTTTCGTTAATTTGTATTTTTTCCCGGTATTCATGTATCACCGGTGACAGATACCTTCCTACCCGGTATCCCGCTTTATAAAGCACAGTGGAAACATACGCCAGCACCGAACCCTTTCCGTTGGTTCCGGCAATATGAATCACCTTGCACTTATCCTGCGGATTTCCGAGTCTTCGAAGCAGTTCCCGGACTAAGTCCAGTCCGAGGACACTTCCGTAAGTACCCAGTTTATCAATGAATTCCTGTATTTCCCTGTCCGTCATAATCTGTCTCCGTTTCCGGTGCTGTAATTTTCTTATCAATCACATTGTACAGAAAACTGATGCCAAAGGCAATGAGCCCGCACACGGTAACCGTTACCGCTCTTGCCATGGTAGAATTGTACTCCACATCCAAAAGAACCAGTTTCACAATGCTTACAATCGATAATATCAATCCGTACAATCGGATATAGCGGTACTTGAATTTAAACCCGATACCGATGGTTGCAATTGCCATAATCAGGCAGCATAAACTTACCACGTATCCCGCCGCATCGTAAGAACCCAGCGTGATAACCAAATAAAGAGTCAATTTAATTCCAATGTAAAATGCACACCACATTTTTTCCCTGTAGTAGCGAATCATAATCGGGATATTCATAACAACCAAAAAGAGTAAAAACGCCGCTGCCAATGCATGCCATACCGGTCCTGCATCCTGATACATCACCGCACTTAATGCCAGCATCCAATACACGGTTACTGCTGCCAGAAACCATTTTATTTCCTTTTCAATTTTTCCCTTTTCCACCCAGGACTTGGAATAATCCGTAAGGGTTGCCAATGCACAAATAAGGGCGCCCAGATACAAAATCACATGCTGAAATTCCATGTGTGTCAGACCTACCGGATCGAACTTATCCGTTGCCGAAAACAGTGTGAAAAGCACGCCCACGTACAAAAGAATTTTGTAGCGTTGTTTGTACATTTCCAAACGATTCAGCATAATAAGGAAATATAACAGAACAAAAATTACAACAAAAAGGACGTACGGCGCCTCGTATTCTCCTCCGAATACCGCAAAGACGCAAAATGCCACCATGGACAATGTCAGATACAAACCGTCTTTTTTCAAATACGCTGCAACTGCCAGCGGAAGTGCCAGTATTGCCGCGCCAAAAATATCTGCGACCAAATCCAAGGTAAAACAGCAAATCACTCCATAGAAAAAAGCTTCCGAAAGAAGGGCGGTCCGCACCGCATCTTCTTTGCGACGCTGCTCCGTAATGAGCCAGAACACAAGCAAAAATCCGAGGGAGCAAACACCGTAAACCCACTCCTCTCCCTTCGGCAAAAGAAACAATGTACCCAAAAAGGAAACAAACAATGCTGCGCTGGAAAAGAGCCAGCATCCAAGGGAATCTTTATCCTTATCAAAAACCTTTTCCACCTGCTTCACATAGACCCAAACCTGCATAAGCAGATATGCAGCAATCAAATATCCCGTAAGCACAACAGCCCAAACATCGATAAAATTAACCAATTTCCCCGCTGCATGATACAGGAAAAACGTACCGATAATATTGATAATCAACGCCGGAAGATTCTCCGCAACCCCTTTCTTCCACTCAATAAAGAGATAGAATGCCGACGTCGCAATATAGAATATCATGAGCATATAAATCAGCAATACGTCTTCGGACGTAACGTTTCCGTCCAAAAACTGTACATTGCCGAAAACCAGTGAAACCAAAATACCAAGCTGTCCGATAATTTTAAACAGCTGCGAACCTTTGCCGCCGATAAAATACACAACGACAGACCACACTGCCAAAAGCAGATACAAAACAATTTCATTAATCAGGCCAAAATAACCGTAAGTTAAAAACAAGGATATATATACGGCACCGACACCGCAGCCGGTAAGGGATAAGAAAAATGCATTTTTCTCCTTTCGCATTCCAAGGCGTCCTGCCGTAAGCATAATTGCACTAATCAAAAACAATCCGATTACACGCATAACGTCGGTAAAAGAATCGTACACCGCCGTTGCCAGTAGCGTTAAGCCCGCAAAAATCAATACCGATGCTAAAATACCCATAAGATTTTTTCCTACGGCACTTTCCAAATTCTTTTTCTGTTTCGGTGCCGCTGTCGCCTTACTGTCGGTCGGCTGCATCCCTTGCGGCGGCACCGTCCCTTGCGGCGGCATCATCCCTTGCGGCGGCATCATCCCTTGCGGTGGCATCATCCCTTGCGGCGGCATCATCCCCTGCGGCGGCATCATCCCCTGCGGCGGCATCATCCCTTGCGGCGGCACCATCCCCTGCGGCGGCATCATCCCCTGCGGCGGCATCATCCCCTGCGGCGGCACCGTCCCTTGCGGCGGCATCATCCCCTGCGGCGGTACCATCCCCTGCGGCGGCACCATCCCCTGCGGCGGCATCATCCCCTGCGGTGGCACCATCCCCTGCGGCGGCATCATCCCTTGCGGAGGCATCATTCCCTGAGGCATCGGACCTTGCGGATACATAATGCAAGGAAACATTTGCCCATCCGGCATCATATAATACCCTGTCACATACTGTGCGTTTTCTTTTGTTTCAAATTCACGCATTCCTCTCTCCCCTTTTTCATAAATACGTATCGTTTTTCGTAAAAGTATTTCGTATAATTCCCCTTTTTCCCGCTCATACTATTAAAAATAACCATGCAAAAAGGAGCATCTATGAAATTTCTTTTCCGGCACATACATCGTTTTCTCGTTAATTTTTTTCGCTGCGGCGTCACCGGATGGTGTATGGAAATCCTCTACACTTCCTTCCAATCCTTTCGCAAAAAAGATCCGAAACTCACCGGCACCACTTCCCTTTGGATGTTTCCGATTTACGGAATGGCCGCCGCTTTAGAGCCACTTTTTCACTTTTGCAGAAAAAGATCCTGCCATAACCGGGGCATCTGCTATGCCATTGTATTCTTCGGTGCAGAATATCTTTTCGGCTATCTTCTGAACAAAAAGAAATCCTGTCCTTGGAACTATGCAAACTGCAAATGGAACATTCACTCTTTAATTCGTCTCGACTTCTTTCCTCTGTGGTTTACCACCGGACTAATTATGGAGCACATGGTAACCAAAACACCATTACCGGAAAAACACCGTCTCACCGGGGCGACAAGAAAACAGGACCATCCATAGTCTCACAACTATCAACGGTCCTGCATTTTCTCGCACTTATTCTATGGAATCCACGTCATCCATAATGCCGCCTCCGCCGATATCCAACGTATTCAACGTACGACGTTTCTTTCTCGCTGTTTCCGAAACTTCAAGGATGAAGTTCTTGATTGCCTTCGCATTTTTAATGTGCATAATACGAAGTTCCGGATGAGTCGTATCGCCGGTGTAGCAAATAATGGTTCCTAGTTTGAATATTCTTTCCAACAAAGAAGTCTCTAATTTAACATCAATAATTTTATACATGTAACAATCGTTTTCAATTCTTGTAAGAATACCGGAATCAATCGTCAGCATATCTTCCGTCACGGTATACGTCGTAAATGTAAAAGGCAGTCCAAAAAATAACCATCGTTTTCTTTCTTTAAATTCCATAAGTATATCCATCCTTTCTAAAAGTGTAACATCCCCTATATTATATTATTTTTCCTATCACATTGCAAATAATATCTGCCGTACCGTCAAGGCCAAACAAGGAGGAATCCAGCGACAGGCTAAACCGCCCGGTTTCCGACCAATCCTCTCCTGTAAAATGATTAAAATAACGCGCTCTTTCCCGGTCATGGGACAGCATAATTTCTTTTGCCCTGCGGGATGTCACTTTATATTCCTGCTCTAAAAACTTCAGTTTTGCCTCTTCATTGGCATGAATATGCACGCTGAATACATTTTCCCGTTCTTTCAGCAAATACTCGGAACAATATCCAACGATTACGCAATTCCCCTCCGCTGCAAGTTTTTCCATAACCCGCTCCTGCGCTTCATAAATTGCTTCGTAGTTATCCATCTGGTAACTGACCTGAGAATAATTCTCCACAAAGAACTCCCAAAACCGATTGGTGTATAAGCCAACCATCCGGTCTCTTACATATTCCGGCTCAAAGCCGCCCTCTTTTGCAATCATGTCAATGATACTGTTATCATATAACTTCATTCCCAGTTTTTCTGCCACCAATTTCCCGATTCTGTGCCCGCCGCTTCCGGACTGGGAACTGATGGTTATAATCAAAGGAGCCCCTTCTTTTACGGATATTTCCTTACCGGGAAGCACTTCTGCCTTGCATTTAAACAACCGATTCCCGATGGGAAACAACGATTCTGTCATGGAATTGGATAGAGGCGCCACCAAAAGAACTACAATCAGCGTACCCTCCCGCACACCAATGACATCTCCCAAAAGCACATAGGAAAGCACAACGGCAATAATTACCATAAGTGCGTCAGAAACGAGTTTTACAATACTGTATTCCTTCTTCAGCGCTTTGGCCAGCACCAGCACAAAAGCCTCGCCGGAAAGCATCGCCACATCCGCCACCACCTGCATGCTGATACCCAATGAGCGAAAAATACATCCAAGCAAAAGACCCCCAAGCATCACGCCGTATTCTTTCGGTTGGTATGCCGCTGCCAGGGAAATGCACAAATCCAAAAATACAGAATAGCACATGGACAAAGGAATCTGCATCCAATCACTGGCAGTCATTTTCTTTCTCAGAATCAACAACTGCACCACAAAGAAAAGAAAGTACAGTGCAAAATTCAATGTTCCCATGCTAATGGGAAAGTATTCACTCAAAACATAGGGAATCGATGCAATCGGTGAGGTTCCCAAGGACGATTTTGTCAAAAGCACCACACCAAATGCATTGAATAAAAGCCCCAATATCATAAACAGATATCTTTTTCCGATTTCCCCTTTGCTTCTTCTTGCTGCCAATACCCTTCTCCTTTTCACATCATGCTATCCAGTTCCACACCGGTAACAATCATTCTTCTTTCCAGTTTCTTTACAAATCGTTCCAATTCTAAATCATGTTCCAACAAATGACAGCCATAGACATGGTAATGGTCCAATTTTTCTTTCCGCACGATTTTACCCGTGGTTGCAATCTCGATACCGCTTTTGTCTTTGTAATGACAGGTTACCTTCGTTCCGTCCATCAACTCCGGATTTCTTATATCCATCGCAAAACTAAAGCCTTCTACCCCGATATCCTTCAGATGACAAATTGCCGGTTTTTCCAACCCCTCAATCTGAAATGTGGTGGGTTCCCAAATATAAAATCTTCGGCCGCCTCTTCGATTTTCGATTCCCTTCTTCATAGCGCATTCAATCTTATGGTATTTCAGACCGTTTTTTCGGATGGTATCAATTTTGCAGTTTCGAAATGTCCAAAGTACACCTTCCGCATCCCGTACTTCCATGTGAATGCTCATTTTCTTTCCTTCAAAACGAATCCGCATTCCGTTGTACATAAACGGAATTACCAAAAGATAAGTTTCTCCGTTTTTCATAACCTTGGATAAAAACTTCGCCTGTACGTCTGACCCGTTGGTTACCGTAATTACAACTTTGCTTCTAACGGAAATCTCATGAAATTCCATGCCTTACCTGTTCCTTTCTCTCAGTTAATGGTAATGTGTCCGAAGCGAAGCTTCTCTATGACACGTTCATCAACCACAATATCGTATTGCAACTTTAATTCTTCGTAGTATGTTCCGTTCACATCATATTCCGTGGAAATCGCTTCCAGGGGGTGCCCTGTTGCATTTGCCAGCATCACCATATATTTATGGGCCAATGCTTCCGTTTCCATAACAAGAATCAGTTCCTCCCGGGTAAACGTCGTTGCTTCCCTTTGTTTCTCCGTCATATGCTCCCAGGCATACGTCGCATTCTCTAAAACTCCTGCCCGCTCTTCTTCCGTCAGGCTGATTCCGTTTCTTACCGCTTCCGCTGCATACACATAATCCCGGATGCAATAATCGGTTGCCGCAATCCGTGCCAAATCCGAAATGTAGCCGGCTTTTTCACCTTCGTTCATGTAAAGCCCCCAATATTCCAAGGGATTCTCCTCATTGTACAAAAGCGCCGCCTGTTGCCCGGTCTCTTCCACCTGCATTATGTAATACGTGAATTCTTTCAGGGTAATTTCCCGCTCTCCCACCGTAATAATCACATCGCTCAGACTCTCATCAAACACGAAGCGGTTCATGTGGGCATACACGGCGTATCCGGCCATCAACAGAAATAGTACCGCCAAAAAAACCAGAAGCTCTTTTACTTCTTTTTTCAATTTTCTCATGGCTTTTCTCCAAAGATAACATCTTCCCCGATACAAATAACAATATGTTCTGCCGATTCTCCGGAATAATCATTACTTGTGGTAAATGCAGACCAATCAGAATGGTTAATGCAGAAGTTGATACTAACCTCTCCGCCTTCTTCCAAAAGTCCTGCCGATCCAAAGGAAATCTCACAAAGGGTATCTGCATTGTCCCCGTCGCAGTCCGAAAATTCACCTGTCACGCCACTGAGACTGCTGTAGGAACCATTTGCACCGTTTAAGGCTGCATGATAGCAGGCAAAGGATAATGCGCTGCCGTTTTCATTGGTAAAATAGTACCGGATGGTCATATCGCCCAGGTCCAAAGAACCGTCACTTTCATTGCGGACGGTAAGCGTTCCGCTGATGCTGGTGGAACTGCTCTGCATATTGGAATAATCAATGGATACCGATACTTCCTCGTTGGTGGCCGTAGCATTTTGCGGTGCGTTTCCTCCGGCTCCTGCGTTTCCGCCATCTCCGGAATTATCGCCGGACGCACTTCCTGCATTTGCACCGGTTTGTCCGACCACAACCGAGCCGGCATTTTCTCCCGCTGCAGGTTCGCTGCCAAACACCAAAACACCGTTTTCATATAATCCCATCCCGGTTGCCAAAGCTACACTTCCGCTTGCCAGTCCGGCAAAGGACGGGTCGTTACTGTTGTCCCATGTTCCTTCCGGATTTCGCATCCGAACCTGAATTTCTTTTTTGTAATTATCCTGTCCGCCGGGATAAATCAATGCATCCGTGAAGTCAATGGACAGGTAATAAATGTGGTTTTCCTCATCCCATACATGCAGTCCTGCTGCCGCCCCGGCCTGCATATAATTGGTTGTAATTTCTATATCCGCTGCGGTTTTTCCCGCCGCATACACTTCAGACAAATCCACGAAATAGCGAAGTTCCAGATTTTCCGGAACACGTGCCGGCCAGGCAGATACATTGTATACATAAGCTTTAATTTCCACGAAATCCGTGCCTTCCACATTGATTCCGCCGTCCACATACAATTCGTTAATGGTAATCGGCTCTACCGCGCCAAAATCCACCAATGTTTCCCCGTGATACCGGGTGTACAATTTTGCCATAAGTCCGGTGAATCCGGCATTATAGTCACACGCCACTTCATTGGTATTATAATTTGATACTTCATCAATGTAATCATCCGACGAGCCCGGACCTCCCACCAAAGCACCGTATAATGTGTGTCTTGCCTCCGAAGGTTCATTCATATTATTGCAGTAGGACCCCTGTGCGGTACGATGATGAGGATTCTCCGGATGGTTTTCTCCAAATCCGATAAGATAAGAAAATCCGGTATCTCCCAAGGCGTATCCTGCCTGACTAACCGCAAAGTCCCAATAAATGTCCACTTTGTCCGAAGGACAGCCTTCCCATTCGCTGTACACCGATGCAATATACGCCGTAGTGGTAGCATAGCGGAGCGCTCCCCAGCCATCCAACCAGGCCAGTCCCTGGGGCGTATAGGTAATCCGCTCACCGCTTTCGGTTCCCACCGTCCAATAATCCAGATGCAGTTCTACTGCATCACTATACACACTCTCTTCGGTAATCCGCGCCAACATCAGTGCAGTTCCGATATGTACATCATCCCAGCAATGTGCCCAATTGTAATCCTGACATGCCTGTGGATAGTACTCTTCTGCCTCCGCTAAATAACTTTCCTCACCGGTAGCAAGATAAAGCCAAGTTGCCGCCCAGGCAAGTTCGTCATAAAATCCGCTGTGGGAATCGTAAAATCCTGCCGCTTTGGTATATCCGGCATCACTCATGGTGCTTGCCGCAAATTCATACAGGGATATCGCATGGGATAAACACTCCTCGCTGAAAGCCCCATCCGTTTCTTCAAACACAATGCTGCAGGCAGCCAGCGACGCCGCCGTTCCTCCGCATACGGTAGAGCCGGGTGCATCTGCCGTGACACAATAGGAGGGACGCTGCATCTGCATTACCTCTGCGGGTCCCCACCAGGAATGGTCAATACCGCCGTCTCCCACCTGATAATAATACACCTCGTCCTCCGGATGACAACGGATAAAATATTCGTTAGCCCAGCGAATATTAGACAGCGCATAAGTAAGCTGACCGCTTTCCTCATACGCATCCGGATCTTCATACAAGGACCAGGCCAGCATTGTCGCTGAATATGCCATAGGCAAATTAAATTTTACATGATCCCCCGCATCATACCAGCCACCGGTCAAATCAAGCCCCACGTCACTTCCGTCCGTCAGACCGGAATCTCCCCGCCAGTTACAGCGGACTTCCTCCGGCAAATCTCCGGAACGCTGCAATTCATAAAAAAGCAGCGATTTCTGCAATGCCTCACCATAGTTATAATCACCTGTGCCCGGGATTCCTTCATATCCGTTTCCCGTCTCCGTAAGATTTCCGGTATTTAACACAGAGGTTCCCATCACCATTACCGTATCACCTTGTACGGCACCGCCTCCGGCCGTATCATCGGACTGTCCTGCCGACGCATCGCTGTCACCGTTTTCGACGCTTCCGCTTCCCTCTGTTGTCGTTTCTATTGCAGAACCACTGACGCTCCGGGCCCCGTCCTCGCCTTGTCCGAACAAAAACCAAAATACGATTCCGCAGCCGAGAATAATCGCCAGCGTCGGCATCGCAATAAATACCCATCTCATTTTTCCTTTGGATTCATTTTGATTCTGCATTTTTCTTCCTCTCTCTTCGCTTTACATTCTCTGCCAAATTAGCTTCGTCAGCCTTCCGTCACAACGCCGCTAAACTGACTGTTATATAACTGTTCATAAAATCCGCCCTGGGCAAGAAGGGTTTCATGATTTCCCTGTTCAATGATTTTACCGGCCTTCATTACCAAAATGATATCCGCCTCGCGGATTGTAGAAAGCCGATGAGCTACAATGAAACTGGTTCTTCCCTCCATCATTTTAAGGAACGCCCGTTGTATCTTCAGCTCGGTTCTGGTATCGATGGAGCTGGTCGCCTCATCCAAAATCAACATCGGCGGAAGAGTCAGCATCACCCTGGCAATACACAAAAGCTGCTTCTGTCCCTGGGATAGGGTTCCCCCGTCTTCCCCGATAAAAGTATCATACCCATTTTCCAGACGTTTAATAAAACTATGGGCATAAGATGCCTTTGCAGCTGCAACAATTTCTTCCTCCGTTGCCTCCGGCCTTCCCATGGCAATGTTTTCCCGGATGGTTCCTTCCTTCAGCCAGGTTTCCTGCAATACCATTCCGTATGACGCCCGAAGGCTCTCTCTGGTATAATCGCGGATGTCTTTATCCTGTACGGAAATGCGGCCTTCCTTCACATCATAAAACCGCATAAGCAAATTGATAATCGTTGTCTTTCCGCATCCGGTAGGACCAACAATCGCCACACGCTGCCCCGGAGAAACAGACAGATTAAAATCTTCTATCAACGGTTTTTCCGGCACATAAGAAAATGCCACGTCCCTGATTTCTACTTTTCCGGAAGCATTTTGCAATACTGCGGCATCCGGCGCATCCGGCACCTGCGGCTCCTCTTCAATCAAATCAAACACTCTGCCGGCGCAGGCAAGGGCGTTTTGCAACTCCGTAATTACTCCGGAAATTTCATTAAAGGGCTTGGTATACTGATTGGCGTAGTTCAGAAAACAGGAAAGCTGTCCTACGGAAAGTTGTTTGTTCACCACAGCTCCGGCGCCAAACAGTGCAACTCCGGCATACACCAAACCATTTACAAAACGGGTAGAGGGATTGGTGGTGGATGAGAAAAAGATTGCCCGCAGAGAGCATTTTTCCAGCCGCCGGTTAATCTCATCAAATTCTTCCATGGCTTCATCTTCATGGGAAAATGCCAGCACCACCTTTTGGTTGCCCAGCATTTCATCAATCAGCGCAGTCTGTTCTCCTCTGGTTTTCGACTGAAGCACAAACATATTGTGGGTCATCTTGGCAATAAAGGCCGCTACAAACAACGAAACCGGCGTTACGATTACCACCACCAGCGTTATGCCGGGGTTGATTTTCAGCATGAAAAACAACGTGCCCAGAATCGTTAGTACGCCGGTAAAAAACTGGGAAAAACCAAGCAAAAGCCCTTCCGCAAACTGATCCACGTCGGCAATTACACGGCTTACCACTTCTCCGGCCGGATGGCTGTCGATGTAGGCAAGCGGAAGCTTTTCTATTTTATCAAAGGCTTCTTTTCTGATATCCCGTACCACATCGTAAGTAATTTTATTGTTGCATACATTCATAATCCACTGGGCCAGTGCCGTAATCGCAATAAACACCGCCATCTGCACCAATACTTTACCAATGGCCGCAAAATCCACCTGCCCGGGCGCCACCACATAATCGATGGCTTCTCCCACCAGCACCGGAATATACAAAGCCATTAACGCCGAAACGGCTGCCATCAAAATGGACAGTGCTAAAATCAACCAATATCTTTTTATATAATGCAGAACTTTTCTGATAATCTGCCTGTTATTCATACTTTTCTTCCTTCCGGTTTTATCCTTTTTCCTCTGCCTTAAACTGGGAGTCATAAATTTCCCGGTATACTTCACAGTTTTCCAACAACTCTGCGTGAGTACCCAGCCCTTCTGCAACGCCGTCTTCCAATACCAATATCTGGTCCGCATGCATGATGGAAGAGGTCCTTTGGGATACGATAAAGACCGTGGGCGCATTCTCCATGCCGGCAATGGCTTTTCGAAGTGCGGCGTCCGTTACGTAATCCAGCGCAGATGCACTGTCGTCCAAAATCAAAATCTCCGGTTTCTTTACCAAGGCTCTGGCAATGGTAAGACGCTGACGCTGTCCGCCGGACAGATTTTTCCCGCCCTGCGCAATTTCGAAATCCAGGCCACCCTCTTTTTCCATGGTAAATTCTTTTCCCTGGGCAATCTCCAATGCCTGCCAAATCTCTTCATCCGTCGCTCCCGGATTGCCCCACTGCATATTTTTCCGAATGGAGCCGGAAAACAGTACTGCTTTTTGCGGTACAATGCCGATTTTATCCCGAAGAGCCGTATATCGATAATCCTTAACGTCCATATCATCCACCGTGACGCGTCCTGACGTAACATCATAAAATCGGGGAATCAGGTTAACCACCGAAGATTTTCCGCAACCGGTACCACCGATAATACCGATTACACTTCCTGCCTGTGCCGTGAAAGAAATCCCGGTAAGGGCATCCTCTGCCGCATTGGCATAGCGTAAGGATACATTTTCAAAACATACTTTGCCGCGTTTTCCGCGGTAATTCTCATTTTCCGTCTTGTCCCCTTCCTGCATTTTCGCTTTCATGGAAATGACCGTTTCAATTCTTCCCGCGCAGGCAATTGCCTTTGTCATGGTAATAATCAAACTGGCCAGTTTAATCAGTTCCACCAGAATCTGGGACATATAATTTACCAGTGCAACCACATCACCCTGGGTCAACTCTCCCGCATCCACCTGCAATGCTCCGCGCCAAACCAGCCATGCGGTACCTGCATTGATTACCACAAAAGTCAGCGGATTCATCAACGCGGAAATCCGTCCTACCTTTGTCTGCATTTTTACCAATGCTTCGTTTCGAACGGAAAATTCTTCCGTTTCTTCCTCTTCCTGTCCAAATGCCCGGATTACCCTGGCACCGGTAAGGTTCGCTCTGGTGATTCCCAGTACCTTATCCAGGGAAGCCTGCACCTTTTTGTGCATGGGAATGGTAAGCAGCATAATTCCGTACACGATAACGGCCAATACCGGTATCACCACCACAAAAACCATCGCCGCTTTCACATCGATGGTAAATGCCATAACCATTGCACCGAATACAATAAAAGGAGAACGCAAAAACAACCGAAGCGTCAAATTCACTCCGGACTGTAGCTGGTTTACGTCGCTTGTCATGCGGGTTATCATGGTTGAAGTGCCGAGACTGTCAATCTCCGCATAGGACAGTTTCTGTATATTGGCAAACAATGCCATTTTCAATTTTGTGGCAAATCCAACGGCCGCCTTTGCCGAGAAATACTGGGCGGTCAAAGAACAGACCAGCCCGATTACGCCAAGGCTTACCATGATAAGACACATTTTCCGGATATATCCGGCATCTTCACCGGCAATACCCACATCTATAATTGCCTTTACCACAAGGGGAATTAAAAGTTCAAAGGACGCTTCCAACAGTTTAAACAGCGGTCCCAAAACACATTCCTTTTTGTAGCCCTTAAAATAACAAAGCAGGGATTTCATTATTGTCCTCGTTTCCTATCGTCTGTATATAATCTTTTTGCCCATGGTCTCGGCAGCGTCCGCTCCGCAGAAAATCTCTGTCAGTTTCAACGCAAATGCGATGGATGTACCCATTCCCCGGGATGTGATAATCCGGCCGTCCTGCTCCACCTCTTCGTAGCTTACCTGCGCGCCGAGGAGTTCATTTTCCATGCCTTCATAGCAGCAGGCTCTCTTACCCTGCAAAATGCCCATGTGACCAAAAATCGTCGGGGATGCGCAAATGGCCGCAACGTATTTGTCCTTTGCCAAAAATTCGGTAATCTGCTTCTTTACGCCTTCGTGTGCTTCCAGATTTTCTTTTCCCTTTAAGCCACCGGGAAGTACCAGCATAGACACACCGGAAAAATCCACCTCTTCAAACAAAACATCCGCTTTTATTTCAATACCGTGAGAGCCGGTAATTTCCTTCCTGCCCATAACGGACACCATCTGTGTATCCACACCGGCTCTTCGTAAAATATCCACTACAGTGAGCCCTTCGATTTCTTCCAAACCGTCTGCCATAAAAACAACTGCCTGTGCCATGCCAACCTCCTATTGTTTCTTTTCGTTTTCTATCCGTTTTCTTCTCTTAAAGATACCACAAATCCCTTATATTTTCTACACTTCACCCTGAAAAACCGTGGTTGCGGGCCCAGTCATAAATACCGTATTTTTTTCTCTGTCCCAATGAATCTGAATTTCACCGCCAAGCACCTTCACCGTAACCTCCTCGCCGGTTTTCCCGTTGAGCACACAGGCTACCGCCGTAGCACAGCATCCGGTACCGCAGGCAAGGGTCTCCCCCGTACCCCGCTCCCATACGCGCATACGTACATTCTTATCATCTTCCACGGTTACAAATTCCGTATTCACCCGGTTCGGGAACAGCTCGTGGTGTTCAAAGGAAGGACCTATTTTTTCCAAATCCAGAGAATCCACATCATCCACAAATACCACCACATGGGGATTTCCCATGGAAACCGCCGTACCGCGATATACCACTCCATCCACCGTAAATTCTTCATCAATCATCTGTTCTCCCGGAAAGGCTACCGGTACATTTTTGCTTGTAAGCTCCGGTGCCCCCATATCCACCCGAACTTTCTCTACTTTACCGTCCTTTGTATAAAGCGTGAGATATTTAATCTTCCCCGCACTTTCCACGGTGATTTCCGTTTTGTTGGTAAGCCCGAAATCATAGACAAACTTTCCTACGCAGCGGATTCCGTTTCCGCACATTTCCGAACGGGAACCATCCGCATTGTACATCTCCATTTCAAAATCCGCATTCTCTGAAGCGTTGATAAAAATTACCCCATCACCTCCGATACCAAAATGACGGTCACTGAGACGACGCACCGTATCGGGCTTATTTTCCACATTTTCTTTTATTCCATTAACGTAAACATAATCATTGCCACAGCCTTCCATTTTAACAAATTTCATAATCAAAAACCTCTCTTTTTCCTTTGCTTCCTAACCTTTTAATGATAACAGTGTACCCTCTTTCTTGTCAACGAAATCCGCCCGCGTAAAAACCGGTAATATCCTCGCACCGGACATCATAGGATGTTAGTGAAAACCAATAAAAATCCCATAATACGGAGGCAGATTATGAGTTCAAAAACAAAAATTGTAGTATTCCACTTAAAAGAACTTGTCTATACCGGTCTCTTTGTGCTTCTTGGTATACTGTTCATCGTTCTTCTTGTCGTGATGTTTGCGCCAGGAAATGACTCCGGTGATGCGGCCTATGTACCCGGTGTTTATACCACCTCGCTTACCCTGCGGGACCAGTCCATGGACATTGAAGTGGTGGTAGACGAAAACAATATCAACAGTATCCGGATGGTCAATTTAAGCGAAGCCGTCACCACCATGTTCCCTCTGATGGAGCCTTCTTTGAACGATTTATCCAGTCAGATCATTGCATCCCAGTCCCTGGAGGGAATTACATATTCGGAAGAAAACAAATACACCGCCCTTCTTCTCCTTGATGCCATTCAGCTTTCTTTGGAAAAAGCTGCCGCAGTGCAATAGTCGTGCATCAGTCGTGCAACAAAAAAAGTTCGGGCGCCCGAACTTTTTTCATTCCGCTAACGGATTTTGTCAGTTCCGTTAGCGGGAAATCTCTATATTTCTTCCAACTCTTCCAACCAAAGTCTTGCCGATGCATCCGTAGGCATACACAAATCTCCCCGGGGAGAAACGCCCACACTTCCCACTTTCGGGCCATCCGGAAGACAGCTGCGCTTAAATTGCTGAGCAAAAAAACGACGATAGAAAATGTGAATCCATTTACGGATAATCTCTTCTTCATAAATTCCGTCAAATGCCCGAACTGCCACGCGGAACACCTTCATAGGAGAATAACCGACCCGAAGCATATAGTACAGGAAGAAATCGTGCAATTCATACGGTCCCACAATATCCTCCGTCTTTTGGGCAATCTCTCCGTCTTTGGGAGGCAGAAGTTCCGGGCTGACCGGCGTATCCAACACATCCCGAAGCGTTGCAGCCAGTGCTTCCACTCCGCATTCCTTCGCATAATGCGCCACCAGATAACGAAGAAGGGTTTTTGGCACACCCGCATTCACGCCGTACATGGACATGTGATCTCCGTTGTAGGTAGCCCACCCCAGTGCCAATTCCGACAAATCACCGGTACCAATAACCAAACCGCCCATTTGATTGGCCAAATCCATCAGCACCTGGGTTCTCTCTCTGGCCTGGGCATTTTCATACGTAACATCCTGTTTTTCCGGGTCCTGCCCGATATCTTCAAAATGCTGAAGCACTGCTTTTTTAATATTTACCTCTTTCAGCGTAACTCCAAGTTGCTCTGCCAAAGCCAATGCATTAGACTTTGTGCGCTCCGTGGTTCCGAAGCAGGGCATGGTCACGGCCACAATCCCCTTTCTGGAAAGCCCCAGAAGGTCAAAGGCATCTGCCGTCACCAAAAGTGCAAGGGTAGAATCCAATCCTCCGGACACCCCAATAATAACGTTTTCGCATCCCACATGCTCCAATCGTTTTTTCAAACCGTGAGCCTGAATGGACAAAATATCCCTGCAACGCTTTGCACATTTTTCTTCCCCTTCCGGTACAAAAGGAAGCGGCGCAAAGGTGCGATGCAAATCCGTCTCTTCCACGTCCAGAGAAAACATCACCTTGCAATAGTCTTTTTTCTCTGCAACGCAGAACATATTATTCTTTCTTCGCTCTGTACTGATTCGCTCCAAATCCAGATCCGAATATAGGATTCCTGCAGCAAAGCTTTTTCTCTTCGCCAGCATGGCTCCGTTTTCCGCAATCATTCCTTGGCAGGCAAATACCAAATCCTGACTGGACTCGCCCTCCGATGCACCGGTAAAAATATAGCCGGAGATCAAGCGCATACTGGAAGACAGTACCAGCATTTCACGCAAACTGTCTTTTCCTACCATTTCTCCGTACGCCGAGGGATTCACAATCACGGTTGCCCCCGCCTCGGCATGGGAAACACCGGGGGGCGTCAGTGCCTGTGCATCCTGTCCGATTTCGCATGCAATACATAACCCCGGCATGCTGCTGCATTCCAGTAAAACATTCGTTCCAAAAGGCACATTTTCCCCTTGCCACAAAATCGTATCCGCCGCATCCTGTCCCGGCGCGAAATAGCGGGCTTCCGCAAAAGCTGCGAAATTCGGCAGATTCTTTTTGGGTATAAACGCCAACACTTTTCCACCGGAAATTGCCGCTACCGCATTATACAATTTATGATTTTTCTCCACCGGAAGTCCCACAAACACTATGCCGTCCCAGCCTTTGGTCGCTTCCGCAATCACAGAGAGCTGTGCAAAGGATTTACGCAAAAGCAATTCCTGCAAAAACAAATCCTGGCAGGTATAGCCGCTGATACAAAGTTCCGGGAATACAATAATTTTGGCCTTTTGTTCCATCGCTTCCAGCATTTTTTCCACTATGGATTTTGCATTGTACTCCGGATCGGCCACTTTAATTTTGGGCGTAACCGCCGCTACTTTAACAAACCCCTGATTCATACCTATCCCGCCTTTCTGTTTCCGTTTTTTATCATATTGGTCTTCACCGTTTTTTGTTCTTACCTTTTCGCACTTTGGTATAATTTCTCCAATTCTTCCACCGAGAAGGTATAGGAAGTATTACAAAAATCACAGTGCACCTCAATGGGTTCTTTGTCTTCTATCATTTTTCCAAGTTCCGTTTTCCCGAGGGAAATCAGCGCTTTTTCAATTCGTCCGTTTCCGCAATTGCAGGCAAATTCCGGAGTATGCTCCTGCATAATTTCCGGCTCTAATCCCTCCAGAAGAAGATGTAAAATGTCCTCGTTACTCATGCCCTCTTCCAGCATTTTCGTAACACTGCTGATGTTCGCCAGATTTTCTTCCAGTTTACTAATCACTTCATCCTCTGCAAAAGGCATCAGCTGCACGATAAAACCGCCTGCCTGTTTTACGCTGTAGTCCCGGTCTACCAAAACTCCCAGACCTACGGCGGAAGGCACCTGCTCCGATACCATAAAATAGTATGTGAAATCCTCCGCAATTTCACCGGTCTGAAGGGGAATCTGTCCGGTATAGGGCTCCTTTAATCCCATGTCCTTTATCACCGTAAGCATTCCGTTTCCGATAGCTCCGGATACATCCAGTTTCCCGTTTGCTTTCAAAGGAATATCCACCCGGGGATTTAACGCAAATCCCTTCACGCATCCCTTGGAATCTGCCGTAACGGTGATGCTTTCCATGGGACCGTCTCCGTCGATTTTAATGGTCAGCAAATCCTTCTCTCCCTTTTGCATCACTCCCATCATCGCACCCGCCGTCAATGTTCTTCCCAGGGCTGCGGTCACTACCGGGGATGTTTTGTGCTTCTCATATGCCGTCTGTACCAAATTTTTGGTATTGGCTACAAATGCCCTGATTTGTGCATTTGCCGCCGTCGCTCTTGTAATTGTATCCTTCATAATTATAATTCCTTTTTCTTTCCCTGCTCTCTTGCCACAACCGTGATACGTTCCGTCTGCCCGCAAGGTTCCTTTCCGGTTTCCGTATCGTAAGCCTTTACAAATTCCATTCCGGAACGCAAGAGACATTCTTTAATTTCTTCCAGTTCATAGCCTTTTTGCAGGTGTTGTTCTTCAAATTTTCGAAACAGCCCTTCCTTTTCCTCTACGAAAATCGTTAGGGCGTATTCGTTAATTCCGGTCTCTTCTTCGTAATAATTTTCCCAGATAAAGCTGCATTTATCCCGGTTTTCCGCAATTACCGCATCACCGATAATCTCCCGGTACTTATATACCGTATTAAAATCAAAAATAAATATTCCGCCCGGATCAAGATAGTTATTTACCAGCCGGAATGTCTCCTCCACTTCAGATAACTCCAGAAGATAATTGAGACTGTCGCAGACGCATACAACGGCCGCTACGGTGCCATACAATTCAAATTCCCGCATGTCCTGGCATAAATACAAAATGTCATATTCCGTGCCTTCCTTCTTCTGCCGGGCAATTTCCAGCATCTCCATGGACAAATCCGCACCAATCATATCATAGCCTTCTTCTGCCAAAAGCATCGTCATGGTACCGGTGCCGCAGCCAAGGTCAAGCACCAGCCCTTCTGAAATCCCTTCTGCCCGAAATAGCGAAACAATATCCTTTTTCCACGCCTCGTAAGGCGTATCATCCATCAGTTCATCATAAACTGCCGCAAAACTTGTATATGCTTCCACTGTTTTATCCTTCTGTTTTTACTTCTGTCTCTGCAGCTTTGCCTTCATTTTCGTCACCTTCGTCGCCGCCGAGTTTCATGGCCACCACAAATCCCACTGCAAGTGCTACAATACCGGTGATAATACTTACCGCATTAATTCCGGAAAAGTCATTCAGCATAACGATGGCAATGGGGGAAGCCACAATCAAACCGATAATACACCAGAAAACCAGATAAGGGGCTTTTACAAGCAAAATTTCAATCAACTTTGCAATTCCCAGGATTCCCACCAAAACACCGATTCCAAAGGGAGCAAGAACACCTACGCCGGCCCAGATTCCATCCCAGTTCAGCGCAATCAAATCATCAATAAAGCCGTTGATTGTCTCAAGAATCGGATTATAATATCCCATAAGCATGAGCATCATGGACCCGCTTACGCCGGGAATTACCATGGTCGCCGCTGCAATCACACCCACCACAAACAATTTAACGCAGTTCATAAGGCTGAATGTCAAATCTGCCGCGCTGCCTTCCGTACCATCTAATACTGCCAAGCCGACCACCAACGCAAAAAACGCCAGAGCGCCCACAATGTGCCAAACCCGTACCGTCTGCCCTTTCACGCGGTTCCATACCGCAGGAAGACCTCCGATAATCAACCCGATGAATAATAAATTGGTCTGAATCGGTACCGCATCAAACATCCATTCAATAAGTCTGGACAATCCCAAAATTCCCACAACCATACCGATGCCGATAGGTAATAACGCGTTAAAACTCTTCTTGAATTCTTTAAAAATATGAGTAACGGAATGAATCAATATGTCATATATTCCCATGGAAACGGCCATCGTTCCGCCGCTTACGCCGGGAATAATATTGGCAATTCCCATAACCATTCCCTTTAAAATATCTTTTATGAATTTCATACTCTACCTCCGATTTTTTCCTCTAATGCTTTCATCAGTATTTGCGCCTCTTCATCCGTTCCCACCGAGATTCGCAGATAATTGTCAATTCTGGGCAAATTAAAGTACCGCACAAAAATGTTCTTTTCCCGCAAGTATTCATACAACTCTTTCGCTGCATAGGAAGGATGGGTTGCAAAAATAAAATTGGTCATACTGTCCGGGAATTCAAATCCAAGCCTTTTTAGTTCTTCTTTCATCCATTCTCTGGTACGGATAATTTTCCTCGTACATTCCTCAAAATATCCGGCATCCTCCACGGATTTTACTCCCAAAATCAGCGACGGCCGGTTCATGGTATAGGAGTTAATGGAGAATTTTACATCATTTAAATATCCAATCAATTTTTCATTTCCGATGGCAAATCCGATACGCATTCCCGCCATGGCTCTGGACTTGGAAAATGTCTGGATTACCAAAAGATTGTCATACTTATCAATCAATTCAACGGCGCTCTTTCCGCCAAAATCAATGTAAGCTTCATCTACCATCACCACACTGTCTTTATTCTTTTTCAGTATGGATTCTATAAAATCCAAATCTTCCAAAATTCCAGTGGGGGCATTGGGATTGGGGAAAATAATTCCTCCGTTCTCTTTTTCATAATCCTCCGGACGGATTCTGAAATTTTCATCAAGGGGCTGCTTTTCAAACGAAATACCGTAAACCCCTGCCCACACTTCGTAAAAAGAATACGTAATATCCGGAAACAGAATCGGCTTGTCGGAATTAAAAAAAGTCAAAAACGCCAACGAAATCACATCGTCCGAGCCGACCCCCACAAAAATCTCCGAAGGCTTTCTGTGATAATAGTCTGCCAGCGATGCCACCAAATCATCCGCTCCCGGGGCCGGATACAACCGGAAATCATCATAGGCCATTTCCTTCAATGCCTTTTCCACGGCCGGGGCCGGCGGATAAGGACATTCGTTGGTATTTAACTTCACCATATTTTCTTTGTTGGGCTGCTCACCCGGCACATACGGAACCACCTTCCGCACATTTTTTTCCCAAAGCATAATTACTTCTGCTCCTTTTCTTTTTTCATTTGCTTTTCATATTCTGTCTCATATTCAAACAGATACGTTTCATAACCGTTAATAATCAGAGTCTCTTTATATGACGAAATCCTTTTATACTTCCGGCCGTAATTGGTATGCACATGTCCGTGCAAAAAATACCGCGGAGAATATTTTTCCAGAAGTTCTACGAACACTTCAAATCCCTGGTGGGTGCGATCTTCACCGTCACCGATTTTCCATGCCGGCGCGTGGGTCACCATAATGTCTACCCCTTTGTGTTTCCAAAACTGGAACCACATTTTTTTCACCCGGGAACGCATCTCCTTCTGCTCGTACTGGTGCGTTCCTACTTTATAGCGCAGGGAACCTCCAAGGCCCATAATCCGCACGCCTTCATGCACGTATATTTTATCCTCGATGCATACGCATCCGTCGGGGGGAATATCCTCATATTTGTCGTCATGATTTCCATGCACGTACAAAAGGGGAATATTGGCCATTGTCACCAAAAAGGACAAATACCGCGGGTCAAGGTCACCGCAGGAGATAATCAAATCTATCCCCTCCAGTTTTCCCGGTTCATAAAAATCCCATAAACTTTTCGATTCTTTATCTGCTATTACCAGTATTTTCATTGTTTTGCTTCACACCCTGTAATTTTACCAACTCTATTGCTTCTTCCTTCAGTTCCGTAAGTTCCGGCATATATCCGTCAATATTTTCCGCCAACCAGTCAATGTTGACAATGTCTTTCATATCCAGCGTCTGACCGTCTTCACAACGACAGCACCCGTCTTGGGAATAAATCGGTCCGGTAAACGGATTGATTTCCATGCTCCGGATTCCCTCCCGAAGGGTCCGAAGAAGCCGGATTCCTCCTGCCGAAAGATTTCGGGAATAAATAACATCCACTGCATCCGCTGACATTCCCCAATAATAATTCAATGCCTGGGTTCCCGAGATAGCATCGTCATTTTTGTATCCGCCACGCATCACGGAACGAAGCAGTTCTTCGTACAATTTCCCCCAATGTCTTACTGCCATAGCCAGATTTTGATGTTCTCCATTTTCCAGGAATCGGAACAGACCAAACTCACGATTCTCACTCACCGTCGCGTTCAAATCCCTGCCGGAAACCAATTCCACTTCTTTTTTCCGGAATTCTTCACGCCAATCCCTGTCCTTGACACTCGACCATTCCAGACATACCCTGGCTCTGGGATTTGTCATTTGTACCCCCAGTGCAAATGCATTGATTTCCGCTGTGGTTCCGCTGATGGGATAATCTGCCAGATAACCGATGTTTCCCTCCGAAATCAGGGAGCCTGCAATGGCACCGTTTATGAACTTCGCTTCATACAACCGCAAATAGTAACTCCGGACGGTTTTGTGATTGTTGTTCATGGAACAATTTAAAATCTTAATCTCAGGATGGTCCAGCGCTGCCCTAAGCGACGGGGCGCAAAGTTTGGGGGAAGTTGCAAAAATCACTTTATTTCCCGCCTCGATTGCCGCTTCAAAAACATCATCCGCACTGTCTCCGTCTACCCGTTCAATGCAACTGGCAATAATCTTTTCCCCAAACACATCCTGTATGTATTTTCGTCCCAATTCATGGGCATAGGTCCACCCGGAATTTTGTACACTGCTGTCGTGGATAAATGCCACTTTGAGCGGCGGCGTACCCACCGGGAAGAGCTTAGTAAGTGCCGTTCTTTGGGATTCCTCCGTAGGATGCAGCACCATTGCCACACTTTCCGGATTGTTGTACATCAATATTTCATTCCAGATTTTGGACAAATCCTTCTTAAAATCTGCCTGCCCCTTTTCTTTGGCCTTCTCATAACCGTATATTTCCAGATAAACGCAAAGGGCATCACCGGCCGTAATCTTAATCTTGTTTTGCGCCTTTGCTTCAAATTCTGCCGCAAAGAAGGTATAAAGCATATTAAAATCCTGGGCCTTTTCTTCCGACCACTTTTCTCCCGGTTCCGTACCCGTAAGTTCGAGAAGTTTGCGGAATCCGCCTTCCTTGGTCATCCATAAATAGTTAACCTGCGTTGCCTCATAAAACTCCAAAAACTCATAATAAATCCGGCATTCCGGGTCATCGGTCCGCTTGGGAATCACACGGGTTACCGTTCCTTCGATGCTCACCGCATCCATAAATTTCAGTACGCTAACCCTCTTATTACCCTCCATAACATAGAACTTATTATTAAATTCATATGCTTTGATGGGGTCCCGCAGTCCCTCTTCCGCCAATGCATCATATAACTGACTCCATTTGGTGGCAAATTCGGAAGAAGAATCCAAAATCGGCATGAAATTCCTTGCAAAAGCCGTCGTCCGCCCTGCGCTGTATGTTCCCACAATCTGATTTATGGGAATCTCCACAAGTCCCAAAGAAACCTGGGCTTCCACCTCCACATGGGATAATAATTCATCCAAAACCGGCAGGTAGGGATACTGCCCGCTGGCTACACAAATATGATATTCTTTCTCTCCCAATCTAGCTGCTTTATTGTAATCAACCTGCGCCATTAAGGTCGCTCCTTTCCAAAAATAAACTCATTCCCCCAATGATTCGTCCAAAAAAAGATAAAACCTCACCAAAGCGTCCGCCACCGGTGAGGTTTTCAAATCGTTTCCATTATTTCTCGTCCTTTTTCGCAATGGAATCCAACACTCTTTGCGGAGTAAAAGGTTTTACAATAAAATCCTTCGCTCCGATTGTTTCAGCATTTGCGACTTTTTTCTGTTGCGCCAAGGAAGAACACATAATTACCTGCGCATTGGGATCATACTCCAAAATAAGACGCAACGCCTCGAGTCCGTCCATCTCCGGCATAACGATATCCATAAAAACCACTTCCGGCTGCAATTCTTTGTATTTTTCCACTGCTTCCGCACCGTTAACAGCTTCTCCTACAACTTCATGTCCGCCTTCCGTCAATATTTTTCTTAATGTCGTACGCGTCAGTCTCGCGTCTTCACAAATCAATACTTTTTTACTCATTCGTATAACTCCCAAAAAAAGATACAAGTATTATATCATTTTTCTGCAAATTAGGAAAGTACAATTTTATTCCTGTAATCCCTTTACCATTTCCATATCTTCTGCGGAAACCCGCATATTGGATTCCGTAACGGTTCCGTCAGGAGCTGTAACCTTAATTTCAATAATGCTCCCTTCCAAAATACCGTTTCTGGCAATGGTCATGATGAAACGCACAAACTTGGGGTGACGGGTTTCAAATTCTCCCCATTCTTTTCGAAACTTTAATAACTTAGCAGGATTTACCATTTTCCTGTCTCCTTTCTATTTCTGAGTTTTATGATATATCCGAAAATTGCAGCGGAAATCGCCAGCAAAACCACGCAGCCCACCGGGGTAACAATAATGCCGCATACCGCTGCAGGCATATATCCCATAAGATAAACGGCTGCATTGGCCATAATATGGAACAGCAGCGGCATCAGAAACGTCCCACTCCACTCATACAAAACTGCCAGCACCAGCCCCATACAGAAGGCATATACCCCCTGGGGAACATTGCCGTGATAAAAAGCAAAAAACAGAGCGGTGGTAACAATCGCCACATTTTTTCCAAGGCCGTGGCGGATTCGCCCCTGCAAAAGCCACCGGAATACCATTTCTTCTGCCAATGGTGACAAAAGCACATAATACAAAAGGCCGATTCCAAGGGGAAGCACGGCGCGCTCCGTTGCCTGGGCATAATCCTCCGAATAAACCCGGAAATACTCTACAACATAGCCAATCAGTATATTCAGTCCCAAGGATAACGTAACGGCCAGCACCAGCCCTGGTGCCATATATTTGCTTTTGTGAAGCCGCATTACATCCGTGTTACGAAAAGCCGCCCACAGCACTGCAATGCTGCCGCCAAAGGCCAACATTCCCACCAGCGCCGCTGCCAAATCCGAATGCTTTGCAATCCATCCGGCAAACGATTCCTTTGCCCGTAAACTCTCTATCACGGAAAGTCCCAGGATTCCCGCCAGTTGATAGGTAAGAAAAAATACCGCAAATGGAACCAGCATGGAAAGGGAACGCCAAAAGGAGCCTTTCTGCCCGGGAAGCAGATAATCCTGCAGATGCTTCACGGAAGGAACTACCGCATCCGCTCCGGCTTTGTGCAATTCCCGTCCCACGGCATATCCGTAAGAAACACCCACCGAAGCAATTCCCGCAGCCCTTGCGCCTTCCACATCAAATTTCCTATCCCCCACCATAACCGTTTTCTTTTTCGCGGTTTCCGGTGCTTCTTTTTGACACAGGTACAGGCGGCGCAGCGCTTCGTCCACGACTTCTTCCTTGGCCACTCTGGTACCGTCCAATTCACTGCCCACAATCACATCAAAATAAGTATACAAAGAAAAATGTTTTAAAATCTTTTCCACAAAAACCTGCGGTTTGCTGGAAGCTACCGCCAGACGACATCCGTTCTCTTTCAGTTTTTTTAACAATTCATCAATGCCGGGATATACCGCATTTTCATATAATCCCTTTACAGAAAAACGTTCCCGGTAATCGCTCACCGCCTGTCTGGCCGCTTCCTCATCCATCTGATAGAATTCCCGGAAACTGTCCAAAAGCGGTGGCCCGATAAAGGGCTCCAGTTTATCCAGATTGTTTTCCTCAATTCCTGCCTTTTTCAAGGCATACTGTACCGATTTGCATATTCCTTCTTTCGGATCGGTCAGTGTACCGTCTAAGTCAAATAAGATATATTGAAACATATTTTGTAATCTCTGTTCTTTCATAGTTGTTTTTATTTTCTGGTTACTTTCCGTCTCCTATCATACCAATAAATTCGAAAAAACGAAAGTACGATATTGACAAAAACCATTCCAATACTTATCATAAGTGCGTAACAGAATATTTTTATTAAACATTCGCTAGGGGTGCTTTTTGCTGAGACGTGGCCTGTGCCATAAACCCTCATCACTTGAACCGGGTAATACCGGCGTAAGGAAGCAATTATTGTAGCCCCTCTTTGCGTTTGTATCGTAAGGAGGATTTTTTTATGAACAACCTGTTTTACACAGAAGCTGAGGGTGAATTTACCCTCACAACACCGGGAATCATTACCGTTATCCTGCTGATTGCAGTTTTGATGTCCCTTTCCGTTTTACTTTTCTACCGGCTTAACCGTGAGAAAACATCGAAGGAACCTTCCGTTCCGAAGCGCAAGAGGCCGAAAACCGGAAATGTTGCCCTGCCTATCGTCTACGCTTCCGTAGCAATGGCACTGGGTATCATTACTTCGGAATTTCTCCCTACCCTCAGTCTCCCTCTGGGCGGCTCCATCACGCTTTTTTCCATGCTCTTTATCGTGCTCATCGGTTACTGGTTCGGTGCCGGAAGCGGAATTCTTACCGCCTTGGCTTACGGTCTTTTACAATTTGTGCTGGATCCGAAATTTATTTCCTTTCCCCAGGTTCTCTTGGATTACATCCTGGCATTTGGTGCCTTGGGAATTTCCGGTTTCTTCTGCAATCAGAAACACGGCTTGATTCGCGGCTATATCGCCGGCGTGGCCGGAAGATTTTTCTTTGCCTTTCTGGCAGGGGTTGTTATCTGGGGGGATAGTTCCATGCCCCTAATCGGACAGATAACCTATTCTCTGGCTTATCAGGCATCCTACCTGATTCCGGAAATGATACTGACCCTGATTGTTTTGGCGATTCCTTCCGTAAACCGGGCCCTTGCCAAAGTCAAACAGAGTCTTTGGAATTCCTGATTAAATTCCTTATATACACTCTGAACATAAGAGAAAAACGAAAAATCCGCCAAGGCGGATTTTTTGTTGCTTTTCTTTTTGGCCCGTAGCCGGGTTCCGTTACAGCAATTCCAAAACATCCGGGAACAATTCCAGACTTCGCTTTAAAATTCCGTGAATATGCGCAATCGCCACACCGTAATTTACGACCGGAACATGTTGTTCCTTGGCCGCTTTTATACGGTTTTTCATCTCCGTCTCATTTAACATACAGCCGCCGCAGTGAACCACCAGCTTATAGGCGGATAAATCAACCGGGAATTCTCCCCCGGACATGAATTCCATCTTCACATCGGCTTCGGAAAACGCCCGAATCCACGCCGGCAATTTGACCGTTCCGATATCGCCGCATTGCCGGTGATGGGTACAGCCTTCTGCAATCAGAATGCGGTCCCCCTCTTTCAGTTTCGAAAGCATGGCGGCTCCTTGTACCTGCGCCTTTAAATCGCCTTTGTATCTGGCAAACAGAATCGAAAACGAGGTCAGTGGAATGCTTTCCGGCACTATTTTCGAAACCCTTCCGAACGCCTGGGAGTCCGTAATTACCATCTTGGGCGGCGCCCCCAAAGAACCCAGGGCATCCTTTAATTCCGTATCCCGGCATACCAAGGGCATGGCTCCTGCGTCCAAAATATCCCGGATAGTTTGCTGCTGGGGCAAAATCAGACGGCCTTTCGGTGCCGATTCATCAATCGGCGTTACCAGCAATACCACATCCCCTTTCGAAAGCAAATCCGACACAATTCGTTTGTCCGATTCCTTCTTCTTTGCAAGATTTCCCAGTATTTCCTTTAAATTCTCGATTCCGCTTCCTTTGGCCGCGCTGACATAAACCGCCGAAGGATCTTTTTTCTCATCTTCCAAAAGGTCAGCCTTGTTATAGACCTGGATATAAGGCACTTCTTTTTTCTCCAATGCATTAAGAAACGCCACTTCCTCAGGGGTTCTTCCGGCCGTAGCATCAACCACCAGCACCGCCACATCCGTCTGTCGTAAGATTTCTTTGGTTTTTTCCACGCGAAGTTCCCCCAGCGGTCCTTCATCATCAAATCCGGGGGTATCAATCACTACCACCGGGCCAATCGGCAAAAGCTCCATTGCTTTTTTTACCGGATCCGTAGTGGTCCCTTTGACCTCTGACACAACCGAAAGCTTCTGTCCCGTTACCGCGTTGATGAGGCTGGACTTTCCTACATTACGTCTTCCGAAAAATGCTATGTGCACCCGCTGCGCCGATACCTGTTCCTGCATGATGCCACCTCCTTTTTAAAACCTGAAATCCCGTTTGTTTGAATTCTTAATCTCTGCAATATGCTCTGCTGCAATTTCCCTGGTCTGTTCCCGGGGAATATTCTTTAATTCTTCTTCGATCATTTTGTAGCCCAGTTCTTTGGTTTCTTCACCGGCATAATCCACCAGATATTCCGTCAATGTCATAAGTGCATTGGGATGACAGCAGTTTCCGATCTGACCGCTCTTGCAAAGACTCATAAACCGGTCGCCGGTTCTTCCGAGCCGGTAGCAGGCGGTGCAGAAGGACGGAATGTGTCCGTTTTCCATAAGCCAACGGACAACTTCATCCAGGGAACGTTGGTCCGATACATCAAACTGTTCCGTATCATGGGGTCTCTCCTCCGGCGTATATCCGGCATATCCGCCCACGGAAGTCCGGGAACCGCCGCTCACCTGGGATACCCCCAGTTTCAATAATTTACCCCGGACCTCTTCCGTTTCCCTCGTGGAAATAATAATTCCCGTGTAGGGTACAGCCAAACGGATACAAGCCGTGATTTTTTCAAAAGTGGCATCATCAATGCCGTTATCGAAATCATCCGGATTAATATCATCCGCCCGTTTCAACCGCGGCACACTGATGGTATGCGGTCCCACGCCGTACACCGCTTCCAAATGCTCGGCATGCATAAGCAGTCCGGCAAATTCATACTTATAAAGTTCCAGACCAAACAATACCCCCAGTCCCACATCATCAATTCCGCCCTCCATTGCACGATCATGGGCCTCAGTGTGATAAGCATAATTGCTCTTCGGCCCCGTGGGATGAAGTTTCTCATAGCTTTCTTTGTGGTAGGTTTCCTGGAAAAGAATATAGGTACCGATGCCCGCCTCATGAAGCTTCCGGTAATTTTCTACCGTCGTCGCTGCAATATTGACATTAACCCTTCGGATGTCCCCGTTTTTATGGTGAACACTGTAAATAGTATTAATGCTTTCCAGCACATAATCCAATGGACAATTTACCGGATCTTCCCCGGTTTCAATCGCCAGACGTTTGTGCCCCATATCCTGTAACGCAATGACTTCCCGGCGGATTTCTTCCTGGGTCAGTTTTTTCCTGGGAATCGTTTTGTTTTTCATATGATACGGGCAATATACGCAACCGTTCACACAGTAGTTGGACAGATATAAGGGCGCAAAAATCACAATTCGATTTCCGTAAAATGCCTGTTTGATTTCTGCTGCAATTGCATACATCTTTTCTATTTTTTCCGGCAAATCACAGGCCAGAAGTACGGAAGCCTCCCTATGGGAAAGTCCGCTGCAATTCCATCCTTCCGCGGTTTTTCTCGGCCTTGCTTTTTCCAGTATTTCGTCAATCAAAGCCTCATTTCTCTTATTTTCCTCTGCATAACGCAAAGTCTCCTGTATCTCCTCATCATTGATAAATTCTTCGGCTGCCTTCGATTTCGGGTTGTAAACTGCCATCATTTTGTCTCCTTTTCCTATTGTACTTTTATGTTATATTTTCTTAATTTTACTTTTTCCTGTTTACTGCTTTTCCCGCAATGCGTCTCCCCGGGAGACAACCACTAGACTTTGGATGGTCGCCAGATCCGCTTTTAATTTTTCCAGTTCCTGCGCCGATTCTGCCCCGGCATGCAGTTTATTATCATAAAGCATATATTTGTCCCGCACCTCGTAGGGCGAAAGATTCGGCATTACCACATTGGCCCCTGCCTGTATTCCCCGGAGCCGTCCGTCTTTTTCCAATGTCCCCAGCGCTGTGGTGGCTGGAAGCAAAATCCCCGGACTGATTAAACGAATCAGGCTCAGTAACCGACAGGTCATATCCGCCGAACCGGCACTTCGGTCCCCAAACGGGGTATCCTTGTGAGGAATAAACGGACCGATACCGCACATTTCCGGATGAAATGTTTCAATGAATTTCAACTCTGCGGCCAGCATTGCATCCGTCTGGTAAGGCGAACCCACCATAAATCCGCACCCCACCTGATATCCGAGTTCCCGCAAATGTTCGAGACACTTTAATCTCTCCTCCCAGGACATTTCCGCTGGGTGAAGTTGGCGATAATGTTCTTCATCTGAGGTCTCATGACGCAGCAGATAGCGGTCGGCGCCTGCCAGTTTCAATTTCCGGTAACTTGCAAAGCTTCTCTCTCCCATGGAAAGGGTGATGGCACAATCCGGAAATGATGATTTGATTCTGCTGACGATATCGGCCAAACGTTCATCATTAAAGTATGCATCTTCTCCGCCTTGCAACACAAACGTACGAAAACCAATTTCATAACCGGCTTTACAACAATCCAAAATCTGCTGCTTCGTAAGCCGGTACCGCTGGCATTTTGCATTGCTTTTCCGAATCCCGCAGTAATAACAATCATTCTTGCAAATATTACTGATTTCAATCAATCCTCGGATAAATACCGTATCGCCATACCATTCCTGCTTTACCTGCATCGCTTTTTCCGTTAGGTATGCAGCCGTTTCGCTATCCCCATCCGTCAGCAGTGCCTCGTATTCCTGCAGGGAGAGGCTATGCTCTTTTGCTAATTTATCAATCCTTTGTTTGTTTTCATTTTTCATGGGTAATCACCCCGGAAAATGCCGTCTTTACACTGACTCCGGACAATTTCCCTATTTTCCCCGCAAGCGCGGAAATCTTGTCCTGAGGCGCATCAATGGCAATGCTGATAATGTTGATATTTTTTTGCCGGTAGGGAATCCCCATTCGTCCTATAATAAAATTACCGTACTCATGCAAAATACCGTTTAACACCTCTACCGAATCGCTTTGTTCCACAATAATGCTCATTACCGCTACTCTGGTATCCATTCCCCTGCCTCCTTTCAAAAGACAAAACCGGAAAACATAATCTCAAAATAAAAAACGCACCTTTCTTTTCCAAAGGTACGTCAAATAACACGGCCCGTTATAAGCCGTTTTGTTTCTTTTATTTGCCGTCACCTTTCACGCAGAATTTCTTTATGTCAGGAAAACTGTTGTTTTCAAAATTATAACACAAAACGGCCGCAAAAAACAGTATTATTTCCCTGCTTCCCGCATGGTTTTGATACCGCAATAAATCAAATAAATTTCCACAACCAAAGAACCGATCAAATCAAGATAATAGGAAAACGCTGCTTCAGGAAAGAAATAAACCGATGTAAGTGCTGTCGTTACGCAAATATCAACCAGCGACTTGGCACGGTAAAGTCTTGCCTGCACGGCAAGAATCGCATTGTTGCTTTCCCCCGAAAGTTTTGCATAGCGAAACCAAAAGATGGTATTGGCAATCACGCCAAGCAGCGCAATCACCAGTCCCGTAATTACATTTCCTTTCTCCTCCCCGGAAGCCCAAAAGGTAGTCAGCATCATAAGAAGGCCGCCCAGGCACATCATACTTCCCACAAAACGGTTGGATTGTCGCTGAATGGTTTCCTTTTTTTCATTTTCCTCTTCGGTAAACTTTTCTGTTTTACAATACACGGCAAAGGAAACAATAATTGCCAAAAGTTCCGCGCTCCGCCGCACAAAGTCCGCCATCTGCGTCGCACTTCTTCCTGCCATCAGCCCCAGTCCGATAATAAGAGGCCCCGGCGCACTCATAAGCACCGACATCAGGAGGGTTTTCTTACCTTTTGTTTTTTCTCTCATACTTTATCCCCGCTATAAATCACTGATCATTTGCAAGAAAAGCAGCATTACCGTCGTTGCCGCCAGTGGGCAATACACGGTATCATTCCCCTCTTTTGCGTACAATTCCACCAGCGTCGTCACCAACGCAGTAATAAGCGCAATTCCCATAAGCAGATACCACACCGGGCCGCCCCGCAGCAGAAGTATTCCGAACACACTGAAAAAAGATGCCGCAAACATTGCTCCGGAGCCTTCCAGACTTTTTTTACCGTCCAGAAAACGTCCCCGTATTTTATGTTTTCCATACCGTTTTCCGATGATGGCAGCCAGGGCATCCCCGATTCCCCAGGCATAAACCCCTGCCATTGCCAGTAATCTGTCATCAAAATATCCCCAGAACACCGCAATTACCACAGCAAACATTCCAAATACAAGAAGCAGACTTTTCTTAATCTCTCCGCCTTTTCGCTCATGAAAAAAATGAGAAAACCCCTTTATTCTTTCTGCAAAATGCAACAGAGGATAGACAACCACGGCAAAACCGAGCGCGGCCGCCACCGCTCCCGTCCAGGTCGCAAAACAAAACAGAAAAACCGGTAATGAACCAAGCAAAATGAAGTGCAATATTTTACGGAATATTTCATCTTCCGGATTTCCAAACACCCGATACCCCCCTGCCAAAGAGGCTAATACTACGAAATACAGCACCAATATTCCTATGCTTTGCACATATTCCTGCATTACAGCCTCCTCCTTTCACAGAAAAAATACATTTGACTGTATTTATCCAAACAGC